>NZ_CP162130.1:1872500-2182500 GCF_040833975.1 Leptospira sp. WS92.C1
ATTTGGATTACATTCCTTCTACGGTGATATTCATTCTTTGAGATGGATTTTATATGTATTATTGCAAAAAACGAATCCACAATTGGTATAATTCATAGAGGGAGTAAAGATTTAAGAACAATTTTAGATAAAAAACGGTTGAAACTACTTTTTGTCGCAATCGGTTTTTTTGAAACTTCCCTCTCTAATTGGTGATTTTCGGAGTAATAAAATGAGAATTCAAACTAAAACAACTATGATTGCCCTGTTGGCGGCTCTTAGTTTTTCTTTTTTATCCTGTGAAGACGAAAAAAAGGCAGAGGAAACGAGCTTAACTTCACTCCTCACCCAGACATCCTCGTTACCTTTCTCAGGTTTTCCAAACGATGGATCCGGAGAGGATGAAATACCGTCTGGGGAGCCCATTTTGCTTTCCATAACTCCGACCCCAGATAGTATAAAACAATTCAGCCTAACCGATCGCGGATATCTCCCAGAAGGTGGGAGCTGTGATTCTGATGGAGTTTCCATGGGATATTTTCAGGAAGGGGAATCCGTCAAGGTTAGACAAATTGAACCGACCACATCGGGTCAAATCACTGTCGAGGCGGTATTTGATCGTCCGGTTACCTCTAAATCGTATCGTTTAGATATGAGAATTGGAGGCATTGGGATAGGGGGCGGGTCCGGCACATTTGTTTATCCTACCAGACCAAACTCTAATACGATTCGTTTTGTTTTACCATTCCAACACGAATTTCCCGGAATTTCCAGATTGTCAACGGATAGTCCTACTTGGAACGCTGATAACGAAATGAGTTTTAGCTTGGCGGAACGACCAAACGATAGTCCTTACGGTGTTGGAAACGAGGTTCTACGCTGGAAATATACCGAAAAGTTCCAAGCTCCTTATGATAATTACAACGCAAAAGTTTCCTTCATTTGTGAAACAGACGAAGCTTCCGAGTGTTATGCGAAGGTAAAGTATCGTTTGCCTTTGTTTGACAATCACGCACTTCGTTCGGATAGCAAAAACTTTTTTCTGTCTGTTACTCTACTGAATCCCTCTAATCCGTCTCAGATCATTGGTCGGGGGTTTATCCAAGCACCGGATTGTTATTTTGATGCAAAACAAAACTCGTCTCATGTGTGGTACTACGAGGCAAAGATAAAATTGAACCGAGATGAGGCTCTGTTTACCCCTCAGGATTTGGCGAATGGAAATTACAAAGTGGTAATTGATAACGCTATAGAATTTGGACTTCGGATCAATAATGCCCCTTATCACGGTGGGATTTTATATAAAGATTCAGATATCGTTCGACAATAGTCAGAAGACTGAAATCGGATATAGCCGAACAAGTCGTTATTACGGCTTGTTCGGTTTTTTGTTTTTGAAAAAAATGAAACAGCCGTTAGACAGTGTGTCGTGAAATTTGGAGTTACCCCCAAAAATCATACAGCGAATGTTAGCTCTTTTTCTATAAATTCTTTCGGCGACAACATTTGCAATCCCTTATGTGGTGCGAAGGAATTATAATCGTCAATCCAATTGTGTATTTTTAGCATAACTTCTTCAGCGTGATTTAAATGATTCACATAAGCATAATCTCTTTTGAATGTTTTCACAAAGGCTTCGGCCATTCCGTTACTCTCTGGAGAATAAGCAGGAGTATGGCAGACTTCAAATCCCAACGTTTCAATAAAAGCCATAGTCGTAAAAGCAGTATATTGAGGACCGTTGTCAGATAGGAACTGCGTTGAAGGAACCTTGGAATCACCAATCGTTGTTCCTTTGCTTCAAGAAGCATATCTCGAATCATTTGACCGTCAATGCCAATGGTTGAGGAAATATAGCTTATGATTTCTCTATCATGGCAATCCATGACAAAGGCCAACCAAATAAGCCGTCCATCCCAACAACGTATTCCTAAGATATCGGAACACCATCTTATATTGCTTTTTAATGTGATGATTTTCCCTTCATGGGTTTGTTTCAATCTTGGAGCATTCCTTTGTAAAAGTAGATTTTGTTCCTTCATGATTCGGTAGATCCGTTTATGATTCACTCGCGGTAAGTCCCTGCTTTTATTGATCCGATTGACGATTGCTGTAATTCTTGGATATCCGTAGGTGGGTCTATCATGGCAGACATCTTTAGTCGTTTGCAAGACATGCTCTTTGAATTCGCTGATCGAATGCTTTGTTCGACTAAAGCGATTCTTGTCATTGGAAACCTTCGATTCCTTCCAATGGTTTTTGCGAGATCAGTTTTTTTTTACGAGCAAGGATGACCGCTTCTTTGAGAATCTCGTTTTCTTCAGTCTTTCTTCCAAGAAGGCGTTCTAAATTTTTAATTCTCTGTTCGAGCTTTTTATACTCTGATTCAGGAACCAAGTTCTCTTCATTCTCGATTCCTTTGCTTGCACCATTTTCCATAAACCGCCTCCATTGGAAGAGTTGACTGGGGGCTATATTATACTTTCTCGCAACTAAAGAAACCGAATTTCCAGGTTCAAATGTCTCTTTTACTATCTGTTCCTTTTCCATCGAAGACCATCTTCTTCTTCGCTGGGTAGAGGTGATTACGTGAACCGTGTCATTAATAATAGTAATATTCATAGCATTACTCCTATTGCTTAGGAGCTAACTGCGATGTACGGTTTTAAGTGGGGTAACTACAAAATTAAAAATCACCCAAAAGAGAAAAAACCTTCCTATCTCCAAAACTTGGGATACTGACGATTCTTACTCAAGTTGTTGAATCCGAGCGCAAGGATCAAAAGAATCAAAGATCCGGATAGCGCGGGTGTGAGAATAAAATTCCAATCCACATTTCCCATCAGAATTACGATCGGATCCGCACCGGCGGGTGGATGTGTCGTTTTGGTCAACTGCATACATGCAATCGAAGTAGCGACAGCCAATCCAAGAAAATACCAATCAATTTCCGAGAAAAGTCAGAAATAGAAGGCCGATCGTTGATGCGAGTAGATGTCCTCCCACTCAATTTCTGGGTTGAGAAAATGGACTTTCGGGAACCCCAAATAAAAGCACACAAGACACACCGAACGGAGCCATGATCAAAGGGGAATCAAAGGTTTTAGAAAGGAGGGCGATCGAGAGATTCCAAGTGTTCCTCCTATCCAGGACCAAAGGATCTGGTGATACGCGGGTCGAGGAGGGGAAAGCGACTCGGCCTTCATTTTTTTTAGAATTCGTTTCATCATTTTATCTCTAGTTCTAAGGTTCTATTTTTATATAGGTAGCTTGTCCAAAGTCAGGGTCCTTTTGTAGAAGGACAAAACTTCAGGAATCTATCGGTTTCGATCGGGCCCTATAAGAAGGTTGATTTGGAACCAAACTGAGAGTCGAACAACTTTCTTGGACGATAAAATCTGGATTTTGCAGATGCGAACGTTGTATGAAATTTGGACTTTGAAAAAGTATTTCGTTTTATGAAGATTTTGTAAGAGTTCCTACAAAAATTCAGAGAGTCTACTTTCACTTGCAAAAAAAAATCTGATATAGGAAATTCTCCCACTCTTTTGCATCGAACATTTCGCAGGCGATCTCTGAGAAGCAAAAATGGATCCGTTAAAAGAATCAAACGCAATCAAATCATAAAACCAAGATTCACGGCGGGATTGTTTTAGGAGAATTGTAGGAACTCTTACAAATTCGTCTTTACACTGGAGATTTTTCTCTCACTGGCACCATTCCATAGAGGCAAAAAAATACCCGGAAAATTTTTTCCGGGTATTTGTATTTTTTCGAATGAGAAGCGGGGCGTTACTTTAAAGGTTTAAATTCCAAAGTTACAACACCGCGAGTAGCGGATTTTACTTCTAAGGATTTAGAAGATAAGAAGGAAAACCCTCTATCCTTTTTATAAACGAGCTCTTCTTGAAAAAGAGCGTCTTTTCCCGGATAGATCACTTCCCACTCGGATCCTTTTTCATCGGAGGTTCTTACGTTGATTTCTTTTGCCGCGGTAAACTCAGTCAGGTCGTCTTTGAATTTAGTAGCTTCGTCAGCGTTGAGTCCGGTAAATTTCAGAACGATCGGGTTGTTTTCGGTTAGATGGAACCATTCTTCCTTTAACTGTTTGTTTACTTTTTTAGAGACCGAGGTCGCCCATTCCGTAACCGCCTTTTCTCTGGAAACTTTCTGGGTGATATCCGCACCACGACCGTCTGCGGATCCGCTGTCTACGATCTTTCCATCACCCCAAAGTAAAACTACTTTGTAAGTTCCGGTAGCGGCAGTGTTGTAAATGGGTCTTTCAAGGGCCTTTCCGTTTACGGACTCAAGAGTTTGTTGATCTTGGGTTTCGACGGTTGCGAGCACCAATACTTCCGCCTGAAGCATTTCTGCGAGAATCTTGATCAAAGGAGAACCTTCTACCTTCTCCGCATCTACCTGATTTTTTGTTACTTTTTTTGCGGTAAGAGCCGGATCGATGATCTTATTTCCATTTTTCTTCAAAGCTTTGATGATCTCTGCTTCTCCGAAATTGTTTGGGCCAGCAGGAATGATAGGAGCTCCGGCCATTTGACCTAGAACTAAAACCGCAACTCTTGGGTTTCCTACGTCTGCGAGAAGATTGTCTACCGCTGTGGAAATTTTAGATTCTTCCACTTCACATCTTACTGTGAGTTTCAACATCGGCTGAGTATCGATTTTCCCTTCGGTTTCATCGATGATCTCGTAATTTTTTACAAAAGCGTCAGTTTTGGAAAGTAAGCTGGATCCAAGACTTTCCCCATCGGAAGCCTTACTTTTGTTGCTAATTTCTTCGCCGATCACTTTGCGAACAGCATTGATCTTTGCGTCTTTCAAAGCTCTTTGTTTTGCGATCTGTTTGTCTCCGTTGTAGATGGGAGCTTCGCCGATCACGGTAACTTTGTTACCTTCTTTCGCGTAGTATTCTTTTTTCTTGCCGTCGCTGCGAGTGGATGATCCGGAAGAACCGCAGCTCACTGCGAACGAAATAACTGCTAAGGCTGCGATGAGCCTGATGATAGGGAAACGATTCATTTTGTCGTTTTTCTCCTTGAAGAATAGGTTTGGGGGATTTTCTTAAACAAAATAGGAACTTTAGGATGCTCTACACAAAAATAAAGAAAAAATTCTTCCTCTTAGTCATTTTTTTTCTCTTCCTCCCCTCGGCCGCATGCGCAGAAAAAACCTTTCGTAAACACATTTCGCATTCTCAACTGATTCCCTCTGAGACAGAGTTCTATTCCACGATTTTGCCCGGGCTTTCGGGAAAGAATGTCATTCTTATCACAAATCCATCCGGAATCGGAAGAAGTCCGGAAAGAATTATCAGAGAATTTAAGAAGAACGACGTTAAGATCAAACATTTGATCGGACTCGAACACGGTTTTCTTGGTTTGGAAGAGGATTTTAGCAAGTCTCCCGTGACCGTGGATGAATTTTTCAATCTTCCGATCTACCATATCTATCGAGTAAAAAACGCGGAACTTCCCGCAATCCTGAAGGGTGCGGATGCGATTCTTTTCGACGTGCAGGATATGGGGATGAGATGTTATACTTATCTGACCGTTTTAAAAAGAATCATGGACGGAATTCCGGATCCGGCATCAACCCGATTGATCGTTTTGGATCATATCAACCCCGCTCTTTATCTTAAAGGAAGAGGCGAGATGATCGATAAAAAGTATCTCAATTTCGCGGGGGAATTTCCTTCTCTTTTTCTCACAGGTTTGACGCTTGGAGAATCCGCATTGTTTTATAACTCAGAATATTTGAGTAAAAAGATTAAACTTGAAATCGTATCTCCGAAAAACGCAAAACGTTCCTTTGACTGGGAGCAAGAGGGAATCCCCTGGACGACCCCTTCTCCCAATCTTCCGATGGTGGATTCCGCAATCAATTATCTAGGTCTTGTTTTGCTGGAAGGTGTGAACGTTTCGGTGGGCAGGGGAACTACGGCACCCTTTGTATATTTTGGAGCTCCTTGGATGAACGAGCCGGAAAAATTAGCGGAAGAATTGAATCAAAATTCGAACGGCGATTATTACTATCAATCCGTATTTTTCAAACCGGTTTTTGGACCTTATAAAAATGAGATTTGCCGAGGACTTCGTCTAACAGTCGTAAATCGGAAATACGATCCTTTGAAGATGGCCTATAAATTGATTGCAACGATCAAAACAAATTATAAAGATTTCAAGTGGAGAGCCTATCCTGACGGAACGCACAATTTGGATTTTCTATGGGGAACGGAATCGTTACGCAAGTCGATCGATTCCGGAAAAACATATGATCAGTATTCAGAATTTTTGAGTTCTACCGAAAAAGAGTACAATGAGAATATTAAAAAATATTATCTTTATTAGAATGCAGAAGCCGGTTTTCCGATTTCGTTTTGTTTGTTTTGTCTTTCTTTTTTGGATTTCCATTTTATCTGCGGAGACCGGAACTTGGCGGGAATATTCGCTCAAAGAATTGATCGGCAGATTGAAATATTATACATACGCAAAGGTCGCCCAAAGTCTACGGGGAGTTTATCCCACAAATCAGGAACAAGCTTGGGAAAATCAAAGCTGCGGTTTTCCGGCGACGGATCTTCCGGGACCTTTTTTTTGCGGACTGCTCAAACAACAAAATCCAATTCCTCCTTCGGTTTCGAAAGATTCTTCGCTTAATATGGAAAATGGTCTTTCTCCGAATATTCCTGTGATAAAGGAATATAAAAGCGTTCAGATTTATTCGGGGAGTACGATTTCGGGGAAGAATGTGGTTCAAATCGATTCCGAGGAAGCTCCGGGCGAAATTTTACGGGCGTTTTATCTTTCCAATGGACAGCTCAGTCATTATGAATTTCAGGACAGCATCCTCATTTTTGATTGGTCGGGTTCCAAGTTGAATGGTATCTTGGAAGTAAAAGTGGATTCTATTTTGAGACCGCTCTCCGGGAGAGAAATTTTATTTCCATGAAAACGATTGCTTCTGGTTTTTTGAGGATGATGGATCATCAAAAAATAGACCCCGTCAATTATATCTGGGTTTGGTCGGAATACGAATCGACGTCTTCCGAAAAACAGGAAGCACGAATACAAGAAAATTCTGATATTCTAAATTGTATCGGAAAAAAAGTAAAGCTGGAATTTACGGGAAGGATTCGTTGTGTTTCCTGCGGAAGAATTACCAAAAAAAGCTTTAATCAGGGGAATTGTTTTACCTGTTTTCAAACTCTTGCGCAAAACGATCTCTGCATTTTAAGACCGGATACTTGTCATTTTCATCTTGGCACGTGTAGGGAGCCCGATTGGGGAGAGGACCAGTGTTTTCGACCTCATACGGTATATCTCGCGAACAGCTCCGCGATCAAGGTCGGGATCACAAAAGAAAATCCGGTTTCCAATCGTTGGGTGGATCAAGGAGCGATGCAGGGAATTCCGATGGTGGAAGTGAGTTCTCGACGGGACGCGGGAATCATCGAAAAAGAACTTTCTAAAGTTTTATCGGATCGGACCACTTGGCAAAAGATGGTTTCTGGAGATCCCGAGCCAATTGATCTTACTGAAAAAAAAAGGGAGTTTGTCCAACGAATCGAAGAACTGGATTTGGATCTGGATTACAAGGTCGCCTCTCAAAACGAACCGACTACAATTTTGTATCCGATCCAAAGTTATCCGAAAAAGATCCAATCTCTTTCTCCTGAAAAAAACGCGGTGATCGAAGACATTCTTACAGGAATCAAAGGCCAGTATCTTCTTTTTGAATCGGGAGTGATCAATATTCGGGCTTACGGCGGATACGAAGCGATCCTGAGCGCGGAATGAAACGTTTCTTCTAAGAGTTCTTAAGGAATCCACAAAAGATCCTCTCTTTAGACAAAGCTAAGCTAGGTTCCTAGGAAAATCTCTCAATCCTTGCCAGGTCTCCCACGATGAACGAATGTAAGAGTTCTTACAAGCTCCGGTTTTGATGCGAGATCTCTAAGGAAAGTCCGTTTGATTTGCGTTGACATGGTTTGTTTGAGAATTTAGTATCGATCCAACCGTAACTTATCGATCGGATCCGTTTATAGATAAGGTATTGCGGGAACGGATCCTTGAGGTTCGACTCCTCAGTGAAACCTGTGGTGTGGAAAACCAGTTCTCGGTCAAAAGACTGTTACGCTGAAAATAGGTCGGAGCCGCGAAAACCTTCGCAACTTTTTGAAACCCTGCAATTTAAGGAAACGAAGTCGAATGACTTCTCGAATTAGGTTCCGTTTTGAAAGGTGCTCCGACCCTCTTGATTGGAAGGAATGAAAATGAAGATCGTAGTGAATCCGAACGAAAAAGCTTTATTATATGTAAATTCCAAATTGGAAAAAGTTTATGATCCGGGTGTTTATCGAGTTTCTGGTTTTTTAAAAAAGCTCTTGGTTTTTAAACATCCTACGATAGAATTTTTGATTACGGTTACTAACCAAGAGCTTTTGACGAAGGACAACCTAGCGTTGCGTCTTTCCTTTTCATATAGTTATAAAATCGTAGATTCGATCCGATTTTCGGAAAATTTTTCGATGACCGATAATCCTGCTTTCGTGTTGGGAAGTCTCGTTCAGCAGTTGACCAATCTTTTGAAAGTGGAGATTCGGGAGCGTATTTCTACTTATACGATTTTCGAATTGAATGAAAAACGAGAGAAACTGTTCGAAGGAATATCGGAAAAACTGAATGTGAGTTTGGCAAAGCAGGGGGTATCTTTGACTTCGGTTTTTCCTTTGGATTTTTCGTTTCCTAAAAACGTTCAGGAGATTTTTGCAAAACTTGTGGAATCGAAAGTCAGAGCCCTAGCCGATTTGGAAAACGCAAGAACTCAGGTTGCAACGGTAAGAACGTTAAAAAACGCGGCGGAGTTGATGAAAGGAGACGAGACGATTCAATTTTTTCAGTTTTTGGAAACGATTTCGCGAATCGCCTCCAAAGGAAGTCATTCTTTTGTAATCGGCACGGATTATTTTAAAAAGAAATAAAGTAAAAATTTTGCTATGAATCCGTCGTCCTCTAAAAAATAAATGTTATCGATGAAAAGTTTTTTAGCTAAGCTATTTTTACTTTCCGGTTTCTTTTTGTTTTCCGCATGCGGTGCAATCATCGACTCCGTGGTTCCGGTGGAATTGGATCTTCAAATTGGAAAATCCTTTTTGGAAAACGCAAAAGACGGAAAAGAGGGAATGCGTATTCTGAAAGACGCAACCTTGGAGAAATATGTAAAATCGGTTGCGGATCGAATTTTAAAATCGGATCAGATCAAATATAAAAAGGAGTTTCCTTATAAAATTTCGATTTTGAAAGACGACGATACGATCAACGCGGTTTGTACTCCCGGAGGTTATATCTTTGTCTATACAGGACTTTTAAAACTCATCCAAGACGAAGCCACGTTAGCCGCTATCTTGGCTCACGAAATCGCTCATGCGGAAAAAAGACATTCCGTAAAACAGATCATCAGTTCTTTGGGAATTTATTTTACGATCTATATCGGACTCACTCTTTTTTTGGGTTCGGACGCGGCCAATCTGATCAATTTGGGATCGAGGGTCGGCGGTGAAATTCTTACCCTTGCAAACAGTCGTTCCGCGGAAGCCGAAGCGGATTCCATGAGTTTTGAATATTTGAAATCCACAAAATACTATCCTGGGGCTTTAGAATCCTTTTTTGTTCTGATCGAAAAAAAAGAAAAAGAGGAAGGGGGGACGGATCCGGACAAACGAGTGATCAAATTTTTATCGACTCACCCTCTCAACGAAGACAGAATTTCCGAAAATCAGAAACGTCTGAAAAGTATCGGAAATCCAAAGCCTACTCCGGGAAATCTATATACGGAACGTTATCAACTTGCCATGAAACGGGCTTTCGGTTCCGAAGAAGAATGATCCTTCGTTTTGATAAATCGAAACGCTATTCGGGATAAATTTTTTCTTTAAAAAAATGCGTTTTAAGTTTTTTAAACCCAACAAAAGAGAAGCTTAGTTTCAGAGATTTCGAATCCATTTTATTTGATTGATCCAGAGTAGCCAAAAGACTTCTCAAGGGAAAACTTCTTGTATTTCGATCCAGCTACTTTAAATTTTTGCAATCTATGCGTCTGGAACATAAATTAAAAAAGTGGGTGGAAGCGGGACTGATCCGTTCCGAGCAGTCCGATTCCATTTTACGGTTTGAAGAAAGCAAAAAGACTTCCTACTTATATTACTCATTTATCATATTGGGTGTGGTCGTTATCGGGATCGGAATCATTGCGATCATAGCTGCCAACTGGGAAGAAATCTCAGATCTTTTCAAATTAGGCGCTGGTCTCGGTGTGATGTCTTTGGTCGCGGGACTTGCGTTTTGGAAACGGGAGAATCCGAATCTTCTGACGGTCTTTATCGTATTGAACGCAATTTTGATTTTGGCGATGATCGGACTCGTATCCCAGGTATATCATCGGGGAGGTGAATATTATGAAGCTGCCACTCTCTGGTGTATCCTTAATTTTTTATTCCTAATCGCAACGGATTCAAAAACACTGATTCATCTTTGGATCATCGGATTTCAGGTTGCGATTACCGGTTGGATTTTGGATCAGCGATCCGGTTGGAACATGTTTTCTTATTGGAATCACTATTTTTATTTTTCCACGATCGGCTTTTTTACGATTTGGATTGGAACTGAAAGATTTTTCCTTGAATCTCGAAAGGGTTCTTACTTTTTGTGGGCTGTGTTATTTTTGATTGCAGGAACTTCCTTTTTAGGTTTTCGAGGGGTGGAATATCAGTATGATTCCAGTCCGGAAGATCTGAAATTGATTTATCCTATGATCGGATTTCCCTGGCTGCAGACCTTAATCCGACTTCTTGTATTTCTTCCCGGCGCCTTTCTATTATTGAGCGGAAATCAGTTTACAAAGATGCAAAAGAAGTCGCTTGGGATTAGCTTTCTTGTATTTTTTGCACTCTACGTTTCCGGTCTCTTTTTATATAAGGTTCAACCTTCGACTGATAGGATTGTGGGATATCATTTTGTTTCCTTGATCCCGGCGTGCTTCTTTGTCATTTTTTGGTTGGGAATCGCCTCCGCGTTTCGCTCTCATAGAAGGATCTTCGATCTTGCGGTTGCGATGATCGGGATTCGGTTTCTGTATTTTTACTTTGATTTGTTCGGAACTCTGACCTATACCGGTTTCGGTTTGATCATTTCGGGACTTCTGATCATCGGGTTTACGATCGGATATTTGAAATTTAAGGGAAAGATGAGAAATCTTTTGGGAGAACAAGAATGAAAACGTTCAAAGTTCTTTTGACACTCGCGTTGGTTATCCCCGTTGCATTTTTCGTTTCCGAGATCGTATATTTGGAATTCGTGAGGAACTTGGGTAAGGAATTGATCCTGCCCGTTTCCGGTTACGATCCGAGAGATCTTTTGTCCGGACATTATCTGAGATACAATATCGAATACCAAACTTACTCCGCTTGTTCAAACGATCGTTCCGATTCTTCTTCCAAGTTTCAGAAAAATGAAACTCACTGCATTTGTTATTCTCATCCAGGCAGAATCGAAGCGGGAGCCGGAACTTTTGTCGAGGACTGCAATCCCAATACTCTTCAAGATAAAAAGATCTGTAAGTTGTATCTTCGAGGAGAATGTAGATACGGAAGATTTACGATCGGCAATGAACGTTTTTATGTGAATGAAACAAGAGCGTTAGAATATGAAAAACGTCTGAGAAATCAAAACGTGCATATCCGTCTCAAGGTAGAGACGGATGGAAAAGCCCTTACGGATTCTTTGATTTGGGAGGACGGATCTTCGCTGTGACCTCGTTCAGGCTGCAAAAATCGTTTTCACCAAGCCCGGCTTTCATTCCGGCGTCATAGATCTCCGGAAGATTTTTGCAAAGAGAAAGGTTTGTTTTTGATTTTTTGGCGAGCTCCATCGCGTGATAAACATCCTTTCTCATATTCTTGAGAGAAAAATGAGTTTCATAGTTTGCGGAAAATACGAACGGAAACTTGAATTCTGCGATTCCGGATTTTGCAGCGGATTGAAGAAGGATGTCCCTTAAGATCGAAGTTTCCACTCCCGAGTCCTGTGCCAGTTGAAATCCTTCCATATAAACCTGAAAAATTCCCGCTTGAATCATGTTTAAAGCTAATTTTGCTTTTTGACCGTCTCCGACGGTTCCGCAATAGATTACGTCTTTTCCGCAAACATGAAAGAAGAATTGAATGTCTTCCGTTTCTTCCTTGTGAGCGCCTAACATAAAAAGGATTTGTCCGTCTCTCGCCGCGTTTTTAGAACCCGTCATCGGAGAATCGTAAAAGCGAATCCCACGATGTACGCATTCCTTGAAAAGCCTGTAGGTGAGTGGAAGCGACGTCGTTCCGCAGTCGATAACAATCTTCGGTTTTGTTTCCAATAGACCGGAAGAAAATATTTCTTTTTCTACGACAGCATCTTCGGTCAGACACAGAACTACCAAATCTGCTTCTTTGGCAGCTTCCGAAGGAGAATCATGGATTGTGGAATATTCCCCTTGAAGAACCTGGATTTTTTGCGGACTCCGGGAGTATAGTTTTACCTTTTGCCCCGCTTGAATTAAATTGTAGGCCATTCCGCGACCCATAATTCCGGTTCCGATGATTGCTATTGTATATTGATTCATTATAATATAGAGTAAAATTAAATTAGTATATTAAAAAGCACTCAATGCGGCTCTGATAAAGCTTGTGACCGGGGCTTGCTCTCTTGTGTCTTCCAATCCTTCTCTGAGTTCCCTTAATACGATTTGTGCGTCCGTCAAAACGGTATTCACGTTTTTATGAACGTCGTCGTTGTTAATCAAACGTCCCAAACTTCCATCTCCGGTATTGATTTTGGTTGTGATGTCCGCGATATTGGAGAATGTCTTCCGAATGTCTCCTCGATTCTCGGAAATGAGCTCGGATAAACTGACAAGTGGGTCCTGTAAAACCCTTCCTTTGAGAGCTCCCGAAACCTTGTAATCGATCATGGTTACGGGCGTGGATCTTGTTTTTAGTTTTTGAGATTCGGGATCGATGGTTCCGGGGTCTATGGAAATCACTCGTCCCGTAAGAAGACTTTCGTTTTTGATAATGATATCGTAGTTGTCGTAGAGCCTGATTTTTTCCCTAAGAAGAAGGGTGATTTCCACCCTGGTGGCGATTCCGGGTTCTCCGGTTTGAACTTCTGCGCCGTTTTCGTCGATTTGTATAAGGCGGATCGCGGAAACATAACCGAAAGGAACCCCCTGAACGGTGACTTTGTTTCCGACCTTGATTCCTTCTGCATTTCGAAACGTGATTTTCATAAATTCCCCGCGTTTTTTTACGGGACCGCCTTCGGTAACGATCGTAAAATATCCCACCACACTGACCGCGGCAGTAAAAATGATTCCGACGAGTAAATAACGAAGCGAACTCATATTAAAATCTCCTCCTATTCATTTGGCGATCGATCTCATTTTGTTTCCAATATCATCGGACCTTTTGTCTTTCCGTGTATGAATTGTTGAATGAGTTCGTTATTCGATTTTTGGATCTCTTCCGGCGTTCCCGTAAACACGACTTTCCCCTTATAGACAAAACTGATTCTATCTGCGATCCGATATGCGCTCGACATATCGTGTGTGACCACCACTTGCGCGGCTCCCGTTTCCTTCTGAATTTTGAGAACGAGTTCGTTGATTACGTTAGACATCACTGGATCCAATCCGGAAGTGGGTTCGTCATAAAGTATAATTTCCGGATTGGTAGTGATCGCCCTCGCGATTCCGGCTCGTTTTTTCATACCGCCGGAAATATCGTTCGGAAAATTATCCTTGGCTATCACCATATCCACAAGTTTGAGTTTTTCCATTACGATTTCTTTTATTTTTTCTTCGGAAGCGAGTTTGTGTTCCCTAAGAGGAAGCGCGACGTTGTCAAATACGGTCAACCAGTTGATCAATGCCCCTGATTGAAATAAAACACCCATTCTTGCTCTCAGTTTCTTTTTTACTTTGAGTCCGACTCTGGAAATACTTTCTCCAAAAATATAACAATCCCCCGCGTCCGGTTCTAAAAGCCCGGTAATGTGCTTCAGGGTGACCGATTTTCCGGTGCCTGACGGACCTAAGATGACGAGAGTTTCGCCCTTCTTTACATGGAGATCCATTCCCGTAAGAATTTGTCTTTTCCCGAATGCCTTATGAACGTTTTTGAGTTCGATCGCAAATTTTTCCATATCAATCTCTATAAAGAATGGCTGTGATCATATAACCTGTGAAAATCACCATTAAGAACGACGTAACCACCGATTCTCTCGTTGCACGTCCTACTCCAATCGCGCCACCTGATGTTCGGAGTCCGTGAGAACAGGAAATCGCAGAGACGATGATTCCGAAAATAAAACCCTTTAAAATTCCGACATATAAATCTTTGAGACCCGGAATGGACGCTACACGATCAAAGACGTCCCTAAAATAGGTAAAGTAATCGATTCCCAGTTGAAAATAACCTACGATCGCCCCGCCTATAATTCCTAAGATTGTCGAATAAACACAAAGAACCGGAACCATGATAGAGAACCCGACAATCCTTGGAAAGATCAGATAACGCACCGGATCGATCGACATCACTTCCAAAGCGTCTACCTCTTCGGAAACTTTCATGGTTCCGATTTCGGCTGCCATCGCGGAGCCGATAGAAGCGGCCAAAATCAACGCAGTCATAAAGGGAGACATTTCCCGCGTCAGGGTGATCGTCATCAAAAGGCCGATCTGTCCTTCGGCTCCGAAATCCTTTAGACCCAACCCGGTGTTTAAGGACATGATCATTCCGGTAAATACAGCCACGATGGAAACTACGGAAATACTTCCAACTCCGGTGATGTACATTTGATCCAGAATTTCTTTTCTTTTAAAAAAGCTATGTGGAAGATTTAGAATACTTTCATATACTAAAAGAATTGTAAATCCGCTCGCATAAAAAAATTCGGTTAAACTGGATTTCAGTGTTTCGATCATATTTTGATAAACCAGAGCAACTGCAGATTTCGACTCGATTCGATTCTTTCATAGCCGATAAGACCGTAAAGGAATTTCCAAGAAGTTTTTTCGGGAGTTAGAGATAGTTCCATTAGCAAAGGAATGCTCGCGTGGAATTCGGTTTGGGTCCACCTTTGAGAATAGGCGCGCATCAAAATCGAAACTCTTTTTTCTCCGTTGGAAAGTTTTTGATATTCCACGATCGACCAGAGAGGATCCCAAATTCGATCCACCACTTCCGATTTGATCGGAAACAAAGACAAAAGATTCCAAATCACATTTCCTTCTCTATCTTTCTGATATTTGAATAAAGGCCATAGTTTGAGATATCTTTCATCCCGATCCCATTGTACGTAATGTCGTTTGGAATGAAAAAAGAACGGAATGAGAAACGTATCATCGGACTGAATGTGAAACGTATCCGTCTGAAGATGAAAGTAAAACGGAGTGATAAATGTGGTTTGTTTGGATGCGAACCGATAGAATCCGAAAAATGGAAACAGAATCAGCTTTGCGTAATCCTCGTCCTGATTTACTCCGTATTGGATAAAAAAGAAAAGTGCGTTAAAATCCCTTTCTCCGGTTCGTTTGTCATAACCGTAACCGAAAAAGGAACCGAGCAAGGGCAATACAAAAAAACCGCGTGACTTCATGTTTCCCGCTTCCGAATTTTTGATTCCGAAAAAAGGAAAGAACAAAGCATAATGAACCGGTTCTCTTTTGTCCTGGAACGTTGTTCCCCATTGAAAAAAAGGCCATAAGAAAGAATAACGTTCGTATTTTCCTCTGTGAACCTTTTTAGAGAAGAGTGGAAAGATTCGTAACTCGTCCCTCGTTTCCGAAGAGCCAAAGAGAAAGAAAGGCCAGGCAAAAGCAGTCGCCTCATAGTCCTTGTATTTCCAGTTGGAATAAAGAGGAAATAGAAAAAAACTGAGTTCGGAGTAGGCGAGTTTATTTCTCATACTGCCGATAAACGGAAAAAAACCGATATATTTTTCCCTCGCTGTGTCTCCCGATCCCCAAAAGAACAGCGGGGTTAGGATATCCGAATCTTCACCCGTGTCTTCGTGTAACGTTGTGGTTCCTGTAAAAAAGAATAAAAAAGTCCAGACCTTCCAGTGTTGGGTTTCTTCGCTGTAGTAAATCGGATAGAGAATCGTTTGAAATCGATACGCCGATTTTTGTTCTCGATAACTGGAATAAAACGGACGAAAGATCAGCTCGGATTCTCCCTGTCTGAATTCCTTTTGATAGAGAAACCAGAATTGATCGTATTCCGATTTGAATTCTCCCACCGGTTTGGACGGATATTCCGAAAAGATGTTTTCAGCGGAAAGGAGAAGAATTACGATGCAAATGGTTCTAAACTTCCGGATGAGGTCGGATAGGATCGCATTCTTTTTGGAGAATTTGTCTTGGCTAAGATCGTTGTCTTTTTTGGTGGCAGTTCTACGGAACACAGTATCTCGATTCGAACCGGTTGTTTTATTTGTAAAACTTTGCATACTATGGGACATTCGGTCAAACCCATTCTCTTGACTCAAGACGGAGGCTGGGTGGTTCCTTTAGAATATCGGTTTCAGATTCCATTTGCGTCAGTCAATTCCCCGGATTCTTTTTTAGATGAGTTTCAAAGAATGAACGACGTCTCAATTTCTAAAAACCTATCCTCCTTGGACGCCGATCTTGTCTTTCTCGGACTTCACGGTGGAATGGGGGAGGACGGTTCGATTCAGGGATTCTTGAGCGTTTTGGGTGTTCCTTATACCGGTTCGGGGGTGACGGCTTCCGCGATCGCGATGGATAAGACGAGGGCAAATCAGATTTTTCTGCAATCCGGTCAGAAGGTGGCTCCGTATTTTGAAATTGGAAGGGCTGAATATTTAAGTTCCCCGGAGACGGCCGTTTCCAAACTGGAGTCTTTGGGTTTTCCGCAATTTTTGAAACCGGTGGAAGGTGGATCCAGTGTTTCGACGCACAAGATCGCAAATTCCGCTCAGCTTGCGCAATCTCTCAAGGAGATGTTTGCATCCGATACAAAGGTATTGAGTCAGGCTTTTTTAGAGGGAACCGAAGTTTCCTGCGGAGTTCTGGAACGATACAGAGACGGGGAATTGAGAACAATCGCGTTACCCGCAACTGAGATTGTTCCCGGCGGAGAATTTTTTGATTTCGAATCCAAATACAAATCGGGCGGATCCAACGAGATCACACCGGCGCGGATTCCCGATACGCAAATGAAGAAAGTTCAAGAGCTTGCGATTTCCGCGCATAAATCCCTCGGATGTAGGGGTTATTCCAGAACCGATTTTATCATCGTAAACGGAGAGCCGC
Source organism: Leptospira sp. WS92.C1 (assembly GCF_040833975.1). NCBI lineage: Bacteria > Pseudomonadati > Spirochaetota > Leptospiria > Leptospirales > Leptospiraceae > Leptospira > Leptospira gorisiae. Next base: position 1,889,871 of record NZ_CP162130.1, read on the forward strand.
ATATTCTTGAGACCAACACGTTACCCGGAATGACGGAGACAAGTTTGATTCCTCAACAGGCAAAAGCGGCGGGAATTTCGATGGAAGAGGTTTTTGCCGATCTCATTGAGATCGGCTTTAAACATTCCCTCGATTAGGATATTACAAAAAGTGCAAGTTTGGAAAAAAAGTTGGGTCCAAATTTGACCTTGCTTTGATCTCGAAAATAGGCTTTGTCTTCGATCTTGAATTTCTGGATAGCGCAGAATTCTATAAAATCCAAAACGGATAAGAAATGTAGGTTGGGTGTATTGAACCATCTATAAGGAAATAAGTCGGTCACCGGAGTTTTGCCGGTGCTCAGGATCTTCCATCGAACATTCCAATGACCGAAATTTGGAAATACTACAATGACTTTTTTACCGATACGAAGGGATTCTCTTAAGATTTCTCCCGGATTTCTGGTTTCCTGAATCGTCTGGTTGAGAACTATGAAATCAAACCGTTTGTCCTGATGGTGTTCCAAACCCTCGTCGATATCCCCGTGGTGAACATAAACTCCGCGCTGGATACATTCCACAATACAGTCTTCGTCTTTTTCGATTCCCTGTCCTCGGATTCCTTTTTCCTTCAGAAGATAGAGTAACGTTCCGTTTCCGCAACCCAAGTCCAAGACCCTAGATCCGGAGGGAATCAATTTGAGAATGTATGCGAAGTCCGGTCTTTCTCTGAGTGCTAAATCAATCGACGTTTTCTTTTCCAAAGGAGTCATATTTTGTTTAGATTGGATTTTCCAAAAATCCCTTTAGGATTTCGATCTGTTTAGAATTGATTAAAAGAAAGGAATCGTGTCCTTCTCCGGATTGGAGTTCCAAATAAAACACTCTTTTATCGGCAGCTTCCAACGACTTTACGATTTCTCTGGATTGAGCCGGAGGATACAACCAATCCGAGCTGTATGATACTACCAAAAATCTGCAAGTCGCCGGAGAAAGTGCCGCGGTCAAGTCCTTACCTTTTCCCAGGCTATAATGATCGAGCGCCTTGGTCACATAGATATAAGAATTCGCGTCGAAACGATCTACAAAACTTTCCCCTTGATAGATGAGATAACTTCCTACCGCAAAGTCGGTCGTTAGGATGTTTCCTCTCGGCGGATTCCTGCCAAATTTTTCGCGCATCTTATCGTCGGAAAGATAGGTAATATGACCGACCATTCTCGCAAGCGCGAGACCCTTTCTAGGAGCCGCGTTTTCCTCATACAAACCGTTGTTCCAGTTTGGATCGGAAAGAATCGCCTGTCTTCCCACTTCGTTGAATGCGATCTGCATCGCGGAATGTTCCGCACTCGAAGCCATAACAATACAATTTAGGAGATAATCGGGATAGGCAATGCTCCATTCCAAAGCCTGCATCCCTCCCATAGAACCACCCGCGACGCAGAACAAACGGGAAATTCCAAAGGATTCTACCAAAAGTTTTTGAGCGCGGACCATGTCTTGGATGGAAACAAACGGGAAACGAGAGCCGTAGGGAGTTCCCGTTGGGGGATGGATGGAAAGAGGTCCCGAAGAACCCTTACATCCTCCGATTACGTTTGAGCAGATGATGAAATATTGATTTGTATCAAAGGATTTGCCGGGGCCGATATAGTCGTCCCACCAGCCCGGTCTTTTATCGGATTCCGAATGGAAACCGGCCGCGTGCGCATCTCCGGAAAGCGCGTGGCAGATTAGGATTGCGTTATCTTTTTTTGGAGAAAGTTGTCCGTAGGTTTCATATGCGATTACTACCGGGGATAAAACGGATCCATTGTCCAAAGGAAGTTCTTTGAACTCGGAGTATTTTGTCTCAACGATTCCGATGGATCCAGGTTCCCGTATCATATAATTTCTAAGCCACTTTCCTTTTCACCGGGTAACTTTCCAGTTACTTTCTTGGATCGGTATAGAAAAGAAAAGTGGCTTTCGATTTCTAAAAAATTCTACCTTGGTAAAGGATCAAACTTTCTTCAGAGCTTCTTCCAGATCGAAAAGAATGTCATCGATGTTTTCCAAACCTACAGACAAACGAATGAAGTCCGGAGTCACACCCGCTGCGATCTGTTCTTCCGGAGTCAACTGTTGGTGAGTTGTAGAAGCCGGATGAATTGCGAGAGATTTTGCATCTCCAACGTTTGCGAGAAGAGAAAAGAGTTCAAGTCCGTCGATGAACTTTTTCGCCTCAGCAACTCCGCCTTTGATTCCGAATCCCAAAATCGCACCATAAAGATCTCTCTTATGGTATTTTTTTGCAAGAGCGTAGTTCTTGTTCGTTTTCAAGCCAGGATAATTCACCCAGGTTACTTTTGGATGTTTACTCAGGTATTCAGCGACCGCTAACGTGTTTTCGGAATGTTTTATGAGACGAAGAGGAAGTGTTTCGACACCTTGCAAAATCTGCCAAGCGTTGAACGGAGAAAGAGACGCGCCCGTATCTCTCAGACCCTGTACTCTTGCTTTGATGATATAAGCGATATTGACTCCGCCGAACGGTTCGAACTTTCCAAATACATCCCAAAATTTCAATCCATGATAGCTTGGATCCGGTTCGGTAAAATTCTTAAACTTACCATTGCCCCAGTTAAACTTACCGGAGTCGATGATGATTCCTCCGATCGAAGTTCCGTGACCACCCAGGAATTTAGTAAGGGAATGTACCACGATATCCGCTCCGTGTTCGATCGGATTGACCAAATAAGGAGATGGTAACGTATTGTCCACGATCAATGGAACTCCGGACTCATGAGCGATCTTTGCAACCGCGGCGATGTCCAATGTGTCTAACTTTGGATTTCCTACTGTCTCGGCAAAAAAAGCGCGGGTTTTATCATTTACTGCCTTACGAAAGTTTTCCGGATCGGATGGATCCACAAAGTGAACCTTGATTCCAAGTTTTGGAAACGTATAGTGAAGCAGATTGTATGTTCCGCCATACAGAGAGGTTGCGGCCACGATTTCTTGTCCGTGTTCCACAATGTTGAGAAGGGCAAGGGTTTCCGCAGCCTGACCGGAAGCGGTTGCAACCGCTGCTACCCCGCCTTCGAGAGCCGCTACTCTTTGTTCCAACACGTCCGTGGTCGGGTTCATAATTCTTGTGTAGATATTTCCAAATTCTTGCAGTCCGAAAAGTCGCGCCGCGTGATCTGTGTCTTTAAAGACATATGAGGTTGTTTGGTAAAGAGGAACTGCCCGGGATCCTGTGGTCGGATCCGGTGATTGTCCTCCGTGGAGTGCGATGGTTTCTGGTTTATAACTTCTAGGCATTCGAATCTTATTCTCCTTTTTTACGAAAAATGAAAGTTATCTAGAATATGTCAAACTATAATCCGTTATCTTGGAATGAACATCTGTCTTTACGGAAGATTCTGAAAAAAATTTCCATTGCAATTTCTGGGCATTCTGATCTGATTCTCACGCTACGCTACGAAATCTTGAAATTTGTTGATTTTCGGCGGTTAGTATTTTAGGGATACGATGTGCTTAGGAAAGACTTTCGATGGAGAAAATCGAACGAAGTTTCTTTGGATGCTTCGATAGGGAAATCACCCGATTTATGATCAAACGCTCGAGATACTTTTTTTACTTTTTATTTCTTTTTTTTACGGTTCAAACCGCGGTTCAAGCCCAGCAGTTTTGGGTGCCACCTGGGAGGCAGTTCATGCAGCCTCCGGATCCGTTTTCCTACGACTTGGGGGTCAATAAGTTTGATAAGGATTATTATCTGTATGTCGCTCCGACGCTGAATTTAAACTTTGGCGGGGATTTCGGGGCGTCATTGACGGTTCCTTTGAACTTTTTGATGTATGACACCGACCCTAAACAAGAAAATTCCAAAATCGGAAAACTCAGAGCCTTTGATTACAACGAAAAGAGCGATTATTTTCGCCTCATCAACAATATCTGGTTCGGTCAATATGGTGTTTATAAACCGGGTCAGTGGACATATTCCGCCTTTTTGGGAAAGATGTTCGATGGATATGTCGGACACGGAACGATTGTAAATCGTTACGTAAATAATCAGAGATTGGATGTGTATAACGTAGGTCTTCAGGCCGACATCAACAGCGATTATGGGGGAGTTCAGGTTTTTACAAACTCGATTTATTCAAGAGAGGTCAATTCGGCTCGAGTTTATATTCGTCCAATCGCAGCAGCATTCAAGCTTTTTGATATTATCACCGGTCGTCCAAGTAGGGTCTCTCTATTAACCGTAGGTCAGGGAAATGTGGCGGACGAGGCAGGAAGAAGAAAGGTCTACGAAGAAGTCGGAGCCGAGGAAAAAGAATCCTATCGAGCTTTGATCGAAGATCAGAAGACTAAGGAAAAAAAAGAAGGGATGATTCCCTTTGATAAAATTCCCGAAAAGAAAAAAGGCGCAGGCGGCGGAGTTGACGGCGAGGAAGGTAGCGGAAAGGGACTTTTCAATCAGGATAACTTTGCAAATCGATTTGCGATCGGTTATACAACCGCCTTTGACAACAAAGCTCCTTTGGAATTGAAGTTTGATACGGCGGGAAAATTAAGAGTAGATGATAACAACAATCCTCTCGTTCGGTCCGTTGAAAAACTAAGTATCTCCGGGTATGACTTCGAATACAAACTGATCAGCGCGAAATATGTGGAACTCACTCCTTACTACGACGTAAATAAGATCAAACAGATCGAAGGCGCTACGGGAACTCATTACGGAGCGACTTTGCGTTTAGGCGGAAAGGACATTTACTTTCAAGTAAAACCGGAGTATAGAAATATGAGCGCCACCTACATTCCGATGTATTTTGATAGTTTTTACGAGTTGGAGCGATATCAGAGCAATCTTCAAAGCAACATTCCGCAAACAAAATTGGAAGCCGCAAAATTGAGAGATCCCGATGGTTCCAAGGTTAAGGGTTATTATACGACGGTGTTGTTTAGTTTTTACAGGATCGCAATCGAAACTAACTATGAGAATTATACGGGTGCGAATAATTCCAGAGTTTTTGTGGGTTTATACATTCCGATTGGAACTCTTTTTCTCATCAACGGATATTATATGAAAAAGGGTTTTGATGAAAATAAGGAAGCCTTTAAATTGGACGATCGATCTCAAGGAGCATTGGAATTAGCTGTAAAACTCGGATTCGCCTCGATTCGACTTCAGAACGTTCGTAAATGGGTCTATGATACCACGTCGGGTCAGTATGAAGCCCAAGACGAGCAGAAGGTGTTGTTTTCCAGCAATCTAAGTTTTTAAAAGTATAGGCTTTTTTCTTCGAGTCTTGAGAGAAGAAACGCGGTTGCCGTTTCGGTTCTCAAAACCTGTTTGGAAAGATTGACTCGGCAAAAATCATTTTGTTTCCAGAACTCGATTTCGCTCCGAACAAATCCACTTTCGGGGCCGATCGCGACTAAAATGCGAATCAGTTTTTCTTTTCGGATTTGAGTATTTACAATTCCGTCCTTGATGTATTTTGAGACGGAGTCGCCTTTACGATCGAGTAAAAATCGAAACTCAAATTTTTTTTCCTGAAGGGTTTGTTCGAGAATTTCATTCGGCTTGCGATTGAAATCCAAGCGTATACTAGGAAGAAAGATATTTTTTCCCTGTTCCATTCCTTCGATCAGTTCAGATTCCATCTCCGGTGGATTCCAAACGGGGGATGTAAGGTAGTCCTTTCTTGAATTTTGGGTAAGAAAAAATGTGATGGATCGGACCCCCCAAGTTCCCGCGAGTTGAAGAATTTTTCGGACTGTGGGAGGACGATTGATCGCGAGTAAAACGTGAACTTCCGGAATACGAGGAAGGGGAGAAAGGATAGGGCGATACGTTCCGAGAATTTCCTGATGACTCGATTCTAAAATTTTAAAACTTCCCAAACTTTGATCGATCAAACCAGCCCTTAAATAGGAACCGGATTCTTTTTTCAAAATCGTAGTTATATGTTTTATTTTGTTCGGGTCTTGGATCAAAAAACGATTTGAGTTTTCTAACCTCCATTCTTCTTTACAAACGAGCAGGTTCAATGTGAGAAATGAAGGTCAGATTTGAAATCTGGGAACGGTTTCTTCCGGCTGAACCGGGTTAGAAGGTTCCAAAGGCTGTTCTTCGGGTACAATTTCCGGGAGCTCTCGGCTATTTTTCGAATCGGGGATGTTCTCGTTAAAGGGAGGAAAAAAGCAGGTTCGTACGATTCCGATCGCCAATAGGATGAGGAGAAGATTTTTCGCTAACCGTTTCCCCGGTGTGCCGCCTAATGTTCCTAACTCGCCGAATCTCTGTCTAAAATTGAGAATGATGGATTTGAGCTTGTTCCAAATAAGTTCGAGAGAACTTTTTCGATAAGGGCTTTCCTGTTTGGGATCACTTTCGAAACGTGCCGACCCATATTGATGGATGGAATCCGGGTCGAATAAAAACGATTCATAACACCGCGGACACCGGACGGTCAGTTTTCCCAAATCAATGGGAATCCTGAGTTCCGTCTGGCATCGGGGACAGGGGAGAATGGTTCGCACTTTTTAGTAGCGGAGGGATTCCTTCAGAGCGTCCACATTTTCTTTGTAATTTTCGTTTCCTAACTGATCGTTATAATCGAAAATTTTAGTAAAGAGTCTGTCAAACTGATCCAAATGTTTGATGTAAAATTCTTTTTTGAAAGAGTTACGGATCGGGTGAGTTTTTGTGTTTTCAACACCCGCGAGGATGTATTTTCCAACACCTTTTTCAGCGGGGGTTTCCGGACGGCCATACTCTGGATAGTTGTCTTTTTGAAAGAAAATTTCCACCTTATCGTTGTGAGCGGGTTGTGTGTTAGGACCTCTATCCATAACTTCAGAAATGATCTTATCTTCCAAAATCATGTTGTTTCTATAAATTTTGGATTTGAGTTTATTGATATTTCTTGGAGCTTCCGATCTTGGCTCGGGGTCGTTACTATTTTGCCCTTCATAGTAGATTTCCATATACTTTGCAAGGGAACCTTGAATCTGTTTAGTCAAACCTCTATCTTCATCGCGGATAAAGTCGTAAACTTCCACTCGAATGCAATTGTTTGCCGGGTCTTCTTGATTTAGAGCGGGGGCGCATTCGTCGTTATTCGCCTTCCCTTTAAAAAGAACGGTTCTGAAAGGAAGAACCCGAACTTTCATTTTCATAAGAACCGTATGACGAGTCAGTCTCTGGTTCAATTCGAACACTTTTTCATCCAATTTTTTTTCCGTTTCCAGAATGGATTGACCTAATTGAGCATCCGACGTTGATTTCTCATCTGCTTTGGAATTTTGCTGAGAAAATACCGCAGTTGAAATTGCGACGAGAATTACTATAAATAGCTTTTGAAGTTTCATTTCCCCTTGTCCTTAGTTGAAGCGGATATTTGAGTTTTATACCTGACTTTTGTCAGATACTAGAACCCTACGTGTATTATCGGAATAATAGACTCCGGATTGAATGAATGCACTACTTTTTATTGAAAAATCAGCGATTATTTCGAAGGTTCGGAGCTAGTTTCCAAATACAGTTCATACGGCGGTGGGACCGGATTCAATCCTTTTTCAATGAGATAAGAAGCCCACTTTCTTTCCACCAAATCGCAAAAATCACGGATCGTACGACCGGATTGCCCTTTGAGACGTTCGGAAATCTGGATTCGTTCTTTTTCGGTCAGGTGAAGGGCATATGTCTCAAGAACCTTGGTCCTTTCATCCATATCGGGTAACGGAAAGTAGATGGTCCTGTCAAATCGGGAGATGAGGGCGTGATCCAGATCCTGTTTCCGATTGGTCGCGCCGATCGTAATCGAATTTCTTTGACTGCTAAATCCGTCGATTTTTCGTAGGAGCACGGAAAGAATCTTTCTGGTCGCTTCGAACATTCCTTCCTCTCTGCTTCCGGCGAGGGAATCGATCTCGTCCAAAAAAATCAAACAGGCGGGGAAGAGGGCGGCAGCGTCGAAAACATAAGCCATGTTCTGCGCGCTTTCTCCATAATATTTACTCATAATCGATTCCACAGGAACATAGATCAGCGGAAGCTCTGTCATACAAGAAACGACCCTCGCCATCGTCGTTTTGCCGACTCCGGGATCTCCTTCAAAAAGAATGGCTCTTGGGCGAGTATCCGTCGGGTATTTCCGTGTAAGTTTGGAAACTGCGGAAAGCATATCCGGGTTTTTTAAAGGAAGAATGATCGATTCTAAGATCTGTTGTTTGACACCATCATAACCGGCGATTTGATCAAAGGTCAAGGGTCTCCCATTCTTTTCCAAGTCGAGAGGATTGAAAACTTCCACCCCAAGCCCTGCCAAAAGTTCTTCCGGTTTTGCGGCTTCCGCGACGTCTCCAGATTTGAGAAATTTAAAGAGAGAGAGTGTGGCAAATAATTCTTCCCTTGTGAAATCTCCTTTTTTGGTGATTTCGACTCGATTTTTGGTCCTGCCAGAGTAGAATCGAAATCGGATCGTATCTAAGAGATTTTTGGTTTCAAACAGATTCTCATTCAGGGCTTGGATGCAGTAGTATCCGGGTTCAAAGGTATGAATTCTCAAATTTTCTATGTGATTTTTGAGAATTTGAAGACAGTCTAAAAGAGAGGATTTGGAAATCGAAGAAACCTGAAATTCAATTTTGAGATCCTTTTTTTCGGAAGAAACCACAGGAAAGTCTTCGTTGGAAAAACCAAGAGCCCCAAGTTCGGAATGAAGAAAACCTTTGGTTTTGGTAAAATCCACTTCGGAAACGGGAAAGTCTCCGGAGGAAGGTTCGGGTTTGGAAGCGGAGTTCAATCGTAGAATACCTCGATCAGATATGAAAATACTCTTGTAGGAATCTAGGATTCTGTCGATTTCTTTACTATCGGATTCGGTTAGGAGAAGGAAAAATGGGAGAAGGGTCACTCTCGCAGGAAGATATAGACGCTCTTTTGACGGGCGGTGGTGGAGATGCACCTGTCGGAGGAGGCGGTAGCGGGTCCGATTTCAATCTCAGTGGGGAATTGGATTCTCTCTTAGGCGGAGGAGGTGACGCTCTTGGCGGCGGAGGGGGATCGGATGCACCTTCGTTTGCGGATATTTCTGCGGCCCTCGGACCTTCTGCAACCCCGACATCGGCTCCAAGGCCCTCTAGCCGTCAATCTTCTCCGACGCAGTCTACAAACCTGAACTTACTCATGGACGTAAACCTGGCTCTGACAGTGGAGCTCGGCAGGACCAATATGTATATCAAGGACGTAAACGGTTTGAACGAAGGAACCGTGGTCGAGTTGGATAAAAACGTTGGAGAGGATCTGGACATTCTCGCAAACGGACGTCTTGTCGGCAGAGGCAAGTTAGTTGCTATGGATGATTTTTACGGGATACAGATCACAGAAATCGTGGAACAAAGTAGAAGACTGTAAAACTCTAAATACGGTTTGTGGATCCTCCGTTATCGCGACGTTATGATCCTTGCAAGACATCCGAGAAGAATGAATTGAAACACGGACCCGGTATCAAAGCCGGTTTTTCTTATTTGGGTGGCAAAATCTGAATTCTATTTTTTGAAAATGAATTTCACCGATTCAGAATTTAAGTAGTACATCCTACAAATTCGGTGATCTACGTCGCTCTGATTGTTCCGCAAGTCTGTTTTTTCGGTTTAGAAACCCAATTTGTGGTAGTTCCCACATTTTTCCCTGAAGAATGATTCTATCAATTGTTCCGACAAACTAAAAATTTTCTGAAAAGTTCTTGATGACGGACTTAAAGTCCGTCTCAGAGTAAATTACGGAAAATCTTAATTTCTTCTCAAAGAATTTAAAAATACATTCAAAATCCGTTCAATCCTTAGAATCACCGGATCCGAGAACCGATTTCAAAATCGAACGGAAATTCGTTAGATTCATCGGAAGAACGATTTCGGTATGTTTGCCTGAAATCTTTTCGAATTCTTTGATAAACTTTTGGCCGATGCGTAACTTGACCGCGTCCTTTCCACCTTTGGAATTGATCGACTGAGCCAGAAGTTCGATTCCTTTTGCGGTAGCGATTGCGATGGCTTCTACTTCCTTTGCAACCCCTTCTGCTTCGTTGATCCGTTTTTGTTTTTCTCCTTCGGATTTGTTGATTGCTTCTTCCTTAAATCCGAGAGAACGGTTGATCCTTGCGTCCCGATCTCCTTCCGAAAGTGAGATTTGAGCCTTTTTTGTGATTTGCGCTTTTTTCTCTTTTTCCATCGCTTCGAGAATCGATTTTGGAGGAGTGATGTTTACGATTTCATAACGATTGACTTTGATTCCCCAGGATTCTGTTGCGAGGTCTAAGACTTCCAGGATCTTGCTGTTGATCGCGTCCCTGGTTTCGAAAGTCACATCCAAATCCATCGTTCCGATGATGGCACGCATCGTAGTCTGAGCCAATTGGGAAGACGCGAATTGATAGTCGTTGATTCCGTAGCTCGCTTTGTGAGGATCCAAAACCTTGAGATACAAAATTCCGTCCATCTCCACCTTTACGTTGTCTTTTGTGATACAGGTTTGAGGGGGAACGTCGGTCGCTTGTTCTTTTAGAGTGTGATAGTATGCGTCCTTTTCGATAAAGGGCCAGAGCAGGTGAAGACCGGCGTGCAAGGTCCTGCTGTATTTCCCAAACTTTTCGACTACGATACAGTCCTGCGCGGAGACGATTCGGATCGAACGGTAAAGTTTATAAGCAAAGTAGATTCCGAACAAAGTCCAGAATACGGTTACAAATATGTTCTGAAAATTTTCCATTTTGATTAAGCCTCCTTTTCTTTAGGCGCTTTGATTTCAGGCAGTTTGCCGGTTAACTTGGAAAGACCTTCAAAGACCCCGGTGATATTGGCGAGTTCCGCCGGAAGAATCGTAGTCTTGGAATGACTCATAACGGTTCCAAGTCCGGTCAGATAATCTTCCGTGATTTGTAAGTTTACCGCTTCCGAGCCTCCGTCTCTGGAGATCGATTCCGCGATCATCTGAATTCCTTTTGCTTTCGCGGCGGCGATGACTTCGATCTCCAAAGCCTTCCCGTCGGCTTCGTTGATTTTTTTCATCTTCTCCCCTTCGGAGACGTTGATCGCTTCCTCTCTTTCTCCCACCGAGCGATTGATTCTCGAAAGTTTTTCCCCTTCCGAGATCGTGATCTCCGCTCTTTTTACCCGTTCCGCTTTTACCTGTTCTTCCATTTCATGAAGAATTTCTTTCGGAGGAGAAATGTTTTTGATTTCGTATCTCGTAACCTTGATTCCCCAGGGATCCGTCGCCTCGTCCAAAGCGCGCACAACGTGGGAATTGATATCGTCCCTCTCCGCGAATGTCTGATCCAGGATCAGTTTTCCGATTTCGGAACGAAGGGTTGTCTGAGCCAACTGCTGAGTCGCCAGCATAAAATTTTCGATCGCATAAGAGGCCTTGTAAGGATCCACCACTTTGAGATAGAGAATTCCATCCACGGAAATGGAGACGTTGTCCTTGGTGATACACATCTGCGGAGGAATGTCGATCGCGATCTCTTTCAGATTTTGTCTGTATTTTACTACTTCGATGACAGGCCAGAGAAAATGAAACCCGGCCTCCAAAGCTCCATTAAAAACGCCGACTCTTTCGACCACAAAACAATACTGTTGCGGAACGATAATGAACGTTTTTCGAATCAGATAGATCAACGCTATAAAGAATAACGTGAATATAAATCCTGCAGACATAAATTCTCCTTTTAAATATTAAATTCAGATTTTCTTTTAATCTTCGGGAAGCTTTAGAGGTTCCACTAAGAATGTAAGATTGTCTCGACTCAAGATCCGAGCTTTGCTTCCTTGCGGAATCCTGTTTGTTTTAGAAATCGCATCCCATTCCACCCCTTGAAACAAAACCCTTCCTCCTTTGCGCTCAACGAGGACGTCTTTTACCACCGGTACGAGTCTTCCGATCTGATCATTTTCCGGAACCGCACGTTCGGATTGCGCCGGAAAAAATTTCCGGATCGTTTGACTCCCCGCGTAGATCAAAACGGTCGAGAGAATGGCCCAGATTCCCAACTGCCAACCTATGGATATAGCGAAGAAATAAACTAAGGCTCCGGTTAGAATTCCGGCGGTTCCCAAGAAAGCCACGAAGGTACCCGGAATCAAAAATTCCGCAAGGATCAGTAAAATTCCGCCACCGATCCATAGAGCCATAGGAAGATTAGAAAGAAGGAAATCGGACATGAAAGACGTATTCTCCAGAGTGGAACAGAATTTTAAATTTTTTTCAGAGTTCAATCCGTTTTTTCTATTTTAAAAAAAAGGGAATGAGTCTGAAATATCCAGCAGAATCGCATGAAAAAGAAAATTCTTTTGATCTTGGTTTTTACAATCCTTTTGCTTCAGTTTTTGCCTTTGATTCCGCCGGTTGGAAACAATTCCAACGAGATCAAGGCTCCCGATGAAGTCAAAAAAATACTGAAACGGTCCTGTTACGATTGTCATTCCGATCTTACGGTTTGGCCCTGGTATTCGAAAATTTTTCCAATCAATGTTTACCTCTATCATCACGTGGAAGAGGGAAAGACGGAGCTCAACTTTTCGGGCTGGGAGATTCTGACAAAGAAAGAACGTTCCAATCAAGGGGATTCCGTTTTGGAAACCTTGGAAGAATCGGAGATGCCACCTACAGATTATATTTTACTCCACCCCTCCGCGAAAATTTCAAAAGAGGATTTGGAAATCCTGCAAAATTGGGTTCATACGTTGGAAGAGGATTATCATAAAGAAAAATAAGAATCTGTCCCAAAAGGCGACGTAAACGATGTCGCTCGTTGAAACGAATTGTTTTCCAAGCATACAATTCAGATCGCAGTATCTGGGACAAGAACCTTGCGGCTTGACATTTTCGATAAAATAAAATTAAGTTTTAGGACACGCCGTAAAAAATAATCTGGCAAAGATTCTTATGACTCAAAAAGAAAAAAAACTCTGGGGCGGAAGGTTCCAAGAAAAGGCATCCTCGATTTTGGAGAGGATCGGAGAATCCGTATCCTTTGATCACAAACTCTATCGCGAAGACATCCAAGGAAGTATCGCTCACGCAAAGATGCTCGCAAAAATCGGAATTCTAAACTCGGAAGAAGTTTCCAAGATAGAATCCTCTCTTTTACAAATCCGTTCCGAAATCGAAGAAGGAAAACTCGAATTCAAATCGGAACTCGAAGACATTCATATGCACATAGAATCCCGTCTCACCGAGCTGATCGGAGAGACCGGAAAAAAATTACACACCGCGAGATCGAGAAATGATCAGGTCACTCAGGACATACGGTTGTTTATCTTAAATCAAGGAAAGGAAATTCTCAAATCCATCGTTACGTTGAGAAGATCCTTGTATGAAAAAGCGAAACAGAGCGTGGATATCATCATCCCGGGTTATACACATCTCCAAGTCGCTCAGCCGATCCGTGCTTCCCAGTATTTGCTTTCCTGGTTCTGGGCCTTGGAAAGAGATCAGGAATTTTTTCGGTTCGCGCTTTTGGCCTCCGAAGAATTGGCATTGGGTTCCGGAGCCATGGCCGGGGTCAATTATCCGACCGATCGTGAATTCTTAAAAAAGGAATTGGGTCTTTCTAAAATTTCCCACAATTCCATGGACGGGGTTTCGAGCAGAGATCATATTTTAGAATTTGTATTTGCCGCTTCGCAATTGATGATTCACGCGTCGCGAATCTGCGAGGACATCATTCTATATTCTTCTCAAGAATTTGGAATTTTGAAACTGCCGGATTCGCTGACCACGGGATCTTCGATCATGCCTCAAAAGAAAAATCCGGATATCGCGGAATTGATTCGGGGAAAGGCGGGTAGGGTGATCGGAAATCTGAATCATCTTCTTGTTTTGCTAAAAGGACTTCCTTCCACTTACAACCGAGATCTTCAGGAAGATAAACTCGCCTTGTTTGATACGATCGAAACCGTTCAAATCAGTTTGGAGGGAATCCAAGCAATGATCGAAGGTTGGGTCTGGGTTCCAGAGAGGGCAGAATCTTCTCTCAAAAACGGATTTGCTACCGCAACCGATCTCGCCGATTTTCTTGTGAATGAAAAAAAGATTCCGTTTCGAACCGCTCACGAGTTGGTGGGAATCTTAGTTGGAGTCTGTGTGAAACAAAAAAGAACCCTTTTTGATCTGCCGGAATCGGATCGGATTTCCATTTCCGAATTTTTTGTCGGTAAGGAATACGAGGACGCGGTTTCTCTTTCTCTTTCCGCGGATAAAAAAATTTCCTACGGAGGAACTTCCCAAAAAAGACAAGAGGAGCAACTAAAAATTGCGCTGGAATCTTTAAAGCAAGCTGAAAGATTGTTTCTATGAGAAAATTTTTAGGAATCGTACTCTTTATCTGTTTTCTGGCCTGCAACCGAAATCCGTTTGCGGAATCCAGATATCAACCCGCACCTTATACACCTTCTTCGGTAGTTGTTCCAAGACCGGATCAAGCGATCGTTCCTTTGCCGGAAAAGCCGGCTGTGTATGCGATTTTTCTAACCACGCAGGGAAATCTAACGGTGGAGCTTTTTGACCAAGACGCTCCCAAAACGGTTCAGAATTTTATTGATCTCGCGCAGGGCGAAAAAGAATTCTTAGCGAGAAACGGACAAAAGGTAAAAAAGCCGTTTTACGACGGACTTACATTTCACAGAGTCATCAAAGATTTTATGATCCAGGGAGGGTGTCCGAACGGGGACGGAACGGGCGGTCCAGGATATCGTTTTGACGACGAAATCAACGGAAAGTCCCTAGGTTTGGATAAGATCCAAGCGGGACAGGCTCCTTACTATCAATATCAATTGCAAAGAGCAGTGGCGAACGAACTGAAGATCAAAAGTCGAGAAGAAGCGGAAGCAAAACGCGAGCAACTCGAAAAGGCGTTTGAGGAAGCAAAAAAATTATCGGTACTCGAGATTCTATTTAGAACCGGATACAAATACAATGAAAACGTAAATTCCCACAAGGCGATCAAGGGAGCGCTCGCGATGGCAAACGCGGGACCGAATACGAACGGTTCTCAATTTTTTATCAATCAAGTGGATACTCCGCATCTGGATGGACTGCATACCGTGTTTGGTCAATTGGTTTCGGGCTCGGACGTCGTTGATCAAATCGTAAAAGCGGGAAATTCAAAAACTACGATTAAAAAAGTTTTGATCGTGGATAAACGATCGATTGTGAAGCCGACTTCATGAAAACGGAATCGGACAAAACGCAGGCGGGAAATTATCTCGCTATCGTTAAGGAGCTCGGGGCGTATTCTTCGGGTTCCAGTACCAATCGAATTCTCGATCGGCTGTCCGTACTTCCTTCCCACGATCAGGAATCCAGAACCGCAATTTTAGAAACAAATCTGGGAAAAAATCTTCCGAACCGTTTGGTGGGAATTTTAAAAATTTTTAGAATCATCCAATCCAAACGACAAGAGGTTTATTCCTTTTACGAAACAGCGATGGGAAAATACGAAACCATCAACTCCTTGACAGCGAGAAGAAAACCCACCGACGACGAAGGCAGAATCAAGCAGATACTTACGGACTATATTCTAAAAATTGAATCTCATTTTGAAAAAAACGATATCGGCGACGAGGCGTTGATTAAAGAGATGGGCCGATTTTTATCCGAACTCGAGTCATTTCATCTTTTGAATGAAGACAATCTTGCGGCGTTGGTTTTATCCGCCAAAGCGATCTCTCTGATGCAACCTCCTATGGAAAAACTAATCGCCTGTTATACGGAATATGATCAGGTAGGATCTATTTTAAAACGGCTGATCCGAATCGCGGAAATGATTATAGAGGATGCCAAGGGGCCGGGTTAAGTTAAAATTCCGTATTTTTTCATCGTTTTTGAGGGAATTTGCCGAAAATAAATCAGGATGATCCGGATTCTCTTTATCATACTTTTTATGCCTTTGATCCTGTTTGCATTTCCGAAACGAGATGCTCGAGGTTCCGTTTCCGAAAACTATCTCAAACAACAGGGAATCATCGTTTTGGATCTCAAAAAGATTCATTTTCGTGAAAACGATCGAATTCCGATCAAAATGTCCATCACCAATACCGGAAACGAAGTGGTTCGAATCTTTCCTTCGGGGAAAGACTTAGAATCCTATCGAATCGTTGTCCGAGACGAGGACGGGACTCAAATTTCGGAAAGAGACGAAGAAGGAAGAATCGATCCCGTAATCAAACGAAGAAATACGATCGAATCCCTGGAAGGAAAGGAAATCAAAGAAATCATCCTTCACAAGGACGAGGTTTTTTCCAAAGAAATCGATCTGAATGCCCGTTTTGATTTGCTCCCCGGAAAAAAATACTTCGTAACGGCTTACTTTCATCCCAATGTCCAAGAGATGCCTGCACTTTTTATCAGATCCAAAAATCAACCGTATTTCTTTTATGAGGAAAAACACAGTGAACCGGTTATTTCAGGAATGCCGGAAAAGGATCCAACCGTGGATGGTCTCGAACCTGAGGAAGTGATTCATCTGTTTTTGGGATCCGAACGAAAAAAGAACTGGGTAAACCACTTCAAATGGATTTATTTTCCGGAATACATTCAAGCCTACGATCAATATTCAGAAGAATACAATCGGGCCGAAGAATCCGAACGGGATTTTCTTTTGGAGAATTTTAGAAAATATCTGACCGAGTCCAGAGCGGGTTTATTGCATTCTTACCGAATTCTGGGAACGGAAGTCGTTTCTCCCGGATTGTCCAAGGTAACCGTGGCTGTGGAAAGAAGACTCAACCGTTTGCGTTCCAAATACGAATATACATACACACTCAGAAGAGTTCCCGACGAACAGGGAGGCTTTTGGAAAGTGTCTAACTTAGTGGCGAAGGTAAAGAAATGACAGAAATTTTATCCCAGGATGAAATTGACGCGCTGCTCAGCGCCATCAGTTCGGGTGAGGTAAACGAATCGGATTACGCGTCCGTTTCCGAACAAAAAAAAGTAAAGATCTACGATTTCAAGCGTCCGGATAAGTTTTCCAAGGATCAGATTCGTACTTTGCAGATGATGCACGAGACGTTTGCCCGTCTCGCGACTACGGGGCTTTCGGCTCAGCTTCGAGCTCTCGTATCGGTTCACGTGGCTTCGGTGGACCAGTTGACGTATGAAGAATTCATTCGATCGATTCCGAACCCGACGACGCTTGCGGTCATCAACATGGATCCTTTACGAGGATCCGCGATTTTGGAAATCGATCCTTCGATTTCGTTTACGATCATCGATCGTTTGTTTGGCGGTAAAGGAGAACAGGCGAAGATTTCGAGAGAACTTTCCGAGATCGAGATGAGTGTAATGGAAGGAATCATCGTGCGGATTCTCGGGAACATGAGGGAATCTTGGTCCACTGTGATCGACTTACGACCTCGTTTGGGAAACATCGAAACCAATCCTCAGTTCGCGCAAGTGGTTCCTCCAAACGACATGGTGGTATTGATCACACTCGAAACCAAAATCGGCGAAGTGGAAGGAATGACCAATCTTTGTATTCCTTACATTACGATCGAACCGATTATCAATAAATTATCCGCACAGTATTGGTATTCTTCGATTCGAAAAGGAGAATTGGACGAGAACCGCGCCGTCATCCAAGAGCGATTGGATCAGGTTGCAATTCCCTTAATTGCGGAAGTCGGTTCCGTAGACGTCTCGATCAACGATTTTATGAATCTTTCCGTGGGTGACGTGGTAAAATTGGAAAATACTTCCACACGTTCGGAGATGATCGTAAAAGTCGGAGAACGAAAGAAATTCAAATGTTTGCCGGGAAGAGTGGGAAGTCGTCTTGCGATTCAGATCGGAGATCGAGTGGAGGATATTCCGGACGAACTTTTGGGGTCCACGAGATCGGAACAGGAATATTAAAAATCTCTCTATTTTTGCAATTTTTCTCGGTTGCTTGATTTCGAAGACATCGGATCTGGGAATCTGAAGAAGATTCCGATCGTCGAATTCGAATATACTATGATTCCGTTTCTTTATCGAGTATCGTCTCCTCCGGCGGAACTGAAAGACTATGTTCGGCTGTTTTGGTCCTTGGAGGCCTCTCCTAACTCCAACGAGCCGTTTCCGTATCGGCTCATGGCCGACGGTTGTGCCGAACTTCTTTTTGTTTATCGCGGAAGTTTTTATGAAATGGAAGCCGACGGAACACAACAAAAAGTTAAACCGGGACTGTATGCTCAATCCGAACGATTTCGAAACTTCGCCTCGTTTGGTTCGTTTGGAATTTTCGGAGTCTATGTTTTACCCTCCTTATTTCCGATTTTATGTTCTCTCTCGGCGCCAGGATTGAACAATCGAATTCTTTCCTTTGAAGAAATATTAGGCAAAGTAGGAAGAAGCTGGGAGGATCAAGTTTGTTCCGCTCAAAACAATTCCGAAAGAAAACGAATTGTATCCGATTTGATTCTCCAAGCAATCCGGGAAAAGGAAACACCAAAGGCGTTTCGAATTCGGCAAGCTGTGCAAAGTATTCTGCAAAATAACGGAAACGTATCCATGGATTCGTTTGGATCCTTATTTTCCCAATCGAGCAGACAATTGGAACGCGATTTTAAGCAATTGATCGGATTTAGTCCTAAATTTTTTTCCAGGTTGATCCGCTTTCGATCGGTTCTTGAGAACGGAAATTTAGGATCCTTAACCACATTGGCGCAGACGTCCGGCTATTACGATCAATCTCATTTCATTCGTGAATTTCGAGAATTCGCAGGTTATACTCCTCGGGATTTTTTTTCCGGAAAAACCGAGCAACCGAATGCAATTCCAGGAGAAATGGAATGACCGATCTTTTTGTCGTTTTTATACAATTCTTGTTCTCGAAGTCCTGTTATTATCTTTTGCTATGAGCCAAACTAACTCCGTTTTTGAAAATCGTTTTGTACCGTTTTTGTATGACTGTCTGATCGCAGGTATGTTTTTGCCTTTTGGGGGAATCAGGGAACTGCGAAAAAAAACGATTCGCGCGTTTCTGCGCGGACCGGGATCGAAAATTTTGGAACCGGGCTGTGGCACCGGAAGCATGACAAAACTCTTATATAACTCGGGATGTTCCGTGACCGCATTTGACGGTTCGGAACAGATGTTGAAACGCGCAAAAAAAAAGGCGCCTGAGGCTGTCTTTTTGCGGAGTTCGTTTGAAGAATTCGAAACCAAAGAAACTTTCGATTTTGTCGTATTTTCTTTCGTATTGCACGAGTTAGATCCGGATCTGATCATCCATGTTTTGGAGAATTCGAAACGTTATCTTCGTCCCGGTGGTAAAGTTGTCATCTTAGATCATGCGGTGCCGGAGAGCGGAGTTCTTTCTCGGTTGTGGAAATGGTTTTTGCTAAAACTCGAACCGCCTAGCGTTCGAATCTGCATAGAAAACGGATACGGAAGTTTACTGAAAAACTTGGGGTTTCATGTCTCCGATTTTCAGGTTCTTGCCGGCGGAACCGCGTCGTATTGGATCGCCGAGTCCGTTGGATATCAATAAAAAAGGCGGCAATCAGCCGCCTTTTTTATTCTCTCAACCGGAGAAAGGGAGAATCATTTTTTCCACTGAATGCATTCGCCTGGGCATTCGTCCATTTCCTTTTGAACGATTTTCCAGTCTTCTTCTGGGATAGCGGCATTGTTCACCGTTTCTCCACCGATATGAGTTTCCGAAGTATCATTATCATCCATTTGAAAGTATTTCGGAAGATTGTCCGCACATTGATTGCAGGAAGTGCAGTTGTCCTTATCTACATACGCAATTTTGGTCGTCATAGGCCTTGATTCTCCTGGGTAGGTCTCCCGGTCGCTTAAAAAACAGGTTCCAAGATCAATTTTCTAATCACCTCTTAGACGGCAAGTTCTTTTCTTCGGTTCTTTCTTCCGGGAATTCAGATCGAAGTCGGATTTTTTACAAATCACATCTTCCAAAAAAGACAAAACCGGGAAAACTCTGGACTGAAATTAAAATTCGTGCTACCTTGCCCGGAAAGAATTTTTGAATGGGAGAACCAGAATGATTCAAAAGGGTTTATACCTTGCTTTGATCGTACTATTTGCAATTCACTGCGGTAAATCTAAGAAAGAGGATCTACAGGGTGGTGTTTTTACTTTTATTAAGGGAACCGTAAAACTTTCGGATAAAACCGGAAAGGAAAAAAAGGTGAGTCTTTCCGAGTTTATTCTTCCAGAAGATAAAATCGAAACCGGAACGGGTTCTTATGCGGACATTCAACTGATGGATGGAGTGATTATCCGTGTAAAAGAAAATACGATTTTGACTCTGAATCGGATTTTTGTGGATTCTAAAAACGCCGAAATCTATTCCGATCTGACTCTGAACAAAGGAAAGATTTTTTCCAAGGTCGGAGTAAAACTCGGCAAATCTTCGGGCTTCAAAGTTACGACTCCTACTTCTACTGCTGCCGTTCGTGGGACCGATTTTCAAGTGGAGGTGGAGGGTAACAAATCCGAAACTCTCGTATCCGACGGATCTGTGGAAGTCACGGACAATGACAATCCGAATCAGACGAACGTAGCAGATGGCGGTGAAAAAATTGTTTCCGACGGTACAAATCAAAAAGAAGAACCGTTGTCCGAAGAGGAGCTGAAAGAATTACAAGAAGACGCAGCTACAATTCAATCGATCACCGAAGAACAAAGACAAAGAATTGAAGAGATTCTCAAAGACTTTAAAGAGAATAAAGAAAGAATTCTCCAAGGTCTCGAAGAACAAAAACAGAGAAATCAGGAACTGATCAATTCCACTAAGGAAGAAAATCGGAGAATGATCGACGAGGTCAAGGAATCCGGAAAGGCCGAAAAAGAAGCCATTAAAAATGCGGCGGATGAGGAAAGAAAAAATATCAAATCCGGCATCGACAAGGATAAAGAGGCTCTGGAGAATTCCAGAAAATCTCTCAAAGACCAGGTCAAACCTCAGTAGCTTTTTTTACTTTTCCATGTTCCCGATTTCGTTTGTTAAGCGAAGTCGGGAACTTTCGAGCCGATTTCGATTTTTTTTCTCAAAACACTGTCTTCTAAAAACTCAAAAAAATCTGTAAGAATTCGATTCTAAAATCAAAGCCCAAAGAAGCGATTTCGTTTTTTCCGAAATGTTCTATTTGTTTTGAGAATCTTCTCGAAGTTTATAAAACAGAATGACAGAAGTAAAAATAAATGTAAATACGTTTGCGAGAATGATGGGAAAGTCCTGTTTGAGACAGCCGTAGAGAAACCAAAGAACCACTCCGATCACAAAAACAATATACATATTTCTGGAAATGTCTTTGGTGCTGCCACCCATAAGAATCCGGATGAGCTGAGGCAAAAAAGAAACCGTCGTCAAAAGAGAAGCGATATAACCTAAAAAAGTGACCGAATCCATATCGTATTCAGGTTTTATTATATTCTCTGGTCACAATCGTTTTGATTCCGCCGCGAGCGTTGTAATCTCCGATCACTTTCATGTATTTCGGATCGATCGCTTGGATCAAATCATCCAGGATCTTATTGACTACGAATTCGTGAAAGATTCCGACGTTGCGATAGCTCAAAATATATTCCTTGAAGGACTTGAGTTCGATACAGCGGTTCGTAGGGACGTAGGAAATTTCGATCGTTCCAAAATCAGGAAGCCCAGTCTTCGGACAGACCGCTGTGAACTCTGGAACCGTAAAATCGATTGTATAATCTCTTCCCTCGTAAACATTGGTGAAAGATTCGATTTCGGGTGTTTTTAGAGCCGGGATATGATCTTGTCTTCCGTCGTAGGTCTCTGGATTGATGCTTTCCATGGATTGTTCCTTTGGTGACCAGACTTTTCAATTTCTCTCCCAGGAAAATTCTTTTTCCTCAAAATATGAATCCGGATCCAATGTTCTCAGAGGGGTGGAATGGAAATTCAGAAGAAAATTGCCGTAATCGATTTTGGCGGTCAGTATGCTCACTTAATCGCATCCAGAATTCGAAGACTCGGCGCTTATACTGAAATTCTTTCTAACGAAGAACCACTTTCTCAATATAAAAAATACGCAGGCATTATCCTTTCCGGAGGTCCGGAAAGCGTTTACGAACCGAATTCTCCGACGATCAGTACAAAGATTTTCGAACTTGGAATCCCGGTATTAGGGATCTGTTATGGTCATCAATTGATCATGAAACTTCTGGGTGGAATCGTGGAACGGTCCGGCACGGGAGAATACGGCCCCGCCTCTTTAGAGCTTCATACTTCCAATGGAAATTCTCTTTTGAAGAATTTTAACGGAGGAGAACAGGTTTGGATGAATCACGCAGACGAAGTAGTAAAACTTCCAGCTGGGTTTGAAAGAATCGCTTCTTCCAAAGACTGCGGATACGCGGTTGTACAAAATTCTTCTAAAAAAATCTTTGGGATTCAGTTTCACGCCGAAGTCAGTCACAGTGAAAAAGGATCCGTTCTTCTCGAAAATTTTATTCAAATCTGCGAAGCCTCGCGGACTTGGGGAATCGATCAATTTCTAAAAGAGAAGATCCAAGAAATTCAAAAAATCGTAAAGCCGGAACAGAAAGTATTTATGCTCGTGTCGGGCGGAGTGGATTCCACCGTTTCGTATCTTTTGCTTTGCAAGGCATTGGGGACGGAACGGGTTCTCGGATTTTTGATCGATACAGGTTTTATGAGAAAGGGAGAAGTGCTTCCTCTCAAAGAAAAACTCGCGCATCAAAATATTTATCTTACAGTTAGAGACGAATCTGCTCTTTTTTATAAACATCTAAAAGGCAAATCCGATCCGGAAGAAAAACGCAAGATCGTTGGAAATTTATTTCTCGAAGCAAGAGACCGCGCCGTAAAAGAATTGGATCTGGAACACGGGGATTGGTTGCTCGGACAGGGAACGATTTATCCGGACACGATCGAATCCGGTGGAACCAAACATTCTCATACGATCAAAACTCATCATAACAGAGTCGAAGCGATTCAGAAGTTGATCGAAGAAGGAAAGGTCATAGAACCGATTCGGGATTTGTACAAGGACGAAGTTCGGGAGCTCGGGATTCTTCTCGGTTTGGAACCGGAGTGGGTAGGACGTCATCCGTTTCCGGGTCCGGGTCTTGTGGTCCGTATGCTCGCCGTAGAAAAGACAAGCACGGATACGGATCAGAAGGAAATCGATTCTTACCTTTCTACTCAGCCCGGATTGTCCGGAAAAATTCTGCCGGTTGCGAGTGTCGGAATCAAAGGCGACCGAAGATCTTACGCCAACTGCGCGGTGTTAAACGACATCGGAACGGACTGGAAAACTCTGGACCGTGTCGCGACTCATCTTTCCAATCAGTTTTCGTTTATCAATCGAGTGGTTCTTCTTCCCTTTGAAACGGATGTAAAGAATCTTACTTTTCGTTTTACGGGGATGGAACTGGACAAAACGTGTTCGGATCTTTTAAGAGAAGCGGATCATATCGTTGAATCCATCATTTTCAAAGCGGGGCTTTACAATCGGATCTGGCAAATGCCCGTGGTCCTTCTTCCGATCGGAGAAAAGGAGAATGAGAAGAGCATCGTGCTTCGTCCCGTGGAATCTCAAGAAGCGATGACGGCTAACTTCTTTCCGATGGACCGTGCGCTTCTGCAAGAAATCAAAACGGAGGTTCAAAAAATTTCCGGAATTCGGTATGTCTTTTTTGATCTTACGAACAAACCGCCCGGCACGATCGAGTGGGAATGATTGTTCCTTTGCCCGAACTGCAATTTTGGATGAATTGCAGTCTCAATAGAGAATGTTCTTGTTTTGCCGTTTTAATATTGAATCGCGTTGCCCTTACTTTTGGGTTTAAAGTAAAACTACTTGTCGTTTTTGAGCTCATGGAATCGAATTTGAACTGTTTATGGTCTCCATCACGAGTGCATTTTATTAGAGATTCTTTACGCCGATGGGGAAAAGTTCTAATTTTCATTGACCGGTTCAGATCCGATTTGTAAAATCTCTTTAAAATACTTGAATCGAGAAAGTTTTATGAAGAATTTTATTGTCATATCTTTTGGAATCGTGCTCTTAGCGTTCATTGGTTGTGTTTCGTATCAGCCAGGTTTTGTTAAAACCGCAATGGTTAGTTTTCCACCAAAACAATCTGATTGCGAGTTTGCAGTTATTACTACCGTGCCTCAAAAGAAATTTGAAGAAATCGGCGTGGTTGAAAATCAATCCTACGTAATCAGTATTGCGGATTTTAAAAAAATGTGTCAGCCTTTTGTGTGCGCGAACGGGGGAGACGCAGTCGTTGCACTTGTGAATGGGAACGGGATTTACATCAAAGGAACGATTATTAAATTCAAATAGTCGCTAAACATTCGCAGAAGAAAGTCCTTTCTTTTTGCAATCACCTTATAATAAGATCTCTCTCCTTGGATTCATAAAAAAGGGGAGAGAATCATTCAAGCCGAACTTTCAATTTTATGAATCTTTACCGATTGCAGTCGGACTTGAAGTCCGCATTGAAGTAAAATCACGGAAAGATCTTTCTCTCAAAAAAACGATGAAAGTTTTTTTTGTCCCGACAAAGGATTTTTTATAAAACCTGGTTGCAGTCGGACTTGAAGTCCGCATTGAAGTAAAATCACGGAAAGATCTTTCTCTCAAAAAAACGATGAAAGTTTTTTTTGTCCCGACAAAGGATTTTTTATAAAACCTGGTTGCAGTCGGACTTGAAGTCCGTATCGAAGTAAAATCACGGAAAGATCTTTCTCAAAAAAAGGATGAAAGTTTTTTTTGTCCCGACAAAGGATTTTTTGTAAAACCTGGTTGCAGTCGGACTTGAAGTCCGCATTGAAGTAAAATCACGGAAAGATCTTTCTCAAAAAAAGGATATCAAAAACGATTCTTCAATCTTCGATTTTTAAAATCGGAAATTCTTGTCCTTGGCGTAAAAAGAAAAGTCCTTCCTCTTTCTGAACGATTTGTTTCGAGATTTCCATGAGGAACGCGCTCGAAAAACATCCCCATTCTTTCAGAGGTGCGGGATGAACCAACGAATTCTTGAAAATTCCGAGACGCCCAGGTTCGAACGGAACGAATAAACTTGGAGAATAATACAAATTCTCGGTTTCTAATTTTCGAAAGATAAAAATAGAAGTAGTCGGTTGGATAAAATTCCATTCTCCCGCGCAAACGGAAAGATATGGATACTCCGGATGAAGCCTGGTTTCATTTTTTCGAATTCTGGAAATAAAAAAATCCAAAAAATCGGGATCCTTCAATTCGGAAGTTTCGTGAAAAAGTCTGCCTTGTGCATCCAAATGATAAAAATAGGTTCTTCTTTGGCTCATATAGACTTTTCTATTGACACTGAACTTTCTCTTAAAATCATACCTTATAACGGCGTCGTGGCCAAGTGGTAAGGCATGGCTCTGCAAAAGCTTGATCCCCGGTTCGAATCCGGGCGACGCCTCATCGCTGTTCTTTCGCCTGGATGGTGGAATGGTAGACACCCAGGACTTAAAATCCTGTGAGAGCAATCTCGTGCGAGTTCGAGTCTCGCTCCAGGTACCAGTTTCAAACAACCGCCGACGTTTCTACCTCGTTAGCGGAATCACAGTATCGCATATCTTTCCAAAATACAATTTTGGAAATTCGATTTTCCGATCCTCTTTCCATCCCTTAAACGTAATTCTAAAATCCCGAAAGTAAACCCCGTTTGGAAATTCAGGTGAAGAATTTTTTAAAAGAAAGTTCGGGATCAATACCGGATTTTTTCCCGTTTTTAAGGAAACTTGGATCTTTCCAAGGTCTTCTTCCGCCTGAGCCCAGTATTGCTGATCCTGATCAAAGGATTCTCTCGAGACGATTGTGATCTCGGTCTCTTGGGGAAAATTTTGTGCGGATGGGTGGATATAAACTGTAAAACTGAACGGAGTTTTTCTCGGTTGAGGAGGGTTTGGGTATCGATGCGTTAGACAACCTTCGATCTGAAACGGAATCCGAGCCTGAGCAAACGTCAGGTCCGAAAAATCGGGCGGACTCAGGGTTTCTTGTGTATCGGTGGATTCAAGTTTTAGAATATTCTTTTGAACCGTTCGAACGATCGCTTGATCTACGGAACGAACTCTTCGGTTGTAAACCTCCAGCGGTTTTAGATTCAAACGGGGAATCCAAAACAACCAATAGAGAAGGATCGGGATTCCGATCGCTCCGAAGATTTTGAAATAAACAAGTTTTGATTTGTCGAACGACGTTTTATCTTTCTGAGAAGACATTCCTCCCAAAAAAATTCCGCAAAATACAAAGAAGGGTAAAAGTACCTCGTCGTCCAAAAGATAACACTGAAAAAAACCGGCAGGAAATAAGCTGAAAATCCCGATCGTCAAAATCGAAAGACTTTTTTTGGATTCTAACTTGTTTTGAAAGAAAGGATGAAACAGGTTTCCCCAAAAAAGAAGAAAAAAGATTCCCGCAAAAATTCCCCCCACAGTCATCCAGTGAAGAAGGTCATTGTGAGCGTGACCCCTCGGTGTGATGTAGAGTTCATACCAGAGTTGTTCGTCTTCAAAGATCATCTGAGAAGATTCTTTCCAGTGAGAATCCTTGTAGTTTCCTCCACCAACTCCGATCCAGAGATGATCTCGGATCAGAGGAATCGTATTTTTATAAATATAATATCTCTGATTTTCCGTATTATGAACTTCGAATATTTGAGAAATGGATCTTTGAATGAGCCAATTGTTTCGGAACAAATAGCCAGCGGAAATAAAAACACAAAAGATCAGAATTCCGGAAACCAATTTCCATCGAAGCGAAAGGTTCGGAAGTTTTTCCCTCAGGGAAAGATTGCCGTTTAAAATCAGTAAAAGAAGAATGAATCCGACCCCGAGCCAGATCGATCTGCTCTGATTGAAAAATAGAACTACAAACCCGGCAAAGATGAGAATCGTTTTGAAAATAAATGTTTTTCCTTTTTTTTCGTTCCAGCCTGCGAACCAATCCGCTACGAGTCCTGGTAAACATAAACCCAGAAGACCTCCGAAGGTAAGATGAGTGTTCATCATTCCGATCGGAAGATAGAGTTTGATCGGACCTATGTTTCCGGAATAATGCTGAAGTCTGTCGCCTAACGCGTATTTGAATCCGTTGGACACGAATTTTCCCACGCGGACTTCCGAAAACAAACTGATACAGCCCAAGAGGACCGAGATCGCCGCGGACGCGTATAAAAATCCTCGCAGGAGTTTTTGATTCTTCTCTTTGGAAGCGATGAGAAAGGAAGCCGGAAACAGAAAGAGCATCCAGAAATCTCCGAACTCGGATTGTTTGATGAACTTTTTAAAAAAGGGACCGTATGTTTCCGCCGAAATCAGAGACGAGATCAATGTAAGAATATAAATTCCTAAAAAGACAAAGAACGGAATTTGCAGCCGCTTCCAAGTTTCCCGGTTTTCCTGATTTCCGAAAAACAAGGGATAGGTGGTCGCGATCGTCAATCCCGCAAAGATCTGAGACACGCTCACAGACTGAGGAAATGCGAGGAGGAACAGACAGAGAGAAATTCTCGATATTGATTCCAATCCTTTCCAAATTTGTTCTTTCAATTTTGCTCCCCGGAAGTTGTCAAAATTCCCCTAAAAAACCAATGACAGAGAAAGAATTCATTCTACCATTAGAAAAAAGAACAGATCTTAGGAATCAATCTGGCAGATGGGAAAATCAATTCCAGTCAAGAAAAAGAAGACACAAAAAAAACAGAATCCGGCCCCCGATTCTTCTCAGAAAAAGATATCGGTTGCGATCATCACTTACAACGAAGAAAGAAACATCGCGGAGTGTATTCAATCTTGTTTGGAAGTTGCGGATGAGATCGTGGTTTTGGATTCGATCAGCACAGATCGAACCGAAAAAATCGCAAAGTCATTTCCAAGCGTTCGGTTTTATAAACAAAAATTCAAGGGTCATATCGAACAAAAAAACGACGCGATTTCCCATTGTAAGTTTGATTGGATTCTTTCCCTGGACGCGGATGAAAGGATTTCCCCGGAGCTCAAAAACTCGATTTTAAAATTCAAACAAAGTCCGGAAGAGGAAACGTTCAACGGATTTCAGGTTTCCCGTCTTACCTTTCACATGGGAAGATTTATCCGTCATTCGGGATGGTATCCTCAATACCGGTATCGCATTTTTAAAAAGGGAAAGGCGCTCTGGGTAGGCGAAAACCCTCACGACTATCTCAGCATCGAAGGTAAAGGAGATAAGATCCACGGTGACATCATCCACTACAGTTTTCGGGATCTGACGCATCAGGTAAATACCATCAATTCCTTTTCCTCCATCGTAGCTCTGACCAGACAGAAAAAAGGAAAGAAATTTTCCGCGTTACGCACGATCTACAAGCCGTTTTCCAAGTTTTTGGAAACCTATTTTTTTAAGTTCGGATTTTTGGACGGATTCCCAGGCTGGGTCATCGCTGTTTCATCAGCATATTCTACTTTTCTAAAAGATGCAAAACAGTTCGAGCTGGAAGAGAAAATCGTGGATCGTCCTTCCAACGTCAAAGAGGACTATGGGAGTTAGATCTTTTTTTAGCAGAATTTTCTCGTTTTTCACCCGCAGAAAAAAAAGAAAAAAAGGCGGGGAAGAAGAATCCCCTCCCGTACGGGAAAGTCTTGGTTACAAACGAGAATTGGCCGAGCTCCGTGAAAAAGCGGATCGTTTTTTTGTGACCCGTAAAAAAACGGGAGGTCTCGTTCACGAAACCAAATTTTATAAACTTCAGAAGAACGGACCTAAGTTGTTTCGTCTGGAAGGAAAGGAAAAGGGCGGCAGAGAATATTCGATCGTCGTTTCCACTGGAAATTTTCTGAGTTTGCAGGGTGATAAAATTTCCGGGGTAGTGTTTCTTCCGGAGGCGGAACTCAATCGGATTCTTTCTTACGAACACTCCGATTTAAAGAGCGTGTTTTCCAGATTTCAACCCGAAGATATCGAAGACGATCTGAAAGTTTTGTATGGAGAAAACGGCTCCAATGCGGAATCCTGGAAGGATTTTTACAATTGGGAACCGATTTGGAAACAGCAGGTTCTGATCCGTTTGAAACCGAGCATTCTTTCTCTCCTTTTGGTTTATATGGGAGCGGAGTTCGAGCAATTCTTTCAGTCTAACTCTACAAAAAGACTGAAGGCGATCATTTCGGACGAATTGTATTTTTTGAACGTGAGCGGAAATCAAAAAGAGAATTCTCCTTACACCGAGAACCTTTCTCTTCAGGATTTCGAAAAAGCGAAACGTGAATTCTTCCGTATATTGGAACAAATACGGATAAAAAGAGGTAAAACCTAAGATGGATATTAAAGAAATCGCTCTCGGTCAGATCCGGGATTCTATTTCCACCAAACAGAAATGTATCGATTCAATTTTAGACGATATTACAAAGGCGGGAGAGATTGTCTCCAAAGTATTACAAACCGGTAATACGGTTTTCTTATGCGGAAACGGAGGATCTTCCTGCGACGCTTCCCATATCGCCGCGGAACTCGTGGTCCGGTATAAATCGGGGAACGAAAGAAAGGCGCTTCCAGCGATGTCTCTTTCCGCAGACTCCGCGGTTTTGACCGCGTGTTCGAACGACTACGGTTACGAGGAAGTTTTTTCCAGACAGATCGAAGCCTTTGGAAAGAAGGGAGACTTGCTCATCGGACTTTCCACAAGCGGGAATTCGAAAAACGTTTTATTGGCCTTGGAAAAGGCGAAAACCAGGGGCGTGAAAACCATTTCCTTGTTAGGCGGAGACGGAGGTAAGATGAAAAATCTTTCGGATCTGGACGTGATCGTTCCGAGCACCGTAACCGCAAGAATTCAAGAATCTCATATTCTGATCGGACATATCATCTGCAGCATCGCGGAATACAACCTTTTCAAAATGGAATGATCTCCCTTTCGTGAGTTCCCCCGCAATTGAAATTACAAATCTAAAGGTATCCACTCCGGGACATCCGATTCTGAAAGGGATCGACTTCACCTTACAAAAAGGAGAGATCCATTGTATCGTGGGAGAATCCGGTAGCGGCAAGTCCACGTTCGCGTCCTGTCTTTTGGGAATGACGGACAAGGAATTGTTTCAGAGATCCGATCGATTTTCACTTTTGGGTTTGGACGCGCGCTATCTTACGGAAAGGGAATGGCAGACGATTCGGGGAAAGAAGATCGCTCTTGTTCCCCAAAATCCGGTCTGGGGGTTTCATCCGTATCGAAAAACGGGTTCTCAGATTCTGGAGGCTCTATCTCTTACCAATCCGGAATACGCCAATCGAAACAAGGTGATCGGTTTGTTGAAATCCGTTCATCTGCACGATCCGAAAAGGGCTTTTGATTCTCTTCCTGGAAATCTGTCCGGAGGAGAAAGACAGAGAATTCTGATCCTTCTGGCCGTATATTCCGGGGCGCAAATCATCGTAGCCGACGAACCGACTGCGGCCTTGGATCCGATCAGTGAAACCGGGGTTCTCAAGCTTCTTTTGGAATTTAGAAAAGAAAAAGGACTTTCTCTCATTTTTATCACACATGAAATCTCTATCGTTCGAGCTATAGCCGATACTATCAGTATACTCTATCAAGGAAATTGGACCGAAATTCTCTCTAGATCCAAAAGCGGGGAATTGGTCCCAAGATCCGAATATGGAAAAAAACTGTTTGAACACGGAAGCTGATCTTAGATTGTAATGAGCGAATGATGGGTTACGCGGTCCTTCTAACACTGGTTTTCATTTCGTTTCCGGTTTTTGCTCAAAAATCTCCGTTTTTGATGGAGGACATAGATGCGTCTTCCTTTCCTATCATTCAGCTTTCGATTCGGGATAAAAAACAATTCCCTCTGGAAAAAGAAAATTTTCTGATCCGGGAATCCCGGGGACAAGAAAGCCGCACCGTACTCAGACCCAAGATTACGAGAAAGGAAGGGAGTCGTCCGGTTCATACGGTTTTTCTAGTTCAGTCCGGAACGACTCTGGAAGAAAATAATTTCAATACTCGATTTTTACAAAAAATTGTACAGGCCTCCGGTGACGAAGATCATTTCAGTTTTATATTTTTCTCGGACGATCTGTTGGTCGTGGAAAAAGATTTGGATCGGCAGGCAGCGCTTTTAAAAGCCAGGGTTCCCGGTTCTTTGAGCAATCGGAATACGGGAGTGAACTTAGATCTTGTATTTCAGAAAATCAACACGGTTCTTACGAGGGAATCGTATCTTACTTTGCTCGTTTCCGATTCCGAATACAAACTTCCTCCTGCTCTGAGACAGGGATTGTCGACATCCGGTCTTCCGATTCAAGTCATCGGCAAACGTAATTTTTCCAATTTTGAGTTGGTCCGTATTTATGGCGGAGAATTTTACGCGATCGATTCTCAAGAATCCACGTCTCGGTTTTTAAGCGATTTCGAATACTTTCATAGATACCCGGCGGAAATTCGGTATGATTCCCCGTTTCAAAACGACTTTTGGAAAGGAGAAGGCGATTTCCTCAGAGGGGATTGGGAATCTTCCCGAGGTGGAAAGTTTACGTTTACGTATAAGCCGGGAACTTTGAAACAACTCCGATTCGTTTTTTTGAGCCCCGAGATCTTTCTTCCCACGATCGGATTTTTGCTGATTCTTACCTTGATCGGACTTTTGCTTTTGTTTCGCAGAGAGAAAGAAATTGACGAACCGGTTGTTGATCGCAAATCGGGAGAAGCGGAACGAAGGTTTCAAGCGAGAGGGGAAGAGAGAGAAGTCTATCAAAGAATGTATGGGGATCAGTTTCATTCTTCTCCTTATACGAATCCCGAAGGAGTTCACAGCGCGCGTTCTCTTCCAGTGAGCGAGTCCGAGTTCGAGACCTCCGAAGCGTATGATCTTGCGACTCTGATTCAAAAAGAAGGCAGATCGCCGGGAAAACAAGTGCCGATCCGGAAAGCCGAAACCGTTCTGGGAACCGGAGAATTTTCGGATATCCAGGTCGCCGATCCCGGAGTCAATCCTACACACGCTCGAATTCGCAAGATCAAAAACCGTTTTGTCCTGTATGATCTTATCTCCGATGCCGGAACCTATCTCAACGGTAAAAAGGTTCTTCGTCCCAGAGTTCTTTACGATTTCGACGAGATCAGTCTGGGTAAAACCGTATTCGTTTTTCGTGCGAGATAGAATTTTCATTCTTCCAAATTCATTCCGGGTGGCTTAGAATAGATCCGGGTAGACGAAAAGACCCGATTTCCGAACGATGGAAATACAGACGGATATCCTTTCTTTTGTTCAAGAAAAAAATCCAATCCACAAATTCCGAAAGAATTTCTTTCGGGGAGTATTAGAATCCAATGAAGACAATGTTTGAAAAAATCTGGGAAGATCATCTAGTCGGGGAACTGGATGGAGGATCGTATATCGTTTATATCGACCGTCATCTCATTCATGAAGTTACAAGCCCCCAGGCTTTTGAAGGAATCAAACTCGCAGGCAGAAAGGTTCGTCGTCCGGAAGCCACCTTTGCTACGATGGATCATAACGTCTCCACAAGAACCAGAGATATGAGTCTCGCGGATCCTATTTCCGCGATTCAGATGCAGACTCTCAAAAAGAACTGCGATGAAAACGGAATTCGTCTTTATGATTTTCAAAATCCGGATCAAGGAATCATCCACGTCATCGCTCCGGAAATGGGTCTGACTCATCCCGGAATGACGATCGTATGCGGAGATTCTCATACTTCCACTCACGGCGCTTTCGGAGCCCTGGCTTTCGGAATCGGAACGAGCGAAGTGGAACACGTTCTTGCGACACAGACCCTCGTTCAAAAAAGAGCGAAAACTATGGAGATTCGAGTAGACGGAAAACTCTCCGATAAGGTCACCGCAAAAGACATCATTCTCGCGATCATAGGCAAGATCGGAACCGCCGGAGCCACAGGTTATGTAATCGAATACCGTGGTTCTGCGATTCAGGCTCTGAGTATGGAAGCTCGGATGACGATCTGCAATATGTCGATCGAAGCGGGTGCTCGAGCAGGACTCATCGCCCCCGATGAAACTACATTCCATTATATCCAAGGAAAAGACTTTGCTCCTAAGGGAGCAGAATGGGATCTCGCCGTAAAAAAATGGAAACACTATGTGACCGATGAAGGCGCGAAGTTTGATACGACCGTGATTCTTCAGGCGGATGAAATCGCTCCGATGGTTACTTGGGGAACGTCCCCGAGCCAAGTGATTTCAGTAAAAGGTGTGGTCCCGGATCCAAAGGACGCTACAGATGCTGTGGATAAGATCGGAATCGAATCCGCTCTAAAATACATGGATCTGAAACCGGGGCAGAAGATCGAAGACGTTACCATCAATAAGGTCTTTATCGGATCTTGCACCAATTCCAGGATCGAAGACTTGAGAGCCGCAGCGGCAACCATCCAAGGAAAAACCGTTTCTTCGAAAGTGCAGGCCATCGTGGTTCCGGGATCGGGAAGAGTGAAACGTCAGGCGGAACAGGAAGGTCTGGATAAGATCTTTACGGCGGCTGGTTTCGAATGGAGAAATCCGGGTTGTTCCATGTGTCTCGCGATGAACGACGACGTTCTTCAACCAGGAGATCGTTGCGCATCTACATCCAATCGCAATTTTGAAGGCCGTCAAGGAAAGGGCGGACGCACCCATCTCGTCGGTCCTGAAATGGCCGCAGCCGCAGCGATCGAAGGTCACTTCGTAGACATACGGAACTGGAAATAAGAGGAAGAATTTATGAAACCATTTACAACATTAAACGGAATCGCAGCGCTTTTGGATCGACCAAATGTGGATACGGATCAGATCATTCCGAAACAATTTTTAAGAAAAATCGAAAGAACCGGATTCGGAATCCACCTGTTTCACGACTGGAGATATCTGGACGACGCGGGAACCAAACCGAACCCTGAATTTTCTCTTAACCAAGAAAGATACAAAGGCGCTATCGTTCTTTTGACAAGAGATAACTTTGGCTGCGGATCTTCCAGAGAACACGCGCCTTGGGCTTTGGAAGACTATGGATTTCGTTGTATCATCGCTCCCTCTTATGCGGATATCTTTTTCAACAATTGTTTTAAGAACGGGATGCTTCCCGTGGTTTTAAAATCCGAAGAAGTGGAAGAATTGTTTCAATCTGTTTCCGCTAACGTGGGAGCTCAAATTCAAATCGATCTGGAAAAACAAACCGTGACCGGACCGTCCGGGAAAGGTTACGGTTTCGAGGTGGATTCGTTTCGGAAATACTGTCTTTACAACGGACTGGACGATATCGGTCTCACTCTCAAACAGGAATCTAAAATCGGAGAGTTTGAAAAAAAGCAGAAAGAAGTTGAACCTTGGTTGTACGCTATATAATTCTGCACAAATAATATGTTTGATGAAATATCCCGTTCGATTGATGAGTTTGGAAACAGTTTCCTCGGAGCTCTGAATAACATTCAGAAATCGTTTGGACGGGAGCTCAGTGTAGCAAAACCCGTAAAAGAAACGATTTTGCAGATGATCGGTAATACTCCTCTCATTCGTTTGAATCAAATCGGTTCCCATATTCCTAATGTGGAAATCTATCTCAAAGCGGAATTCTGCAATCCTACCGGTTCCGTAAAAGACAGAACCGCTCTTTCTATGATCCTTTCCTCGGAACGAAGGGGAGAATTGAAACCCGGAGGACAGATCATCCAGCCCGGTTACAATTCGACTGCCTTGAGTCTCGCATGGATCAGCACAATCCGCCAGTATAAGTTTCGCTGTTTGGTAGCGGGAGATACGGATCCGCAGAAAATCAAGGATCTTCAAACCTTTGGAGCTTACGTCGAGGTCGTTACGGAAGCGAAGGGAAACTGGGACGATGCTCTTTTAAAAAAGGCAAGAGAACTCAAAGAGAAAGAAAAGAATACCGTAATTCTCAACGAGTATAAGGACATGGCGAACACAAACGCACATTACTTGTTTACCGGTCCCGAAATCTGGAGAGACCTTGCAGGAAACGTAGATGCGTTTGTTGCGGGTGGAGGTTCGGGCGGAACTCTTTCCGGAGCCGGACGTTTTTTAAAATCCAAGAAGTCTTCCATTCGAGTGATCATGGGAGTCAGTCAGAAATCCAGATTTATTCGAAAGATGGTTCAAAATGAAGCTTCGATTCATTTACCGGAGTCCTTTGATCCGAAGATCGTGGACGAATATGTGGGAGTCGATCGGGAACAGGCTTTAGTCTATCAATCTGAACTCTATCAGAAAGAAGGAATTTTTGCCGGACAAACGACGGGAACCACTCTTGCGAGTGCGATCCGATTTGCGGAAAGCCTCCCTACCAGAGACGATCAAAAAACTCAAGTCTACAGAATCGTAGTACTTTCGCCGGACCGGTTTTGAAGGAACAGAAATTTTCCGGCTCGGTGGAAGAGCTGGAAGCGGTTCGTTCGGAACTGGAACGGGAAAAAAAAGAAGAGGACAATCTATTTTCAAAGGACTGGTTGTCACGTCCTATCCAAGACCGGATCAAACTGGGAATTACGTTATACCCTCTTGTCTACGAAGAACAATCCATAGGTAGGGACGGAAATTGGATTCTTACCTTTCGTTTTCCGGATCAGGAAGAATATCCGGTTAAGTTTCAATCCGGCTCTCCGATTCAGATCGGGAAGAATGAGGATCGTGTCCGTGCGATTCTTGTATCCCTTCATAAGGAAAGAATTCGGATTGCGATCGAAGAGGTTCCGGAATGGTCCGAAGAAGGAAAGTGTTTTCTCGATCTTCTTCCGGACGAAACATCTTATAAGGAAATGTTTCACGCGCTGCAAACGGTAGCGGATGCAAAAAAAGGAACCAGACTTTATACCAACAGAGAACTGCTTCTCGGATACGGAAAACCGGATCCCATCCATCTCAGAGACGGGGATAAAAATAGAATCTTGGGAAGAATCGACGACAAACTCAATTCTTCTCAAAAAAACGCGGTTCTGCATGCGGTACTTTCAGAAGACGTTACGATCCTTCACGGACCGCCCGGAACCGGTAAAACAACCACGTTAACCGAAATTGTACATCAACTCGTCGCGGAAGAAAAAAAAGTTTTAGTATCCGCCCCCACTCATACTGCTTGCGACTTGTTAGTCGAATCTATATCCGCCAAAGGAATCCCCGTTTTGAGGCTCGGACATCCCGCAAGAATCGGAGAAGCGGTTCTTCATTCTACTTTGGATTATAAACTGTTTCATCATCCTGATGGAAAACTTTTAGCGGAATATCGAAGGGACGTTGTTGAAATTTCGCAGCAGGCGAAAAAATACAAACGAAACTTCGGTGAGAAGGAGAGAGAGGAACGTAAATCTCTGTTTCAAGAAGTCAAAGAACTGAAAAAAACGATCCGATTGTTGGAAACCGGTTTGATAGACAGTCTCGTTTCTTCTCATCCTGTAATTGTCTCTACTCCGGTGGCTTCGGCACGTTCCGTATTGAATGGAAGAATCTTCGACTTCTGCGTGTTAGACGAATGTTCGCAGGCTCTCGAACCCGCGTCTTGGATTCCGATCTTAAAATCGGATCGGGTGATTCTGGCGGGAGATCACAAACAATTGCCGCCGACCTTATTTTCCGAACAAAATTCTCTCGAAACAACCTTGTTTGAAAAAGCCGCAGAGCGGTTGAAAGATTTTGAAAGAATCTTTTTACTCGATACACAATACAGAATGAAAGACGAGATCGTCGCATTTCCATCTTCGGAATTTTACGATCTAAAATTGAAAAACGGAAGACCCGAATCGGAACGGGGATCGAACTTTCCGGATGAATTTCCGTTTCGAAACGCGTTTCAATGGATCGATACCGCAGGAACCGATACCGAAGAAATTCAAATTGATGAAAGTCTTACCAATCCCTTTGAAGCCGATTTACAAATTCAGCTTTGTTTGATCTTAAAAGAAAACGGTTTTGCGGAAGAAGAGATCACCATTCTTTCCCCGTATCGTGCGCAGGTTCGACTTTTGGGTGAAAGGTTAAGAGCCGCTGGTTTGCATTCGATCGCTGTCTCTACGATCGATTCGTTTCAAGGAAGAGAGAATCGTTGTATTCTTCTTGGATTTGTCCGTTCCAATTTCGAAGGTAAATCCGGATTTTTAAAAGAATCCAGAAGGATCAATGTGGGAATGACCCGTGCACGAGATTTACTTCTTTGTATCGGAGATAGTTCCACACTTTCGGAGGATCCATTCTTATCTAAGCTCATTCGATTTGCGGAAGGTCGGGAAGTGTTTCGAACCGCTTGGGAATTTATTTAATTTCCGGAACGACGCCGATTGTCAGTGTAATCCGATGCATAGAAATTCTCAACCAGCCCGTTCGCATCGTAATTTCCTTTCCGAATCTCATACCTATCTCATTTGATAAGAACTGAAAGTCTTTCTTAAATCTTTGCGGCGTACTGGTTTTCTCCATCAGAATGAAAGCGGAGATTGTTGAGTCATTATTTGTGTTGTTCCGTGGACGGATAACCATTTCAGTTTTTATATTAGAAGTCATCGATCGCCCAACAATTTTCTTTGTACAAACATTCTCAATTTGGTTTGAAATCACCAGATGAGGAACGGATTGCAATATCAATGACACGGATTCGATTTTTAGTATCAAATTTCTGGTTCGAAAAATCTGGACTATGATCTTCATTATAATTAGAATGGGTGGCCTTCAAAGTTTTAAATTTTTTCATTATCATAAGCCAGAACCTTTTTCTTTCATTGCATGTGGTCTTATAGATTTTAAAGTTTCATCGGATTCCTTTTTCTAAAAATGTGAATCTCAGAAATTGAAAAACGCCAAAATGCATTTGCTTTTTTCAATTTGAAATTTTATTTCAGATTGATGGAATACAGTGAAATTTCTCCACCGGGTCCTTTAAAGAACGATGTAAAATGCATTTGGGTGCTCGAAGGTCAAGTTGATTGGGAAATATCGGAACTAGAGGTAGAAAAGGTTTTACCTGACGGATGTTCGGAATTAATTTTTCACACAGGGGATTTATTTCAACGAAGCACATCTGGCTCTGAGTTTGAAATACAACCAAGATCTTTTTACTATGGTCAATTGAAACGTTTTTTACTTTTAAAACCAACGGGAAAGATTGATATCATAGCCGTTCGTTTTTTTCCTTGGGGTTTTCGTTCTATATTTCCCATTCCTTCCGGCGAATTTACCGAGCTTTGTACTTCCATAGATTTAATTTGGAATCAAATGGGGAAAGAATTAGAAGAGAAAATTCAAATTGCAAAAACAAAAGAAGAACGAGTTGAAATTATATTTAATTTTTTAATTTCTAATTTAATTCGAAATAAAAGAAAAAATCCAAATGCAATGGCGATTGTTAAAGGTATTGTACAAACCGAGGGTTTACACTCTGTCCGTTCCATCCGGGATCGATTTGAAATTGAAGAAAGAACATTAGAACGATACTTTCATGAATTCGTTGGGCTTACGCCGAAACATTTTATGAAAATCACTCGACTTCAACATTTTTTAAAAGTCGCTGAGGGTAAAAAAATCTTAAATTTTTCACAGCTTGCGCAAGAATGCCGATTTTTCGATCAATCGCATTTGATCCGAGAATTTAAAAACTTTGTGGGGGTCACTCCGAAAGAATATTTTGAAAAAGATCGGCATTTTACAGAATTTTTTATAGGTTAATGTCGGGTTTATACAAGACAAAATTGAGATTATCCTATATCTTTTGCAATAAATTGAAATCGAAAACCTAAGGAGTTTTGAATGTCTAAGATAAAAACGTATGCGAAAATTTTATGGATCGGGCTTGTATTCATGATTATCGCTCAATGTAAAGAATCAAATATGTCCGGTGCAAAAGGCGAAACGAATCATGCAATCAGTTGGTTTGAATTACCCGCAAAGGATTTTTCACGCGCCGTTAAATTTTATAAAACTATATTGAAAGCCGAGATTGCCGAAGTGGATATGGGAGAGATTCGGATGGGTATGCTTCCTAGAAATCCGGGAAGTGTTTCCGGTGCAATTGTCAAAGGTGGCGATTATACTCCGAGTGGACAAGGTACTTTGGTATATTTGAATGGCGGAAAAGATTTATCCGAAATTCTCGCTAGAGTAGAAGGAGCGGGAGGGAAAATTATTGTGACCAAAACGCAGATTTCTCCTGAGTTTGGATTTTTTGCTCTTTTGATCGACACCGAAGGAAACCGAGTCGGCCTGCATTCAATGCAATAAAAACTTTTTCTTGCCTCGAAATTAAATTATAAATTTCTAAGATTTATTTTGAGGCAAGTGGTTTCTTTTTGTTTTTGAAAGTATTGTTCAATTTTGATCGTATCGATTCTTTTTTAAAATCGAATTCTCTAAAAATCAATAACCGCCTTTTTGTCGGTCCGGTTTTTTAATCCCAAAACAAGTAGTTTTTTTCTTCTTTATGCTTATTTTATGCGGCGAATGATTACGCCCCTAAGAAAGCTGCTTTCTTTGTTAGATTTTTTATATTACCACTTTATGATTTTCTTAAATAATAGAATTCCCATAAAAAACAAAACAAAACTTGGTAGACCGTGAGAGAATAGAATGTGATACGAGGACTGGTCTCTGCATACAAATTTAAGACAAAAATTGGCTAACGCCAAACTAAAAACGGTAAGAACTCCCGCCCCTAATGCTAAATTACCGGGTCTTCCTTTGCGAAAGGCGTAAATTCCGCTTCCGGCAAGAAGAAGGCTCGAAAGAAATAGGATCATCGAACAAAGTCCGAAATGAGTGCCAATCTCTCGATCTAGTATGAGGTCCCAGACATACGAACATCCAGAGTAGAAGATCCAGAGTAGGCCCAAAAAAATGGGAAGACGGGATGTTTTGGAAAAAGATTCCTCCGGAAATCGCAGTTGGTATAAAAACCAAAACGAACTGAATCCGACTAGAACGATCCAAAGAAAATCCGGAAAGAGAGTCGGAAGATGAATACGAGAAGCGGTCCTAGGATATAAGGAAAGAATTCCTAAGATTCCGCATACCGTAAGGATTGGAAACAACAGGATCCACCATCCCCCATAACTTTCTTTAGAAGGAGGCTCGACGGCGATTTTTTGAATCAAGGCTTCGGTTGTCTGTTCTTTGCTTGTCATATTTTGTACATACTACTTTTGGAAATTTTCCAATTGTAAAGAATGGTTGGACAATAAATTCTTCCCGAATCACACTGGAAGGAATCAAGTCCTACTTAGATGTATATTCGAAGGTCCTAAGCCGTTAGTTACATGTCAGCTAAAAAAGAAATCTGGGAAGAATGTTTGATCTTCATTCGTCAAGCAAGAGAAGGGAATGCCTATGCGTATGAAAAATTTCTCAGACTTGTGACCGGAGTTCTCCGTTCTTATTTAATTTCTCGGATCAACAACGAAGAGGACAGAGAAGATTTGATTCAAGAAATTCTAATCGGGCTTCACAAGGCCAGGGACTCCTATCGCCCGGATCGGCATCCTGCTCCTTGGGTTTTCGCGATCGCCCGTTACAAAACCATCGATTATCTACGCAAAAAAAAAATCGGGGACCGGTATTTTACCACGGAAAACCTCGAACT
Source organism: Leptospira sp. WS92.C1 (assembly GCF_040833975.1). Classification (NCBI taxonomy): domain Bacteria; kingdom Pseudomonadati; phylum Spirochaetota; class Leptospiria; order Leptospirales; family Leptospiraceae; genus Leptospira; species Leptospira gorisiae. The sequence goes on from NZ_CP162130.1 coordinate 1,930,456, forward strand.
TTTTGCTTCTCCGGAACCGGTCGAAGAAGAAGAGCCGGAAAAGGCCCGTGAAATTCTCGGTCAATGGCTTTTGGTTTTGGATGAAAGACAAAAGCAGATTCTCACTCATTTGAAATTGGATGGGATGAGTGTTCGAGAGGTTTCCGAAAAAACGGGTCTTTCGGAATCAAATATCAAGGTCATCACACACAGAGCGGTTCAAAAGATTCGAAAGCATTTTTCTCTGGATCTCTGACAAAATAGCATCCTCAAACGTCCAAGTAGTAACATGCCATTTCAGTCATGCAGCGATATTCGAGTAGAATTTTTAGATTCTATCTCTCCGATTTCGAGCGAAGAATGGAACGCGATCTGTGATCCCAAAAGTCCGTTTTTAGAATATGACTTTTTACATTCTCTCGAACTTTCGTGTTGTATCGGGAGTTCAACTTCCTGGATTCAGAAATACTGTGTTTTATATATCGATGGAAAATTTTCAGCAGCCATCCCCTTATTTCTGAAGTATGATTCTTATGGGGAATATATCTTTGATTTTCAGTGGGCTCAATTTTTCGCTCAATCGGGTTTGAATTATTATCCAAAGGGATTGGTCGCGATTCCGTTTACTCCCGCAACCGGAAAGCGGATTCTTCATTCTAAAAATCTCAGTCTGAAAGAAGTCTGTTCGTATCTGATCCCCGAGCTTCTCCGATTTTCGGAGGAAGAAGGGCTATCCGGAGTTCACTTTTTATTTTTAGAAAAGGAGGAATCCGAGGTTTTACAAGAATACGGATTTGCAACAAGACTTTCTCACCAGTATCATTGGAAGAACCAAGGCTTTCAAAATTTTGACGAGTATCTGGGCGCTATGAAATCGAAGAAGAGGATGCAGATCAAACGAGAACGGGAAATCGTTCGGGAGTACGGTCTGGACATTCGTGTGATCGAAGGGGATCGGATCCAAAGATCGGATATCACTGCACTTTGGAATTTTTATTCGGACACACATTCCAGAAAATGGGGCTCCGCATATTTAAACCGAAAGTTTTTTGATTCTCTGTTCGAAACGTTTCGAAATCGTCTGGTTCTCGTGCTTGCATTTCGAGAAGGAAAACCGATTGCGGGAACTTTCAATCTGCGAAAGGGGAATTTTCTCTACGGGAGATATTGGGGTTGTATCGAATACCTTCCTCATCTTCATTTTGAATGTTGTTTTTATCAACTGATCGACTATGCGATTCGAGAAAAGATCGTCTTGTTCGAGGCGGGAGCTCAAGGAGAGCATAAATTTTTGAGAGGATTTCCGGCAGTGCCCACTTTCAGTTCGCATCGTATTTTTCATCCGGGGGCCAGAAATGCGATTGAACGTTTCTTGGAAGAAGAAAGACTGCACATGCACGAAATGATTCAAAAGACTAACGAACATTCCCCTCTCAAAGAGATTCAAATGGAACCATTTTTATCGGAGCCGACGGTATGCGACGAAGGGAGCTTGGAATTATGAACGAAATCTTTCGTTTTGATACGGAAGAGCAGACCTTGACCAAGGAAAAGGTCAAACTCAAACGCCCTTCCAAATACAGAGTGATCATCCTTAACGACGATTTTACTCCAATGGAATTCGTAGTTTGGATTTTACAAGTTGTCTTTCATAGAAGTTCGGCCGAGAGCCAACAGATTATGCTCAAGGCTCATATCACAGGAAAAGCGTTATGCGGTGTTTACTCGCACGACGTGGCAAGAACCAAAGTCATACAAGTCCAACAATTGGCCGAACAACACGGTTACCCGCTTCACTGTACAATGGAAGTGGAGGAAGGAGAAGAAGAATCATGATTCTTACTGAAGAAATGGAACGCACTCTTAGAAAGGCCTGGGAAGAAGCCAAAAAAAGAAGAAACGAATTTATCACGCTCGAACACATTCTTCTCGCTCTTACGTATGACGGAGTCGGCAAGGAGGTATTGGACGGCTGCGGCGCGAATCTTGAAATTTTAAGAACTGCGCTCGTTCAGTATTTGGATCGGGAGCTGGAATCTTTTCCGGAAACTTCCGGAGACGTGGATCCGATCTATACGATCGGTGTTCAGCACGTTTTGCAACTTGCAGAGTTTCACGTTCAATCTACAAGAAACAAAAAGATGGATGGTGGCGATGTTCTCGCGGCTCTCTTTCGGGAAGATCAATCCAACGCGGTTTACTTTTTGGGATCTCAGGACATTACAAGACTGGACGTTGTGCGTTATATCTCTCATGGAATTCGAAAGGATCAGAAAAATCGGGACAAGGAAACCATCAACGAGGATGGGGAAAAAGTTCCCTCGGATCCTTTGAAAGCATTTTGTGTCGACCTTACTGCAAAGGCGCGCGAAGGAAAGTTGGATCCGATGGTAGGCCGATTGGACGAGTTGGATCGTACGATTCACATTCTTTGTAGAAGAAGAAAAAACAATCCCATCTTTGTGGGGGAAGCGGGGGTCGGTAAGACTTCGATCGTGGAGGGGTTGGCTCAGATGGTTGTCGACGGAAAGGTTCCCGACCCATTAAAGAATCTGAAAGTATATTCTTTGGATATGGGGCTTTTACTAGCTGGCACAAAGTTCCGAGGAGAATTTGAAGAAAGACTGAAGAACGTAGTTACTCAAATTACCGCTCAAGAAGATCATGTTCTTTTTATAGATGAAATTCATACGATCATTGGAGCAGGCGCCGTTTCGGGAGGGTCCTTGGATGCGTCCAATCTTCTCAAACCCGCATTGTCGAGCGGCGAACTCCGTTGTATCGGAACAACGACTTATAAGGAATACAAATCTATATTCGAAAAAGATCATGCACTTTCCAGAAGATTTCAAAAGGTGGAAGTGGGCGAACCGTCCATCGGTGAAACGATCGAAATCCTAAAAGGACTTTTGGCCCGATACGAGTCCTTTCACAAAGTAAAGTATTCCACCTCCGCCGTGGAACAAGCAGCCGAACTTTCCGCGAGATATATTCTGGACCGTAAACTTCCGGATAAGGCGATCGATCTTTTGGACGAAGCGGGCGCAAGAGTCAGACTCAGAGAAACCGGCAAGAAGTTGGTGACCGTTCGAGAGATCGAAGAGCTCGTCTCCAAGATCGCAAAGGTTCCTTCCGTTACGGTAAAAGCGGACGATCGTGAAAAACTGAAAAACTTGGACGAAGATTTGAAGTCAAAAATCTACGGACAAAATTCCGCGATTGATCAACTCGTTCAATCCATACGACTTTCGCGAAGTGGGCTTTCCGAGCCTGGAAAGCCGGTAGGATCGTTTTTATTCGCGGGACCGACAGGCGTGGGTAAAACGGAACTTACGAGAAAGCTTGCGGAGATCCTTGGGGTCGAACTCGTTCGTTTTGATATGAGCGAATATATGGAAAAACATACGGTTTCTAGATTGATCGGTTCTCCTCCGGGTTATGTAGGTTTTGAACAAGGAGGTCAGTTGACGGATGCGGTTCATAGAAATCCTCATTGTGTATTGCTTTTGGACGAGATCGAAAAGGCGCATGAGGATATTTACAATATTCTTTTGCAGATCATGGATCACGCGACTCTTACGGATAACAACGGACGTAAATCCGATTTCCGTCAGGTGATCCTCGTAATGACAACGAATACGGGAGCTAAAGAACGATCTACGAATCCGGTTGGTTTTGCAAACGATCTTTTGGAAGACAGAAGTCTCAAAGCTCTTGAAAAACAGTTCTCACCCGAGTTTAGAAATCGACTGACTGCCGTGATCGAATTCGCTTCTTTGGGTTTGGAAAATGTAACCAAAGTAGTTGCAAAACAGCTTGCTCTTTTGCAGGAGCGTTTGAATGCTAAGCATATTGAGCTAGAGTTTCAGGATGATGTACTGATCTACATTGCAGATAAGGCTTATACTCCCGAGTTTGGTGCGAGACCCGTTCAAAGATGGATCGATACTCATATCTCCAAACGGATTTCGGAAGAGATTCTTTTTGGAGAACTCAAATCGGGTGGTAAGGCAAAATTGATCGCCGGCAAAGAAGGAATCGAAATGGAATTCTCTTCCGGAAAAAAATCCTGAATCTCTCCGGGATCCGATGAAACAAAAAACGATTCGTCTTTTATTGATATTTCTTCTCTTTTCGTGTAAAGAGATTCCTCTTTCTATCGAAGGCAGAGAGGTTTCCACAGATTTATTGGTAACTCCTTCCAATCAGAAAAAACATACCGATTTTTTTAGTGAAAGTAAAAATCTCATGATCGCATCCGATTCCACCGAAGCGACCCAGGCAGGGATTGAAGTCGGGAAACTCGGTGGAAACGTTGTGGATGTTGTTGTTGCGGTTTCCTTTGCGATTTCGGTGACAAGACCTCATTCCACCGGTCTTGGAGGAGGAGGATTTCTTGTTCTTTATCTAAAGGAATTTTCGGAGCCGATTTCGTTTGATTTTCGAGAAAGAGCGCCTAACGCCGCGTCTCGAAATATGTATAAACGAAAACCGAAAGAGGACTCTTTGTTCGGGTTTCGTGCAGTGGGTGTTCCGGGTAACGTGGCCGGATTGGTTCAGATTCAAAAACGGTATGGAAAACTTCCGCTAAAAACTGTGATTGCTCCCGCGATTCGTCTGGCGGAAAACGGTTTTCCGATTTATCCGGATCTTCATTCCGCGATTCAAAAATCCTCCAAGGATATGGACGAGGAAATGAAAACGATCTTTCTTCCCGGTGGAAAGATTCCCGAAGTTCAATCTTTGCTCGTTCAAAAGGATCTGGCCCATTCTTTAAAGCTTATCGCGGAGTCCGGTGAAAAAGAATTCTATCACGGTAAAATCGCAGCTTCTTTAGTTGCCGCTATGAAAAAGAAAGGAGGTCTTGTCAGCGCTCAGGATCTCAGCGGATTTAAGGTGATCGAAAAAAAAGCTCTTAAGATTTCATATCGCAATTATTCCGTCTATACGATGCCCCCGCCTTCCTCGGGAGTTCACCTTTTGACGATGTTATCCATGACGGAAACAAAACCGCTGAAAGAACTTTATGAAAAAGACGCGGCGGGGTATTATCATTTTATTGCCGAAGTGATGAGACGAGGATATGCGGACCGCGCCAATTTAGGCGGAGATCCTCAGTTTACAAAAATTCCGATCGATCGATTGCTTTCCAAAAAATACGCAGAAGAAAAAATTTCGGACTTTGATCCCGAAAACGCATCCGCCAGCTCTTCCTATTTAAAAGAATTGAATTTAAATGTGGAATCACCTCAAACCACTCATATCTCAGTTATGGATAAAGACGGAAACTCCGCGGCTACGACTCAATCCGTTAACTTTCGTTTTGGAGCCTCGGTAGTCGTGCCAGGATATGGAATCGTTTTGAACGATACGATGGACGATTTTAGTAGAGCGCCCGGCGAACCGAACGTCTATGGTTTGATCGGCGCGGAAGCAAATTCTATACTTCCTAAAAAAACCCCTTTGAGTAGCATGTCTCCGACGCTTGTGTTTCGAGAAAAGGAACCGTTTTTGGCGACCGGGGCTCCGGGAGGTTCGTATATTGTGAATGCGGTTTTGCAATCCTTGATTTATAATTTGGATTTTAACCTGACTCTGTATGAATCCGTCGCAAGAGGTCGAGTGCATCATCAGTTTTTTCCGGATGCGGTGTTTATTGAAAAACCAGTAAATGAAAGAAACGTATTCGACGGTCTTTCCGCAAGAAAACACGATATTCGAATTGCTCCGAACTTTGCGAAATTATTCTCGGTCAAAAGACAGAACGGAAAACTCTACGGGGCTTCCGATCCACGTGGAGAAGGGGCCACAGGCGGATTTTGAAAACAAAAGAATTCTCCAAAACGATGGTCGAAGAAGTTTCATTGGAACTACTGTTGCGTCATGCCGTTAAGGCAAAACACGGATTGGAAAAGGAAAGTATGAGGGTCAATCCGAACGGGACCCTGGCCGATACTCCGCATCCGGATCATCTGGGGTCTAGTCTTACCAATCATTATATCAAAACCGATTTCGCGGAACCTCAGCTCGAATACGCGACTCATCCACGTCCGAGGATCGAAGCCAATATTCGAGAATTGCAGGATTTGCATATTTATACGATTCGGAAGTTGAACAACGAACTGATATGGCCTTTTAGTATGCCGCCTGTTCTTCCTGAGGATGAAAACGAAATTCCTTTGGGACAATACGGTAGTTCTCACTCCGGAAAATGGAAGACGATTTATCGCAACGGGCTCGGTCTTCGTTACGGAAGGAGAATGCAGACGATTTCCGGAGTTCATTATAATTTCTCGTTTTCGAATGTATTTCTAAAACAATTTTTACAAAAAGAAATTTCAAAGTTCACAAAGGAAGAAATTTCCTCTTTGTATTTGCATGTGATTCGCAATTTTTTGAGAAGGGTTCAATATCTGACCTATCTCACTGGATCTTCTTCCGTATTCGATTCTACATTTCTTCCAAACCCAGGTTCTCTCAAGTTTGAAAGACATAAAAAATACACGATGTATTCTCCCTATGCGACTTCGTTGAGAATGAGCGAGATCGGATATACGAGTAAGGTTCAGGACACTCTCGGGATTCATTACAATTCTTTAAAGGAATATGTGGAACGTATGTGTTATGCGGTTCATACGCCGAATCCCGATTATATACCGTTTTCCGAAAAAGCGGACAATCAGCTCAATCCGAATTATCTTCAGATTGAAAACGAATTTTATTCCCCTATCCGTCCGAAACAGGTTCCGAAAGGGGACGAACGTCCTCTTGATGCGTTGTTACAAAGAGGAATCGAATATATCGAAATCCGATCTTTGGATATCGATCCGTATTCGCCGGTCGGAGTCTGCAGACAAAATCTTGCCTTCACACAATTGATTCTTTTGGATTCCCTTTTGAGTATTTCTCCTTCGATAGACGAAGAAGAGAATTCGATTTTAAAAGAAAATTTGAACAAGGTCATTTGGGAGGGTAGAAGACCCGATCTTACGATTCGAGTCGAGGATTCTGAAAAGAACTTTCAACAAGCAGGCGCGGAATATTCGGAATCTCTCAGATATTATGCAAAGATGTTGGATCGTCATACCGGAAGGCAAACGTATCAGGAAGCGATCGACTTTCAAATCAAGAAATGGAAAAATCCGGATAAAACCCCTTCCGGGAAACTGTTATCCGAAATTTTAAAAAAGGACATTGAATTCAGAGATAAGGGAATGGAACTTGCGAGGGAGAATCGAAGAACTTTGTCCTATTTGGAATATTCACCGGGAACTTTGACTAAGATCGAAAAGGAAGCGACGAGATCCTTTCATGAGAAGGAGCAATTGGAAAGGGAAGAATCGCAAACTCATTACCCGACCGTAAAATTATGCAATCATTGAAATTGAAACCGGGAGAATATATTTCTCCCGATATCTTCGCATTACAGGGATTTGAAGATCTTGAAATTTCCACTCAGATCATAATTCGAGACGCCCTCAATCGGGGACTCGAAGTCGAAGTGCTCGATCGCAAAAACCATTTTTTAAGAATCAAAGACGCTTTCGGAAAAATACAATACGTAAAGGAAGCTTCCAAAACGGATTTGGATTCTTATATGACCTTTCTTGTGATGGAAAACAAAACGATTTCAAAAATTGTAATGCAGGAATCCGGTCTTCTTGTTCCGGTGGGAGACGGTTTTGGAGATGCGGAATCGGCGCTTTCTTTTTGGAATTCGAACTCTCAAAAGAGAATGGTGGTCAAACCGGTAACTACAAACTTTGGAATCGGTATTACGATTTTGCCGCCGAAGGCATCTTCCGAAGATGCGAAAAAAGCCATCAAGATCGCGTTTAATCATTCGGAGTCGGTGATCGTAGAAGAATTCGCGGAAGGAAACGAATATCGATTTTTAGTCATCGGAGACGAAACAGTAGCGGTGTGCAATCGAATTCCGGCTAACGTTACCGGGGACGGAATTCATACGATAGAAGAGCTCGTGGCGATCAAAAACGAGGATCCACGACGCGGATTCGGACACGTAACACCTTTGGAAAAAATCCAGCTCGGCGATACCGAATCCGATGTACTCGAACAATCCGGATTTACAAAAGATTTTTTACCTGCCAGAGATCAGAAAGTATTTTTAAGAAAGAACTCGAATATCAGTACTGGCGGCGATTCGATCGATGTGACGGATCTTGCGAATTCTTATTATAAGGAACTTGCTGTAAAGGCCGCTCGGTCCGTGGGAGCAAAGATCTGCGGAGTGGATATTATCCTAAAGAATTTGGAATCAAAGGCAGATTACAGAATTTTGGAACTGAACTTTAACCCTGTTTTATACATTCACAATTATCCTTATGAAGGTAAAAACAGGGATGTTGGAAATAAAATTTTGACTCTACTCGGTTTTTAAGAGAACTTTCGTCTTTTTGCATATTCGACGATTTCGCCGGACTCATATATTCGAACTTCTCCATCCACAAGAAACGGAATTTGATTTTGTCCGCCGAGTCGAACCACCTCATCTCTACCGGGGGTCCCGCGGCTTGCGTCCACCAGCTCGTAATCCTGACCGATTACAAGTCCCATGTTCTGAAATTCGCTTCGAACATAAAACGAGTATTGGCAGGTTGCGGACTGGTAGAGTCTCATCATGCGGTGAGGGTACCCACTTTTTTCTGAAGATCACCGGATTTTGCCATTTCAACCACTATGTCGTGACCACCGATAAATTCTCCATTTACATAAAGCTGTGGAATGGTAGGCCAGTTTGCATAGTCTTTGATTCCCTGACGGATAACTTCGTCCGAAAGGACATTAAACGAACCGTATTGAATTCCTAAACTTCTTAAAACGTTAGACACTCCGGCTGAAAATCCACACATAGGGGCTTCGGGAGTTCCTTTCATAAACAGGAACACTTTGTTGGCTCCGATCAATTCTTCAATTTTTTGTTTTGCTGCTTCGTTCATTCTTGTATCCTTGTTTCCAGTGCAAGAGCATGCACTTCTTGTTTTAGTTCTTCTTTTAGGGTTGCATAGACCATTCTATGTTGTTCCAAAATCGATTTACCTGTAAATCCTTTGTAAATCACGATCGCTTTGATATGTACTCCATCTTGATACGGATCTTCGATGGTTACTTTAGAATCGGGAAGACCGGATTCTATTTTATGTTTGATTTCGTCGATTGTCATGGCTCTTTTTTTAGACTCGGATTTTTCACAAAACGAGTTTTGCGAATCTAGGTTTTAGCTTTTTCGATCCCGTTTTTGTTACAATCCTAAAATGAGTTTGTTTCCGCGGTTTCCAATACGATTGCGTGCAGTCCACGATCGATCCACGGTTTCAGAATTGTGTACACAATTCTGTGTTGTTCCACCTTGGATTTACCTGAAAATGCATCGGATACGATCCTAATTTTGATATGGGTGCCTTCTTTTTTGTTTCCCGGGTTGCCGGTATGACCTGAATGTTCATCGCTAAAATCGAAAACCTCCAAACTGGAAGGGTGTAGAGTCGATTCTAAACTGGAACGAATTTCTTTTTGTATGCTCATAGATACCGCCGATCAATTTCGGATCCCGATTCCTTTTTTGAGTAAGTAAACGGAAAGCAGAAAGAGCAAGAGGGTAAGGATCGAAATCATACTCAGCGCAAACCAGGGATGTATATCGCTGACTCCTAAAAATCCGAAACGAAACGCGTTCACCATATAAAGAATGGGGTTTAACCTGGATACGTTTTGCCAAAATTCAGGAAGCATTTGTATGGAATAAAATACACCTCCGAGATACGTTAGCGGTGTGAGGATAAAGGTGGGAATGATCGTGACGTCATCGAATTTTTTTGCAAACAGCGCGTTTAAAAATCCTCCCAAAGAAAACAATAACGAACTCAGGATCACAGTGGATATTAACATAGGAAAATTATAAACTTCTAATTTTGTAAAAAATAAGGAGATCGCGATTACTAAGATTCCAACGAGAATCCCCCGAATGACTCCTCCGATCGTGTAGCCGATTACGATCAAGGAAGCAGGAGTGGGGGAAACCAAAAGTTCCTCTATGTTTTTTTGAAACTTCGCCCCAAAAAAAGAGGAGACCACGTTATTATACGAATTGATGATCACAGACATCATTACGAGTCCAGGAACGATAAACTGAATATAAGTATGGTTTCCTATGTTTCCGATCTGAGAGCCCACCAGTTTTCCGAATATGATGAAGTATAAAGTAATTGTAATGCCTGGCGGAATGATCGTCTGGATCCAGATTCTAAGGATCCGAACGGTTTCCTTGATTACAATCGTTTTGAATGCGTTGTATTTTTCTAAGAATGTCATAATTTTTTCTCCACCAATTTCAAGAAGAGTTCTTCCAGACGGTTGGATTTATTTCTCATACTGCTTACTTTGATTCCGTTTTGATCCAGGGTTTTAAAAAGATCATTGAGCGACGCGTCTCCGTATACGGAGGCTTCCAAAGTGAACTCGTCTGTTTTGTAGAGTTCAATTCCGGGCGTTTTTGGAAACGAATTTAGATGCCCCGTGCAATCCAAAATAAACGTTTCATGATCTAATTTCTGCAGCAGGTCCTTCATCGAAGTGTTTTCCACGATCAATCCCTGATCGATGATCGCGATATTACGACAAAGACTTTCGGCCTCTTCTAAATAGTGCGTGGTGAGAATGACCGTGATCCCGGAGGTGTTTAGTTTTTGCAGATATTCCCAGAGGGATCGTCGCAACTCGATATCAACGCCGGCTGTGGGTTCGTCTAAGATGAGAATTTTCGGATTGTGGATGAGAGCTCTCGCGATCATCAATCTTCGTTTCATACCCCCGGAAAGTCTGCCCGCGCCCTCCTTTCTTTTTTCGTAGAGACCCAGTTGCTGGAGATATTCGCCGGCACGTTCGGCTGCTAATTTTCGATCCATACCGTAATAACCTCCTTGGTTGATCACGATCTGATCGACTCTTTCGAAGATGTTGAAGTTAAATTCCTGAGGAACCACTCCGATATAGGATTTCGCTTTTGCCAAATCCGTGTCTATGTCCGCGTCTAAGATCTTTACCGTGCCGGAGGTTTTGTTCACCAAGGAACTGAGAATCCCAATCGTAGTGGATTTGCCGGCCCCATTCGGACCGAGGAGTGCGAAAAAATCTCCGTTCTCCACGTTCAATGTGATTCCCTTTAAGGCCTGGACTCCGCCCGCATAAGTTTTTTCTAAATTATCGATTTGCAGAGCGTATTTCATTGGTTGTTTTTGTATCCGTTTTTAGTTTGATCGTAGAATTTCATTAGCCTTTCTTGCCGCGTTACGCGCTATTTCGGGTAACGCAGGATGGATAAAGATCATTTTTAAAAGATCGTCCACGGTTCCACCCATCGTCATCAAAAGGATAAAAAGATGAATCACGTTAGAGGCTTCGTCTCCAATCGCGTGAGCTCCCAATACTTTTCTCGACTTTTTTTCCACGAGAATTTTTATAAAACCGGAATCGGAAAGCCTCGCCATTCCCGTCGCGCTCGCGCTGTAAGGATTTTTAGCGGAGATAAAATCAAATCCCTCCGCTTTCAATTGTTCTTCGGTTTTTCCGACGCGTGCGACCTGGGGATGTGTAAAAACAGCATGCGGAACGGGAGGATATACAATCGGAGATTTTTTCTTTTCCTGATAAAGAGTGCGGAATAAAAATTCTCCCTCGAAGTTTACGGAATGTCTGTAAAAATACTTTCCAATGATGTCTCCAAGCGCGTAAACTCCGGAAGCCGTCGTTTCTAGATATTCGTTTACTTGAATATACCCGTTTTTGTCGGTTTGAATCGTGGTATTTGATAGAGCCAGTCCGTCGGTATTTGGGCGGATCCCGGTCGCCACGAGTAAAGATTCCGATTCTAAACGGGTTTCTTTTCCGTCTACGGTCACATCCAGATAAAACCGATTATCATTATATTCTATCTTTTGAATGTTTGTATGAAGTAAAACTTTTTGTTCTTTGGAAAACACTTTTTCGAATTCGTCGACAACGTCTCCGTCTTCGTTACGGAGCATTCTGCTTCGAACCAAAAAAGTGACGTCGCTTCCGAAAGAGGAATAAGCGAACCCTAGTTCCAAGGCGATAAAACCTCCACCGACTACGATTAGCGATTTCGGAAGATCGGTTTTTCGGAGCGCCTCCCGACTTGTCATGTAGGGTGTTCCCTCCAAGCCGGGAATATTCGGAATGGATGGTCTGGCGCCGGCTGCGATAAAGATCCTCTCCGCGGTCAACTCTTCTCCGTTGACGCGGATCACTTTGTCGGAAACAAAGCTGGCCGTGCCTTGAATATAATCGATGTTCGGATTTCTCGCATACGCAGGGAGAACGGATGCGGATTCTTCGTCAACGGTCTTGGAAATCCTTTCCACAAGGGTTTTAAAATCGATCTTGGGTGTATCGGGAAACGTGATCTGAAATTTTTTAGAATTTTTTGCGAGGGAAAGAATCTCCGCGGGATAGATGAGCATCTTCGAAGGAATGCATCCGCGATTGAGACAGGTTCCTCCAGGGGTTTCTTTTTCGATGACCGCCACCTTGTAGCCGAGTTTGGAAGGTGGGGAGACCAACTTGGCCCCGCCTCCCGTTCCGATCACAATGATATCATATCGTTTCATTTGAGATTTGCTCCGAATCCGATTCGTATCACCGGAGGAGATTTGCTTTTTAAAATTCTTTTTGCGGATCGATCTTCCAATTTTAGTAGTTCAAAATCGAGTTTAAGGATTTGATAAAAAAGAACCGTCATGGTTACAGATTCTGGAGGGGCCTATTTCCGGCAAACGATTTCCGGTGAAAAATTACCATTGGTCGCGGAGAGATCGCAGGGCTACAAAAAAGGATTTTGGGTCATTCTCGTAGAATGCAGTTTTTGTCTTTTTTTGAACATTCTCCTTTAAATTCGAAGAAGGATGAGAGCATTGAAAGAATACGTTGATTTTTCGTTCTTTTTCGAGATTGGTCGTCATAAATTCGACGTCCGGTTTGAGTTTTTGAACTTCTTCCAAAGTCCGGATCGCTTCCTCGTTGGACGGATCCAAGGAAAGTGCAAATTTCAAATTGGATTCCAAGTAATCGTGACCCGGATACAAAAGAATGTCCGTTTCGAGAGGAAGTAATTGTTCCAAAACCGTCTTTGCTAAAACTTCCGGATCTCCGCCTCGATAACAATTTCCAACCCCTGCGTTGAACAGAGTATCTCCGGTAAAGATGGCCTTTGGCTTTTCGTTTTCCACAAGCAAAAGACAAACATGGCAGAATGTATGACCCGGTGTATCTAAAATTTCGAGATATTGACGCGAAGAGGAAAGAAGTCGATCTCCCTTTTTTATCGGATGAGTCGCGTTTGGGATTTTACCGATTCCACCTGAGTGCGAATAGACGATCGCACGATATCGTTCGACCAAACCTTGATTTCCCGAAGTATGATCCGCGTGTTCGTGTGTATTGAGAATGAAGTCTAAATTCCATGCCTTTTGGTCCAAAAAGGTTTCGATTGGATCGGAATCGTAGGGATCGATGGAAAGCGTTTTTGAGGTTTCTTCGTTTCGCAGGATGTAAGTGAAGTTTCTAAGAGGACTTTGAGTATAAATCCGAAAGATTTCCAGAAAAATCGCCTAACGAATGATATCCAAGTGTTTGTCGAGATTGGCGATTTTGAGAATGGTCATCACGTCTCGGCTAATGTTTTTGAGTTTTAGAGAACCGTTTCTCTCTGTAACATACTTCTGAGAATTGAAAATGGCTCCGATTCCGGAAGAATCCAAATACGCATCTCCCGAAAAATCGAGAATGATGTCCGTAAAACCTTCTCCGTGTTTTTTGATGATCAGTTCTTTGAGGGCAAATGCATTTTTGAGGCTGATACTGCCTTGAATCCGGATCGTGCAAGTCGTTCCTTCTGTAAGGATTTCTGTGTTAAAGTTTTCCACGTTTTATGCTCGGAACCTGTTTTGAATGCTATTCGATGAGTGTACTTGGTAAACAAAATTTTTTTCCTAAATTTATTGCCATAAAGAAATTTTTCATAAATAAAAAAGAATTGGCTGGAAATCCTGTAGGAAATGTTAATTTTAGACAACATTTTCCTGAAAAATACGCTTCTTTTCGGGATTGTTTTTTTAAATTATGCGCATAAAATTTTGGGGTGTCCGCGGTTCTATCTCTTCCTCTGTCCGGGGAGAATCGATTCGAAATAAGGTACAGAAAATTCTGAGCCTGGCGACCCCGGCCGACATTCAAAGTCCCGATGCGATCGATACCTTTCTGGATTCCCTCTCTCTTTCCAACTGGAGCACTTACGGCGGAAACACAACCTGTATCGAAATTCGGGATAAAAGCGACAATCTTGTCATTGTGGACGGAGGCACCGGTCTTCGGGAATTGGGAAATTCGATTTTACACGAAGGTTTCTTGGAAGGAAAGGGAAAAGCGAAGTGGATTTTTACACACACACACTGGGATCATATCCAAGGAATTCCGTTTTTTGTTCCTTTATATTCTCCCGGAAATACGTTCGAATTTTTGAGTTCCGTCGACAATCTTGAAGAAAGACTTAAATATCAACACAGCTTTACTCACTTCCCGGTTCCCTACGATAGTTTTCGGGCTACCAAAAACTTTAGGTTCATTCCGGAGGGGAAGGCGTTTGCGGTTACGGATTCCATTTCCGCGATTTCAAAATCGGTTCGTCATCCCGGAGGCAGTTTTTCTTATCGATTTGAAGAGAATGGTAAATCTCTTATCTTTGCTTCCGATGCGGAATTCAACCTAGACGAAATGGAAAATATCCAGGATTATCTGAATTATTTTCGAGGCGCGGATATCTTGGTCTTTGACACCCAATACACGTTTGAAGAATCTCTACAAAAGATCGATTGGGGGCATAGTTCGGCTTCGATGGCGACCGATATCGCGTTGCGTGCAAACGTAAAAAAACTCGTGATGTTTCATCACGATCCGTCGTATGACGATGAAAAATTAGACGCAGTTTATCTCAGAGCCTTGAAATATAAGGAGATGTTCGATCCGGACAATCAACTGGAAGTTATCATGGCGTATGAAGGTCTGGAATTGGAAGTTTGACCACCCGTTCTCTAAATTAGAAATCAAATCTATCTTTCATTTCAAAGTTCTTGGGAGAATCTTTCATGAGTGAGTATATCATCGGAATCGACGCGGGTACGACCGGGATTCGAATTTTTTGTTTTAACAAATCTGGTAACGTAATTTCCAGCGCCTATTCAGAATTCAAACAACATTATCCAAAGCCGGGTTGGGTCGAACACGATGCCGAAGAGATTTGGGCAAAAACCGAAAAACTCATTCTCAAAGCGATTCGAAACGGAAAACTGAATCCTTCCCAAGCGGTAGCGATCGGGATCACAAATCAGAGGGAAACCACCGTTCTTTTTGATAAGGATACAGGCAAACCGGTTTATAATGCGATCGTATGGCAGTGCCGAAGAACTTCCGAAACTTGTATGGATCTCAAGTCCAAAGGACTCGAACCTTTGTTTCGAAAAAAGACAGGACTTGTTTTGGATGCTTACTTTAGCGGAACTAAAATTCAGTGGATTCTTGAAAATGTAAAGGGAGTCAAGAATCGGGCCGAAAAAGGAAAAGTTCTTTTTGGAACCATCGATACGTTCCTTCTCTACAGACTTACAAACGGAAAGTCGCACAAGACGGATCATACCAACGCAAGTAGAACATTGATTTATAATATAGAAAAAAAGGAATGGGATCGGGAGTTAACACAAGTCTTGGGAATTCCCGAGGCGATTTTACCGGAAGCTCATAATTCCAGTTCCTTATTTGGTAGAACGGAAAAAGTAAAGGGATTACCGGACGGAATTCCTATTTCTTCCCTAGTTGGAGATCAACAGGGAGCGCTTTTCGGTCAACTTTGCACGGAACCCGGTGAGGCAAAGAATACATACGGAACCGGATGTTTTCTTTTGTTTAACACCGGAAATAACTTTCAAATTTCCAAAAATAATTTACTGACCACCCTTGGGTGCGGACCGGAAGGAAAGACGGTGTATTGTCTGGAAGGTTCAGTATTTATCGGCGGAGCTGTGGTGCAATTTTTGAGAGACAACTTAAAGTTTTTTAAAGAATCTAAAACCTCCGAAAAATTCGCAGCCTCAGCCAAAAAGGAAGATAACGTTGTGTTTGTTCCCGCCTTTGCAGGATTAGGTGCCCCATACTGGGATATGAATGCAAGAGGGGCGATTCTCGGATTGACTCGGGATACGACCGCGGAACAGATCACAAGAGCCGCCTTGAAGTCCATTGCCTTACAGTCGTATGAACTTGTAGAAGCGATGGAAAACGATACGGGTTCTAAACTCAAGGTCCTAAAGGTGGATGGAGGAGCGACCGGAAATTCCTGGCTGATGCAGTATCAATCCGATATTTTAGGAAAACGCGTGATCCGTCCGGCGAATGTAGACACCACGGTTTTGGGTGCAGCATTTCTTGCCGGCTTGGAAAGGGGTTTTTTTCCTTCGGTCGGGGATCTCAAGAAGAAACTCAAGACCAGCAGGGAGTTTTCGCCACAGATGAAATCTGCGGAAAGAGAAAAGGAAATTCAGAATTGGAAGGACGGGGTTCGAAGAATCCGCTCCGGTCAATAATCAAAACCTAATACACAAAATTCAAATGTCTTTCTTTCCGAAGTGATTCCGGCCCCACTGAGGAGTCTGAATTGCGGAAAGAAAGGAATCTCTAAAATTCGACCCGGTGGGATTTTTAAAAAGAATTGTTCGTCTCTTTCTCGTTTCGAAATCAAAGTATCCATTCTGACGATCTCAATCCATTCCTTGATCCTAAAAAGAATGGATTTTTCCGTTACTCCATAAAGTTCCATAGCCGGTCTTCCAGCGATCTGGAAGTTGAATTTTTCAGTGTGTCCGACGCTTTGAAACGAGGTTTCTATGTTTGAACTCGGATCCGTTTTTACGTCTTCCAAATTTTCGCGATAGATCGGAAACATTCCGTCTTCGTAATAAATCTTTCTTGAAAAATTTCTGAAAATTTCCCGCTCGATCGTTTCTTCCAAAGACTCTCCCGGTTCCGGTTTTTTGGGAGGGGAATCCAGGATGGATTTGAGTTTGTTTTTGGAAATATTTCGGTCGATCATCGATTTTACGGGAGGAGATAACTTCGGATAGGAGTATCGAACGATTCTTTCATCCAAGGTTGTCAGGATCCGATTTAAAAACGGCCCGTGTATCAAAGGAAGAATTTCGATCTGAAAGATTTGATCTCTTAAAAAGATGGCGAACTCCGGTTCATGCGTGAATAGGTTTGAGACTATGGTTTGTTCTTCTGCGGGAGTTCCCGCGAATAGAATTTTTACGAGACGAAACAGATAGTTTTTCTGTTTTGCATCGAAATAAAGGCTTTCGATTTTTTTTTCGACTTCGATTTCGTTAAACTCCGGATTTACGATATCTTTCAAAGAGAGATAACGCGTCGAAATCATTTTGTTTCTTCTTTGTCGATAAAGAACAAAGTTTCCCGTTTTGACGGGACCGATCGACGTGATCTCGGAGTCGGCTCGTGAGATTTGAAAGGGAAGACGTCCGCTCGGTAGATACGGTTTTTTTTGGATCGGAATTTTTACGTTATCGACGATCTCAAAACTTTCCTCCGGAAAACGCTCGGAATCCGAATGAATTTTTCCGTTCTCATATCTTAGATACGCTTGGCTATTTATGGATCTGCAGGAAAATTGGACCCGGTTCCATTCTATGGAATATAAAAACCGCGGGACGATTGTGGGAGACGCAAATAAAAAGGGAAGCTCTTCGATTTCCTCGATTTTGAAATCATAAAAAGGCGCTATTGTCGATTTAAATCGAACCACAGAATCCGCGGTCGCCAATATAAAAAAATAATTTTTTCCTTCTTGGAACAGCATAACTTGGCTGGTTCAGAAACGTTCTACGATGATTGCTTTTGTAAATTCAAAAAAAGAAATCTCCGTTTGAGTTTGAAGTTTAGTAAGATTCCCGGATTACTTCCGGGATGGGAGCAGAAAGTCCCGGAGACGGATAATTTCGTTTTGTCAGTTTTTTAATTAAGGCTTTTTTGAAATTGGAAAAGTTATATTCGTCTTTTAGGATTCGAATTTCTTCCTCAAGGCCGAACGGAATGAATTCCAGAAGTTCGTCCTCGTTCAATCCGGTTACGAGTCCTACGTCCTGCAAAATTCTTCCCAGTTTCCGGGCGTCTCTGTCTTCCAAGGTCAGAATATTCAGGATTTTTATTTCGAGTTCTGTGAGTTCGAGCATGTTATTTTTTGCGAATCATCAGGATGGTCATATCGTCTTGAATCCTGCCCCCCGTGTGAATCAGAATTTCCGCAAAAAGACCGTCTGCGATCTTTTTGAGATTGTTTTTAGGAACTTCTTCCAAAAACCGAAACAGACTTTCTCCGAAATAAAGGTTACCACGATTTTTCTGTTCATAGAGCCCGTCTGTAAAGCAAAATATGATATCGCCTGATTTCATTTGAAATTCGTTTTGTCCCTGAATGCTTTTCAGACCGGCATTCATGGTGGTCGAAATGAATTTTCCGTCCGTTTCCACTATTTGGTTTTCGTTGGTTTGATTTTTATAAAGGACAAAACTAGGATGAAGCCCCGAATGCCGAATGTTACCTTCCTTGTCCGCTTTGATCAAAAGAAAGGTTGCGTATAAACTAGGATTGATCGCGGGAAAACCTTCCATTCTTGTTTCAAGATCCCGGTTGATCTTTTCTATGATTTCAAACGGCTCCGAAATTTTTTGAACGAGAATTGACATCCTTTGAAAGATCATCATACTGAATAAACCAGCGAGATATCCGTGTCCAACTGAATCGCCGATTCCGATCCAATAGTTTTCCTGAGGATCTGTCAAAAAATTATAAAAGTCTCCCCCAATCGGATTGTATGTGATCGTTCTTCCGTAAATTTCATAGTGATCGTCGTCTATGGCAAGCGGAAATAGATAGCTCTGCATCCGATCGTCTCCCTTTCGGAAACGTTTCATCATCTTTCCTCGAACTTCCTCGGAAGGTAAAACCTTTTTAGTGAGAAATAATATAAAGGAAATATAATTGATGAGATAAAGTAGAGTGATCGACACCAAATAAAGAATGATTCGCTCCCGGAGTTGAAAGGAGGAAATCTGAAGAAACCCAATGATAAGGATTAAAAACAATAGGTTGATACTCGGTAAAATCCATCCGATTCTTTGGGAGTAGCTTATGATTTGTTCCTTTAGATTCATGGTTTGTAAAAATACGCGTGAAACTGAAATTCCTTTCTAAGAAAGTTTTTTCTGGCAATCTGAAAGTATTTGTCCTCTACGTAAGGTTGATTGACTCCATCCAGGAGACCGAAGGTCTTTTCCAAATATCCGGACTCATAGAGTAATGGGACGAGTGTTTTTGATGAAGAATCATAGTGATAGAGCAATTTATGACGAAACGGCTTATATTCTATCTGAAATACCTCTGCGTTTCCCTGAAATAAAACTTCACCTTTTTCCAGGGTTTCCAATAAAAGCCAATTTCCACGGATCGAAAATTTTCCTTTGCCGTTCACAATTTGGGTGGTGTATGTAGATTCGTCTTTGATCTCTCTTCGCGTGAATTTTTCAAAGGTATGATCCTCTCCGTTTAACAAGATTCTTTCTTGAATTGTATTTTTGTAATAGAGAGTGTTTCCGTGCGATCGTTCGGGGCGATTTCGAACATACACCCCTTTTGGGATTTTGTCCGAATCCGATTCTTTGGAAAGACCTGGGGGAGGGAGCTCTCGAATCCACGCGGGGGTGCAGTTTACAAGGCAATAAAGCAGACTTAGATATAGGATCCTCAGAGCGAGTCGTAGTTTTCGATCATTCACAATGTCGCCCCCGTTTTTATGGATCGTCCTGCCGCCTTTTTTAAAGAAGGGATTTAGAACTGAAAGTAAATAAATTCCCCTCCACCGTCTCCGAAAACTCCCAAGAGCAATAAAAGAATTACACTGAAAATAGGAATCAGAATCGTAGAACGTTTTTCCAATTTGGACATCAGGTTAGGATGGTATTGAAGTGCGTTCAATCCGAGAGTGATCAAGATGAAAAGTAGGAGCTCCTCCCAACGAGACAGGATCTTTCCGGTAAAAATGTTTCCGTAACTGCTCACCAAGTCCAACATAAATGATACCGCGTTTTTTCCGGCAGAGCCGCCTCGAAAGAAAATCCCTGAAAAGACAAATAGATTGAGCGTCAATATGACTCGGATCCATTTGGTCCATACCGACCCGCTGCCCTGAACTCCGAGAGTTGGTCTGCGTTCTACAAGTCTTTCCACGGCCAAGATCAAGCCAAGATAAGCCCCCCAGAGTACGAATGCGATATTCGCTCCGTGCCAAAGTCCGCCGAGACACATTGTGAGAAACATGTTCCACTGGGATCTGAATTCTCCCTTTCTGCTACCTCCCAAAGGGATATAGATATAATCTCGAAGCCAGGTGGAAAGCGTTACGTGCCATCTTCCCCAAAATTCACGAAAAGAAAAGGACAAGAACGGTCCTCGGAAGTTTTCAGGAATTTCATAACCGAGCAGAAACGCAGAACCTCTTGCTATATCGGTATAACCCGAAAAGTCGCAGTATACCTGACATGCGAATCCAAACATAGCGATATAAGTAGAAGCGGCGTGATAAGAACCGGGTTCCAAATACAATGGCCCTACAATTCCTGCGATCGAATCCGCCAGCACCGACTTCTTGAACAAACCAAATAATAAAAGAAAGATACCCTGTTTCATCCGATCTCTATCGATCTCGGGATGATCCAGCTTTGGCAGAAAATCCGTGGATCTCATGATCGGCCCCGCAATCAATTGCGGGAAAAAGAGAATGAAAAGAAAATAATCTCCTGAACCGATTCGCTTCGGAATCAAATCCCTATGAATATCCACCTGGAGCGCGATCAACTGAAACGTATAAAAACTGATCGCAAGCGGAAGCAGAATTTCCACCGAAGTTCCGAGTTTTTGCCAGAGTTGCATTTCAGTGAGGGAACTCATGGAGTCCATTACGAAATAGTAATATTTAAAGAATGCAAGATTGATCGCATTCAAAACAATCACCCATTTTAAAAGTCTACCCGTGGATTCTCCCTTTTCCTTGAGCTCCCAAAGTTTGAGAGAGAAGTAATAGTTGATTCCGATCACGAGTAAAAAGTGAATCAGAAAGGCGATGTGAGAATATCCGTAAAAGAGAATGGACGAAACGAGTAATACCCGTTTTTTCCAATGAGCGGATACGTTCCAATAGATCAAATAGGTGACTAAAAATAAAAAAAGAAAAGGTAAAGAATTAAATAACATCAGTATACCGAAAACTAAATTCTAAAATTGGAACGGGTTTAGTAAGACCAGAGATAGAGAAAACGAACTTGTTTGCTCGTTCCAAAAAGTTTTGAGATCGTAGAATCCGGTTTTAACTCGGGAGACAGAATCTGATAAAAGTTCGCTCTTTTTTCCGCGGTTTGGGAATAATAGATGATTTTCGGATTTGTATTGTCCGGGGTTTTACGATAACTCGGAAGCGCCATTGTATCTTGAACCGCTGTTTCAAAATATCCGATCTTATCGATCAAGCCGTGTTGAAGCGCTTGAGAAGCTGTGAAAATTCTACCGTCTGCGATCTTACGAAGTTCGGTTTCTTTTTTTGCGGGACGTCCTGTTTTGACGACCTGAAAAAATTTTTCAAAAAGATCGTCTACGATCGATTGTAAAAGTTTTCTTTGTTCCGAAGAAAGCTCTTCCAAAGGAGAGCCGATCGTTTTGTTTCCACCCGAACGGATCGATTGATCTTTCACTCCGAGTTTATCCAGTCCATCTTTCACATTGATTCCGGATAAAATCACACCGATGGATCCGGTTACGGTTGTGGGATGGGCAATGATCCAATCCGTCGCCATTGCGATGTAATACGCTCCGCTTGCTGCGGTATCCATAAAA
This sequence comes from Leptospira sp. WS92.C1, assembly GCF_040833975.1. Taxonomy (NCBI): domain Bacteria; kingdom Pseudomonadati; phylum Spirochaetota; class Leptospiria; order Leptospirales; family Leptospiraceae; genus Leptospira; species Leptospira gorisiae. The sequence continues at coordinate 1,952,480 of NZ_CP162130.1, forward strand.
AGAGAAACCACCGGAATTTTCTTTCTGGATTTGAACTGCTGAATTTCACGATACAAGATATCGCTCGAAGTTACGGAACCCCCGGGCGAATTGATTTTTAGGATGACCGCTTTGATTTCGGGATCCAACTCAGCGAGCTCGAGTTGTTTTTTGACTCCGGCAAGAATGGAATCCTCCTGACCTCCTAAAAAGGTTCTTTCTCCCTCGTCGCTAATGACTCCGTCGATCGGTATGATGAGAATCTTATCCTCGTTTTTTCCTGAGAGGATTTTTTCTCTCAGTTCGGCGGACTTAGTCGGGCCGCCGAGATTTGCATTGATCGGAATATAACAATTGGTGAGAAAAAGAGCTAGAATTGCCGCATAGACCCAAGCCAGAACCGGTAGTTTCAATGAAAATTCTCCTTTGAAACGTCAGTTTCCACTCATAAACCAGGCTTTCAATTCCTTTCCTAAGACCTGGGTTTTAAAAAAGAATCCAAAATGGATTGAAATAGAATCCGATTTTTTGCAAGCTTACCGGTCATGCCGGAGATTTTTAGTGGGGATTCCAGGATTCAATTTAACAAATGGGGGAATCAGATTCTTTCTTGGATCTGGAAACATCCGGTAAACGGAGAAACCTTGGAGATTTTGGCGGGTTACGATCACGATGAACCGTTTTTTCTTTCCGGTTCCTTTTTGATGTATCCTTGGGTAAATCGTCATACTGCAGAATTCATTTCTCTTGGAGAAGAATCGATTTCTCTCAAAGAGATTGGAATCAAGGATTCCAAAGGATATCCTTCTCACGGGCTTGCGTATTCTTGGAAAAGAAAAATCATAGAACAAAAAGAGAATTCGATTCTTTTCGAACTCTGCGTAGACGATTCTCTTAAAGAAACCTGTCTTGGCAAGGTTCGAGTTCGTGAAGAGTATTCGATCCGAAAAATTTCGGAGGAAGAGATTCTCACTTTGAGAACTTCGTTTTTAAATCAGAACCAATTTTCGTTTCAATTTTGTTATGGATATCATCCGTATTTTCGAATGAAATCGCAAAGACAAAATCCGTTTCTTCGGTCTAATATAAAGAAACAAATTCCCTTACGAGAGGATTTGATCCCTATTTATCCGATTTACAGTAGAGAGACGGATCGGTTTGAGTTGGATTCTATCCCGAAGTTGGATTCCTTATTTCATGATAAAGAACCGTGGATACTGTTGTCTATGCCGGATGATTCGTATCAGGTTCGAATTCAATCGATCCTTTCCGAAAGAGAGAAGATTTCGCTTTCTTACATTCAGGTCTATACCGATTTTTCTCACGACCGGATTGCGATCGAACCGATGAGCGCGCCGGGGGACGCGGTTTTGCACGGATTTTCTTTGACAAATCTGCTCCCCGAAGAGGAAAAGAGCGGTTGTTTTCAAATTCTTCTGTCTCCGATGTAAACGTTTTTTACGGCCTGTCCTAAAACGGACTCTCTTTTTTAGAAAAGTAGAAAACAAGGACGGTTTTGACCTGCGTAAAACGCGGAAAAAACCTTATGTTCGCATTCTACTTGACAGAAAGGGGTCGATTTTCAGTCTAAACAAACAGGAAACCAGACACAAATGAGCAAACCCTTAATCGTTCAGAGTGATAAAACTATGCTTTTGGAGGTAGATAACCCCGAGTTTGAAGCCTGCCAGACCATTGTTTCCAAATTTGCAGAACTAGAAAAAAGCCCGGAATACCTTCACACATATAGAATTTCACCACTTTCCTTATGGAACGCGGCCTCTATCAAAATGAGCGCCGACGAAATCGTAGAATGTTTGGAAAAATTCTCCAGATACTCAGTACCGAAAAATATCGTAAACGAGATTCGCGAGCAGATCAGTCGTTACGGAAAAGTAAAACTCGTTAAGGAAGAATCCGGCGAACTCGCGATCATCTCCAACGAAAAAGGGTTTCTCCAAGAAATCGGAAATCATAGAGCGGTTCAACCTTTTATCGAATCGACCTTTCCCGATAAGATTTATATCAAAAAAGAATACCGTGGGCATATCAAACAAGCTTTGATCAAAATCGGTTTTCCGGTCGAAGATCTTGCCGGTTACGACGAAGGTAACAAATACGGATTCAATCTCAGAGCGGACAGCATCAGCGGTAAAAAGTTCGGAATGCGCGATTACCAAAGAGCCTGTGTGGAAGTATTTCACGCCGGCGGCGGAAACGAAGGCGGCTCCGGAGTCGTTGTTCTTCCCTGCGGCGCCGGAAAAACCATCGTAGGAATCGGTGTGATGCAAATTGTGGGAGCTGAAACTCTCATTCTGGTAACAAACACTCTTTCTATTCGTCAGTGGAGAAATGAAATTCTGGATAAAACCGACATTCCTCCCGAGGATATCGGAGAATATTCCGGTGAAGTAAAAGAAATTCGCCCGATCACGATCGCAACTTACAACATTCTGACTCATAGAAAGAAGAAGGGAGGGGATTTTACCCACTTTCATCTATTCAGTGCAAACAACTGGGGATTGATCGTGTATGACGAGGTCCACTTGTTGCCCGCTCCCGTTTTTCGTATGACCTCCGAACTTCAGGCAAAAAGAAGACTCGGACTCACTGCGACTCTTGTGAGAGAGGACGGTCTTGAAGAAGACGTGTTCTCTTTGATCGGACCAAAAAAATACGATGTTCCTTGGAAAGAGTTGGAAAGCAAATCTTGGATCGCGGAAGCGAAGTGTAAGGAGATCCGTGTCAGCATGGACGACGATCTTCGATTGAAATATTCGATTGCGGATGATCGTGAAAAGTTCAGGCTCGCTTCCGAAAACCCCGAAAAGATGAAAGCGATCGAACTCATCATGAAAAAACATTCCGAATCTCATTTGCTCGTGATCGGTCAGTATATCAATCAGCTGGAAGAAATATCAAAGAAATTTAATATTCCTTTGATTACCGGTAAAACACCGCTTCCAGAAAGACAGACCTTATACGATGCGTTTCGGTCGGGACAGATCAAATCTCTTGTAGTGAGTAAGGTGGCCAATTTTTCCATCGACTTACCGGATGCGAATATCGCGATTCAAGTTTCCGGAACCTTTGGTTCCAGACAAGAAGAAGCGCAAAGATTGGGTCGAATCTTAAGGCCGAAAGGGCATGATAACACCGCGGTATTTTATTCTCTGATTTCCAGAGATACCAACGAAGAGCGTTTTGGTCAGAACCGCCAGTTATTCCTAACGGAGCAGGGTTACGAATACGAAATTTATACTCTGGATCAGTTTCGGGAAGCTCAAGAAGAATTGGCTCAGCTCCAACTGAACAACGCCTAATCCTTTTGATAAACCGACAAAAAGAGTTGATAAAAGTTAAAAACAAACAAAGAGGAACAGCATGGATCTCAGCGCAAAAAGGCTGAACGTCATCGAACCTTCTCCTACACTCGTGATCACTGCGAAAGCGAACGAGTTGAAAAAAAAGGGAGAGGACATTGTTAGTTTCGGAGCCGGAGAGCCGGATTTTGAAACTCCTACCCATATCCGAGACGCCGCAAAAAAGGCGATCGATAAGGGAATGACGCGTTATACGGCTGTTTCCGGAACCCCAGAACTCAAGGAAGCCATCGTCCGAAAATTCAAACGGGACAACGGTCTGGACTACGAAAAAAATCAGATCATCATCGGTACCGGTGGAAAACAAGTCATCTATAACTATTTTCTCGCGACTTTGAACGCGGGAGACGAGGTGATCATTCCCGCTCCGTATTGGGTGAGTTATGCGGACATCGTTCGTCTTTCGGAGGGGGTTCCCGTAATCGTAAACACAGCGGCGGACAACAATTTTCAAATCACTCCGGAGCAGCTCAAAAAGGCGATCACTCCGAAGACAAAATGTCTGATTCTAAATTCTCCTTCCAATCCTACGGGAGCGGCTTATCCTAAAAAGGATCTAGAAGCGTTAGGAGAAATCGTTCTTTCCTCCGGAATCCAAGTGATGAGCGACGATATCTACGAAAAAATTATCTATGACGGCTTTACCTTTAGTAATCTTGCGATGTTGTCCCCCGAGCTTAAAAAACAAACCTTTGTGATCAACGGCGTTTCCAAGACCTATTCCATGACCGGTTGGAGGATCGGTTATGGCGCGGGAGATATCGGTATCGTAAAAAACATGGATACGATTCAGAGTCAGTCCACTTCCAATCCCTCTTCGATCTCTCAGGCCGCGGCTGAGGCTGCGGTGGGAGGTGATCAGGCTTGCGTGGAAGAGATGAGAAAAGCATTTGAAGAAAGAAGAAACACGATTGTCGCGCTTTTAAACGCGATTCCCGGTGTAAAATGCAACAATCCTCAAGGTGCATTTTACGTATTTCCGTATTTGACAGACGTTTATAAAACTCCCGGATTTGAAAGACTCTTAAAAGAATCCTCCGAAAAATCCTTGAGCAAACTTTTCTGCAACATTCTATTAGAAAAATATAAAGTGGCTGCTGTTCCCGGAATTGCTTTTGGGGAAGATCAAGCGCTTCGTCTTTCCTATGCGATGGGAGAAACAGATATCAAGCGCGGAGTAGAACGAATTGCGGAAATGATACGGGATTTAAATCAGTAAACTATGAAACGGATCATCTCGATCCTGATCTTTCTTGCGGTTGTCCCATCAATATGGGGAGGAGAATGGTTGGTCACAAAACCAAATTCTCCTCTTTATTTGTTTCCGGATAAAAAATCTGAAATCTTACGAAGACTCGGATTTGGGGAAATCGTTAAAAGTAAAAACGAAAAAGAAAAACAAAGCGATAAGAATTTTAGATTCGTTTCGGACAACGCGGGTTTAAGCGGTTGGACCGAAACTCAGGTTCTTTTTGACATGCAGGAAAAAGGCGGTTACAAAACCGTTCTCAGATCGATCGATCGGATGTTGTATTCTACCAATACGGGTTTGAACGAACTCGAGTCGGTCTACCAATATCTGAGTTCGCTCGAAGACAACGGTCTTTACCACGGAGACGAATATCTTTATCTTAAAATCAGACGGGCGATCGTCTTGAGTAGAATTTTAGAAATTTTACAAGAAGGCGAAAATAAACGGAAAGAATCCAAATTGCTCGATTATCTTTCCAAAAATCCGGGCGAGATTCTACCCCCCGAAAGAGGCAAACCGGCTATGATCAATCCGGAAATTTTCTGGAAAATCGGAGAAGAATTTAAGGATAAAGCACCCGGAGATTTTGCTGCCTTTCTTGGAGTGAAGTTTACGACAGAAGCTCATTGTAAAAAGGACGTATTCTGTTTTTTGAACGAAGAAAGAAAACGAAGATTTCGATATCTTCAATTACAACCAAACGGTAATTATGCGAATGTGTTTGCCGGTCAGATTTTGAAAAAATTCGAAATTCTCACAAAGGATACGGAAACTGTGAATTGCGGAAATAAGGAAATGAGAAAAGATTTGTACGAAACCTTTCGAAAAGATCTTCAGTCTCTTCCGTATCGATACGGTAAAAAATATCACCAATATCTGAAAGTGATTCAAAAAGAATGTCTGTAGTCGATCTGAGTTTTCGCAAACTCGAGTTCCAGAACAAGACATTTCCGTCTCCGATTAGCGGACCGATTCTAATTTTACACGGGCTTTTTGGTTCTTCCAAAAACTGGCCGAGTGTGGGCGATTTTTTAAGCAGATACTCGGATGTTTATCTACTCGATTTTCGCAATCACGGAGATTCTCCGCATTCTTCCGAGCATTCCTTAGCCTCTATGGTGGGGGATTTGGAGATTTGGATCACTAAACAAGGAATTGTCGATCCGGTAATTTTAGGACATTCGATGGGTGGTTTGGTTTCCATGGGATTTGCTCTTAAAAATCCAACCGTTCCCAAACTTCTGCTCGTTCAAGACATCGCTCCCAGAGATTATGCGTTTCGTTATGAAAATGAGATCGCTTGTTTGCAAACGAATGTTTCTCGATTTACGTCCAGACAGGAGATCGACTCTGCGCTTTCCAAAATTCTTCCCGATCCGTTTATCCGAAGTTTTTTAGAAATGAATTTGGAGAGAATGGAGTCGGGCGGTTATCGATGGAAGCTCAACGTGGAAGGTATCGCCGGTTCTCCTCGTTTGTTTCAGGATTTTTTTAAGGAATATTCCGAAAGACCTTATGATAAACCCTGCGTGTTTATCACCGGGGGGAGTTCGGATTATTTTCTCAAAGAGGATTACGGGATCACAAAAAATTACTTTCCGAACTCGCGATTTTTCAAAATTCCCGGAGGGGATCATTACATTCATTTTACAAAGGCATCCGAGTTTAAAAGAATTCTGGAAACTATCTTTGAGAAAAACGCCGATTCTGAATTTGAAGTAAAATAGATCCTATCAAAAAACAAGTCCCGATTCCGAACGGAACCAGAAGAGTAAAACCAAATCCTGTCCATTTTCCGAACAGCAAGGTTAGAATCGGTGTCAATGCGATTGAAATCGAAGCGGAACTATCTTCCAATTTTTGCATATACGAAAAGGCTTTCAATCTTCCGCCTAAAAACACCGCTATGATCGGTCCTACTGTATAAGAGGCTATGGAAAGACCCAATTCCACCAAACCTGTTTTGCCCGTCGTTAGAAAGAGCGGAAGTAGGGAACTGAGTAGCAGAATCATTCCCCAGAAAAGACTCAAAGTTCCCGAACCGTATCTTTCGATTCCGAGATCCACCTTGGTGGTGAGAGAAAGCGAATTGATAGAACTCGAAAGCGTGGACATCGCTGAAGCAAGGATTGCGGCCAAAAGAAATCCGGTGATCGGAGAAGGTACTTCTTCCAGGATAAACTTGGAAAAAACTTTATCTTTGGGAAAATTGGAACCTTCATAATAAAAATACAATAGAATCCCGATGCTCAGAAACAATACGAACTGGAAAAATACAAAAACTCCGGAAGAAATCATCGCCTTTTTTGCATCCGATTCGGATCGGCAAGCCAGCACTCTTTGGACAAACATCTGATCCACACCGTGAGTTCCGAGGGTCAATAAAATTCCTCCGATAATCGCGGTCGGAAAAAAATACGGAGAAGAAAAATCGGTCCATTCAAAAATTCTAAATTTCCCCGCAGCATTCGCCGTTTGAAACAAATTCGAGATTTCGAATCCTTTTTGGGAAAGAAGATATCCTAGGAAAAAGAGGGCGAAAATTCCCCCGGCGACATAGATCAAAAATTGAAGGGAATCCACCCAAACCACGGAGCGAAATCCTCCTTGTACGGTGTAAAGGATCGTGATTCCAGAAATTAAAAGAAGGCTCAAAATTTCGATCGGAAACACACTCAAATTCAGAGAGCTATATTGTTTTAGAAACACCTCGAGTAGGATCGCGACCGGGATTGCGGAAGCATACATTCTTACTCCGTCCCCGAGAATTCGAGTCAACTTGAAAAGATAGGTTACCGTTTTTTGAGAAATTTTTCCATAACGAATTCCAACCCATTCGTAAACGGAGATAAACCCGGATTGGTAATACATCGGAATAAAAAGTTGGGCTACGATAATTCTTCCCAATACAAATCCTAAACCGAGACCGAGAAAGGTGAGATTGCCGGAATAACTCAAGCCGGGGATGTTTAAAAAGGTAAGAGTGGAAGTTTCCGTTGCTACGATGGAAAAACTCAACGGAATCCAGGAGAGTTCGTTTCCGGCCAAAAAGTAGGAAGAGGAATCCTTATCTTTTTTTCGGGACGTAAACCATCCCGAAAAAAGAACTAAAATAATGTATAAAACAAGAACCAGTAGATCTGCAATCGAAAAGTGCATAATCAGGCAGAATGGATTTTGAGATCGACCGGAAAACTCTTTTTCAAATGATCGGATCTCTCAAAGATTAAAAGATCGGGTTTTGAAACTGTATAAAAATTCGTTTTAGTGAACGATTCCGTTGATTGAAAGATTCAAATTGAAATTTGAAATTCGTGGAATGAAAAATTCAGAATAGAAAATGAAAATCGTATTATTAAAATTGAAAAGCAAATGACGATCTGATTTGAGAGGAAATCGTGGTCGTAACTTTTACAATTCGATTTCTCAAACTCATTTTTTTGTTTTGCACCGTCTTAAATTCAGTTTGAGAGAATTATGAACCTCTTTGCAATCATGACATCGATTCGACAGTATTCCATTCGAGTTCCGGGAACTTCTGCCAATTTGGGGCCTGGTTTTGATCTGTTTGGTCTTGCGTTTAAAGTTTATAACGATTTCCAATTTCAATTTCATCCCGGTGAGGAGTTCAAAATTTCCGTGAAGGGAAAAGAAATTCTTCCATTTGCTTCTGATGAGGATCTTGTAATTTTTTCGTATCGTTCCTATTTTCAAAAATTTTTACCGGAAAAAAAACCCGTTGCCTATTCGCTGATCATGGATCTAAATCTTCCGATGAAAGGAGGCCTTGGTTCCAGCGCGAGCGCCGCGGTGGCTGGGGTTTCCGCCGCGAGATTTGCTCATAAAACGTTTTTTCCTCAGATTTCTCTTCCAAAAGAAAACGAATTTCTCTATCATCTCGCTCAAATTGAAGGACATCCTGACAATACGATCCCGGCGTATATGGGAGGATTTGTATTTGCCTATTTTAACGAAAATCGATTGGAATTTGTAAAAAAGAAATTTCCAAAGAGGGTGCGTTGTTTTTTGATCGTGCCTTCTTTAGAGACATCCACTCATCAATCTCGGAAAGCGCTTCCCTCGAGTTATTCTACAGAGGACGTGATCTTTAATATGAGCAGGGTGGTGACTTGGATGGAATTTTTGGATTCCGGTAAAATAGAGCTTCTAAAATTGGCCTTGGAAGATCGGGTTCACACCCCGTATCGTATGCATCCCGAGTTTGAGTTGAACCCCTTTTTGGCGGAGGTTTCCAAACATCTCGTCGGTTATTCTTTATCCGGTAGCGGACCTTCCGTTCTTTTATTCTGTGAAAGAAAAAAGTCAATCCGAGTAGAAAAGATTCTTAGAGAAAAATTGACGGCGTTTGCGGAACGAACTCATTTTGATTGCCAGATTCTTGCGCTCAAGGTGGAAGAAGACGGGGTCCGCGAATCGATTAAGGAAATTAAGGTTTTTTAAACTATTTTTCGAAGTGGCATTCGATACGATGACATCCTACATATTTTCTGGATGATTGATGACTGTCCGTAGATTGTATCTCGGACGGACTTCAAGTCCGTCTTCAAGCTTTTTTTGACGGTAAATCCTTTGTCGGAACAAAAAAAAGTTGCATTCCTCCAAAAACAAAAAGATAGGAATTCGGTTTAAGATAAACCGTAAACAAGATCATTCTTCTTCTTCCGATCTTTCCTCTTTTCCGAATCCATACAGCCCTTTTTTGACGGGTGTTCTGCGGTTTAAACCCGGATGAATTCTGCTGATCGTAAATATAAATCTCATTCTTTCCTTCCCGAAGTGATTGATAAAAAACTCCGAAGAAAGAGTGATTTCAAAATACTGAGTCATTCTTTCTTTAGTAACCTTATCCGAGATTCTAAAGTCCGCTTTTTTACCGATGACTTCGTAACTTTCCAGTTTTTCAAGAGCTTCCATTTTGGAAAATTTTGCCATTGCCGGAGGTTTGAAAAGAGTGGGGGCGTTTTTTTGGATTTGAATTTCGTAGTCTTCGGATTCTTTTGACTTTTTAAAATTAAAAACGAGATGATTGTCTGAGATCGCGCTGCAATGTGTTCTGATGTCTCCCGATGCCTGACCGATACTAAAACGTACGTTTCTTTGACTTTCAGAGACCACTAATACGAATCTGTCTCCTTCTTCGGGAGGAGTTCCAACTCCGGCGCCTTGTTTTTTTAATGCGGGATAGATGACTTCTTGAAAGAATAAAAAGACCAGACCTACGGTCGCACCCAAACCGATGAGGGTTAAAAGAATATCTAAGCCTACCGTGTAGATCAGTCCGAGAATGAAGAACAAGTTTTCTCTATCTTCTTACGTCGATTTTGTGACCGGATGGATCTTCGCTCATTCTGGATCGCACCATCATAGAGAGAAGATTTTTCATCTGTTCCGGGCTGATTACTTGGTTCATTCTCTCTTCAAAGGAAACGGGGGAAGGTTTCATGACCAGTTCTTCCGGTTTGATTTCCTTTTTTTCCGATTTCGATTTTAAAACCGGATAGGAAGGAGAAATCGTTTCTTTTTCCGCCTGAGTTTCCGCGGATTCTGGATTCGTTTCCTTTATGGGCTGGGGCCATGAAAACGAAAAAGCGGGGATTGACAATCCGGTAATATTCATAAACCCGAACCTCCTTTTGAACCGCTGTCTTTTCTATTTCTAAAAGACAGTCTCTACTAAACAATATCGGTAATCGAGGATTCACTTTAGGTTTTTTTAAGATTTTTTTATGATTTTTGGATTGCCTGCTCTCAATTTTAGGGAGCACGGGTTTATAAAACGACCTCAGAAGTGTCTGAATTTATCGTTTGCCAGGCCGCCTTGTATTTCTATGCTGGCAAGTAGAGAAGCCAATCTAGGTTTTTTTTAAGCCACCGGGGGAAACATTTCCATGCAGGACATAATTGCCAAACTCAAAGAGAAGGAATTTAGACCTTTCATCATTCTTTCCTCCGTTTTTCTAATCTACATTGCTCTCACAACTCCCCTCATTATCGATTTTTTCTCTCCGGATGGAGTTGCCGAAATCAACGGTAAAAGTTATACGATCAAAGACGTTGAAAAAGAAAATCCTAAGGCAGCGCGTAAATTTTACTCTGAAACCAACGATCGTTTGTATCGTGTTCTTTCCGAATTCGCCAGTAAGAAGGTAGTTGCCCTTGCTGCAAAAGACCGCAACGTTTCCGAAAAGGAATTGATGGATCCAGCGGTGGCAGAGCCGACTCTTGCGGAGATGCGTGCCATTTACGATCAGTATAAAAACTCGCCCGCGTTGAAAGGGAAGTCTTTTGATCAGGTAAAAGATGAAATTCAGAATCACCTTCGATCTCAGAAAAAAGAAGAGGCTCGCAATTCCATTTTTGGTGAACTCAGAAACAAATATAATATCTCTGTAAAAGTAAGAGAAAAGGATCTTGCCCCCATTCGAGATACTTCGATCGTAGCCGGAAACAATCCCTCTTTAGGGTCTGAAAATGCAAAAGTAACTATCATCGAATTTTCTGATTTTGAATGTCCTTATTGCAAAAGAAGTCAGGACGTCAATTCGCAGTTGAGAGCGAAATACAAGGATCAGGTCCGTTGGGTGTTTAGAGACTACCCGCTTTCGTTTCATCCAAACGCTATGTTTGCCCATATTGCTGCAAATTGTTCCGCTCCTCAGGGAAAGTATTGGGAATTCTTCAATACTCTCTTTCAAAATTCCGGAAATCTACCTAAGGATCGAGTTCTGGATCTTGCAAGAAAAACTGGTTTGGACATGCAGATCTTTAGCCGTTGTGTAAACGATGAGGCGGTAAAGAAGGAAGTGGAAGCGGATATGGCCGAGGGTGAAAAATACGGCGTCAGTGGAACCCCTGCTTTTTTTATCAACGGGATTATGGTGGAAGGCGCACAACCAATAGACGCGTTCATCAAAGTGATCGATCAAGAACTTAAAAATTAAAATTAAAAACTTAGGAGTCGGCCAGATATGAGTAAGACAGTGAAAGTTGCTGTTACAGGCGCTGCAGGACAAATCGGATATTCTCTTCTTTTTAGAATCGCTTCCGGACAAATGTTCGGTTCCGATACTGCCGTTGAAATTCAAATGCTTGAATTGGAAGCGGCGGTTCCTGCTGCAAAAGGTGTAATTATGGAATTAGAGGACTGTGCGTTTCCTCTTCTTCAAAAAGTAACTGTCTCTTCCGATTTGGATACTGCTTTTAAAGATATCAACTGGGCTTTGTTAGTCGGTTCCGTTCCAAGAAAAGCGGGAATGGAAAGAGGAGATCTTCTCAAAATCAACGGCGGTATTTTTGTAAATCAAGGAAAGGCTATCGAAAAAAACGCCGCTCAGGACGTAAGGGTTCTCGTTGTTGGAAACCCATGCAATACAAACTGTCTCATCGCGATGAATAACGCAAAAGGTGTTCCTGCGGATCGTTGGTTTGCAATGACCAAACTCGATGAAAATAGAGCGAAGTCTCAACTCGCCGGAAAGGCCGGAGTTCCTGTTAAAGAAGTCACACATCTTGGAATTTGGGGAAACCATTCCTCCACTCAGTATCCTGATTTTTATAATGCTAAAATTTCCGGTAAACCGGTAACCGATGTGATTTCCGATCACGATTGGTTGAAAGGTGATTTTATTAAAAACGTTCAGCAACGAGGAGCTGAGATCATTAAAGCGAGAGGAGCGTCTTCCGCCGCAAGTGCCGCCAACGGAGTTGTGGACACGGTTCGTGGGATCATCAACCCGACCGCTCCCGGAGACGCTTTTTCCGCCGCGATCGTTTCCGACGGTTCTTACGGAGCTGAAAAAGGTCTAATCTTCGGATTTCCATTGAAATCCGACGGGAAAAAAGTGGAGATCATTCAGGGGCTTTCTTTAAACGATTTTGCAAAAGAAAAATTCAAAATCACCCATGACGAACTCATTTCCGAAAGAAACGAAGTAAAGGAAATGCTCTAAATTGATAGAGAGGCTTTCCGAATCTGAACCCGTCTAACTTTTTTCAGAAAGCCTCTACTATTCTCGAATCCTTAAAAAAGGATTTTTTGTTTCGTATCTTGGAGATTCCTTCCGGGATCGATCTCTCTTCTAACGATTATCTTTCTCTCACAAAACATCCAAAACTCATTGCGAGCGTCAAAGAAGGGCTGGACCTTTACGGGGCTGGTTCGGGTGCTTCCAGGCTTGTAAGCGGACACAGAGATTCTTTTGATACAGCCGAAAAGGCTTGCTCCGAGTGGACAGGAACCGAAAGCGCTTTGATGGTTGCCAACGGATACGCAGCCAACCTTGGACTCATTTCCTGCATCGCAAACGCAAAGACTGAAATTTTTACCGATCGTCTCAATCATGCTTCGATCTTGGACGGCGTCCGTCTTTCCGGAGCCGAAAAAACATATTACAAACATGTAAATTTAAATCATCTCGAGGAGCTCCTACAGAAATCCAAAAAACGAGAAAAAATCATCGTATCGGAAACAGTATTCAGTATGGACGGAGATTTTGCTCCGATCGAAGATCTCCTCTATTTAAAAAAACGATACGAAGCCACGTTGATCTTGGATGACGCGCACGGAATCGGCGTTTTTGGAGATCAAGGATCCGGAAAGATCTTTGAAGTTTTGGGCAAAGATAAAATTCGTGAAGTGGATTTTATCACTTACACGAGCGGAAAGGCTCTCGGTTTAGAAGGGGCTTGGATCGGAACCTCTAAGATCGGCAGGGAATTTTTGATTAACAAGATGAGAACTTTTATCTATTCCACAGCCCCATTGCCCGCGGTTGCGCACGCGGTTCCGACTTCGATTTCTCTTTTAAAAACGATGGAAAACGAAAGAAAGGACATCTTGAAAAAATCCGAACAATTGAGAAAACGTTTGGATTTGAAAAAGTATCCTAAATCCAATTCTCAATCCCAGATCGTTCCGGTTTTGTTCCCATCGGAAAAATCGGTTCTGGATGCGGCGCAGCTTTGCAGAAACAACGGACTTTATGTAAAAGCGATCCGTCCTCCCACAGTCACAGTCCCTCGTCTTCGAATCAGTATTCATTCCGATACAACCGAATCTACATTAGAGAAATTGATTTCTCTTTTACCGGAGTTTTGATGGCGATTTTTATTTCAGCAACCGGAACGGACGTAGGCAAAAGTTTTTTTAGCGCTCTTTTGATGGCGAAATATGCATCTTCTTTGGGATTAAAATATCTCAAACCGATTCAAACCGGAAACGACAATGATCGTGTCGCAGTCATGAATTTGAGCGGATTGCAAGAAGCTTTCTTTCTGAAAAATTATTATTCTTTTTCCTTTGCGGGTTCTCCGCATTATTCCTCCGAACTGGATGAGGTTGAGATCGATACTGACGAACTTGCAAGACATCTTTATAGCATTCGGGATGAAAAGATCGTAGTGGAAGGAGCGGGCGGAATTTTGGTTCCACTGACTCGAAAATTTCTCACGATCGATCTGATTCGACAATCCGAAATTCCTTTAGTATTGGTTGCTCCGATCACTCTGGGTTCCATCAATCAAACTCTTTTGTCCATTGAAGCGATACAAAATCGGAATGTGGATTTGAAAGGAGTTTATTTTATTGGATTGCCTGATAAGACAACGGATGACAATATTCGAACGATTTTGGAATGGAGCGGGGTCAAGTTTCTCGGGTCCTTTTTTTTGAGTTCCAAAGAGATAATGAGTCGGGAACGTTTTCAATATGAATGTTTCCAAAGGTTCGATCCGGATTTGATCCTAAAAGAATTATTTCTATGATTTGGTATCCGTTTACCCTTCAATTTGAACCCGATTCTCCTTTAAAAATTGTGAGAGCGGAAAGGGAATTTTTATACGATGAAAACGGAAATTCCTATATCGATGCGATTTCTTCCTGGTGGGTGAGCATCCACGGTCACAATCATCCGAAGATCGTGCAAGCGATCAAGGATCAGTTGGACAAGTTGGATCATGTTCTTTTGGCGGGTTTTACACATGAGCCTGCGGAAAAACTTGCGGCCGAACTTTTAAAAATTACGGAAGGATTGTTTGAAAAAGTTTTGTATTCGGATAACGGATCCACTGCGGTCGAGATTATGATCAAACTTGCGTATCAGTATTTTCAAAATACGGGAGAACCCGAGCGCAAAGTTTTTCTGAAGTTCGATACTTCCTATCACGGAGATACGATCGGGACGATGAGCGTGGGAGGAAATTCGATTTTCAATCGTGTGTTTTCCGGATTGCTCTTTCCTACAAAAGAATTCAAGAGCCCCAATTGCAGTTTTTGTCCGGTGGGAAAAAAGCCCGTCACCTGTAACGTCGAATGCACAAATGAGATCGAGGACTATTTTCGAAAGAACGGACAACGGATTGCGGGGATCGCAATCGAACCTTTGATTCTCGGTTCCGGGGGAATGATCTTTTACAAAGAAGAAGTTTTACAAAAGCTGGAAAAACTCGCAAACCAATACGGTGCCTTTCTTTTGGTGGATGAGGTATTTACCGGCTTTGGCAGAACCGGATCCTTCTTTGCATATCAGAGAGCCGGGATCAAACCAGATCTAGTGGCGATGGCTAAGGGGTTGAGCGGCGGGGCTTTGCCGATTGCGGTCACTCTTGCTTCCCAAAAAATTCATTCCGCCTTTATCACTCCCGAACCGGAAAAGGCTTTTTATCACGGACATACCATGACCGGGAATCCGCTTGCCTGTTCGGCGGCGCTTGCCTCCGTCGAGCTTCTCCAAGGGGAAGGTTTCCTCGAACAAGTGAATCGTTTGGAATCAAAGCTCAAGCGCGGACTGCAAACGATCGCGGATGAGTTTCCCAAAAGCATTCGTGATTGTAGAGTGCTTGGAGCGGTCGGAGTTTTGGAGTTGGAGGTCGGAGGAGAAAGCGGTTATACATATCCGGGAAACAAAATTCTCAAAAAGAAATTTCTTGAAAAGGGAGTATTGCTGCGGCCGTTAGGGAATATCATCTATCTTACTCCTCCGTATCGAATTGGAGATTCCTCCTTGGAAAAAGTATTCTCGGCGATTCGGGAAACGCTGATCGAAATTTCTTCGGGGAATTAGACTTTTCAAGAAAACTCTTCTCCTCGAACCTGTCTGAAGAATGTCCACAACGCTCAAAACAGCCGAAAAAATATTCTCCGAAGTCCCAAGCATTATCAGCAGGGAAGAAGGTCTTGCGATTCTCGACGGATCCATTCCGTTGACCACTTGCCTCGACCAAGCTTTTCAGGAACGCAATCGCTACTTCGAAAATAAGGTTCGAATTCATATCTTAGATAATATCAAAAATGGTTATTGTCCCGAAGACTGCGGGTATTGTGCGCAGAGAAAGAATGCAAATTCCGGAGTTCAGGAATATCCGATGAAATCGGAGACTGAAATTTACGAAGATGCGGTCAAGGCAAAGGAGAACGGGGCCTATCGTTTTTGTATGGTCACCTCCGGTACAGGACCGAACCAGCCCACCACTGAAAAACTCGCTTCTACGATTCGAAGAATTACGGAAGAGCTCGGAATGAAAGTTTGTCTTTCCGCGGGACTTTTGGATGAAGAAAAGGCCCAACTTTTAAAAGGAGCCGGGTTGGATCGTTACAATCACAATCTGAATACATCTGAAAATCATTATCCTGAAATTTGCGACACACATACCTATTCGCAAAGAGCGGAAACTCTCTCGTCCGTTTCCAAAGCCGGAATCGGAATGTGTAGCGGAGTTATCGTGGGAATGGGAGAGGCTCTCAAGGATATCGTGGCAGTTGCTTTCGAACTCAAATCATTTCGGGTCATTTCGATTCCTGTGAACTTTTTTATTCCGGTCAAAGGACATGCGATCAAAAATCCGAGTATTTTGACTCCGGAACTTTGTGTAAGAATCCTCTGTCTTTTCCGTCTGGTTAACCCGGACTCTGAAATCAGAATCGCCGCGGGAAGAGAAGGGCATTTGAGAAGTTTGGCGGCGACTGCTTTGTTCGCGGCCAATTCTTTATTTTCCTCCGGCTATCTGAACGTAAAGGGCTCCGACATGTTGGAGACTGTGGGAATGATTCGGGACGCAGGATTTGTACCAGAACTTGCTGACGGGGGAATTCTTCCCGAGGATTCGGAAACGGAGTCTCTTTATTCCGAGAAAAATTTTCCGGAACTCTACAAGTTTCGGAAGCAAACTGTGTCTCCCAAGCCTTAAAAAAAGCGAATTTTAGCTTTTTTTAAGCTTTCCCAGCAACTTTTTTTTATTAAATTGAGTCAGAAGGCAATGTAGAATGTAAATTTTACGTCTCTGAAATGTGGGATAAAATCGGATTGTTTCGACAATTTGAGCTGTACTCAAATCGAAATTGTTTGAAAGATTGGATTTTTTCTTTAAACAAAAATACGTTATGCGTCTTACTATAGGAAAGGTCGAAATGAAAGATTTGAAAAAGAAATTGGAAATGTCGGAGTTCGAGATTTACTCTTTTTAAAAATTTAAAAAGACTCGATTCATTTTTTTTTAGAATCGGTTGAAAGCTTGGTTCAATCTAAAAATCTGACATTACTGGAGTTTACTGGATGAAATATAAAATAGAAATCAATAAGCTAAAAAACGGTTATATAGAAGCTAAGCTCATTGATACTGCTTCCAATAACCCGATTGAGTTTAGAATCTGTGATTCCGAAGATTATCTTCAAGCTCAAATTGCGGATTGGCACAAACGTTTCCATATGAAAGAACCGCAGGAGCAGTAAGAAATCCTTGGTAAGGTACTTCTTTGCTCCTCTCCTTTTGTTTCTATTTCCCTTCCTTTCTTGTTCCCTTCTGATTCAGAAATCACATACCGATTATACCAGCCCCAATTTTGAATGTTGGGCTGGAGCCGGTTATCGTTCATCCGAAAAGTTTGGTCAATATCGTATTCTTTGGAATACGATGAGAAACATTTATCGCGAAGACAATGAGCGAATCAAAGTCGCGAACGTTGTTTTTGTCGGTAATTCTTTGATTCATCTTTTTCCAAAAGAGATGTTGGACCGGGAGTTCCCAGGCGCTGTAAACCGGGGAATCGGGGGAGATATATCCGAGCTTTTGTTGGAACGTCTCGATGAAGATGTCATTTCACTCAATCCGAAGGTGATCGTTTTGGAAATCGGGGGAAACGATTTGATCCAAGGGAAATGTCTGAATGGGATCGAAGTCAATCTTGCAAAAATTTTAGACAAGATTGCAAAAGCACTTCCCAATGCTAAGATCGTGATTTTGGGAATCCCCCCGGTCCGCAATCAAAACTTAAACAATATTTCTCCGGTAATCAATTTAACCTGGGTAGCGATCATTCAATCCTATAAAAATGCCGTGTTTCTTGATAACTGGCAGTGGCTTCGTGAAAAGGACAAGTCCGCTCTTCGAGAGGAGTTTTGGTTGGAAAAGGATAAGATCCATTTGAACGAAAATGCGTATCGCATTTGGGTCCAAAAATTAAAACCCATTTTGACACCGTATCTGAAATAGACAACAGCCTTGCTTTTAATTTTCACACAAAATCCGAAAGAAATTTGCAAAGAGATTTTATTGAGGACGGGCGATTTTGCATCCCTCCAATCTGAGGAAACGTTTCTACTTTCCTCGGCTCCGATCAAAACGCAAGGCGAATGGAGTTGTATCGAATGGAAGATTCCCAGGATCTTGGGACTTTCGGAACTCATTTTTATCCGAGAAATATTTGCGAAAAAAAAATCCGATCTTTTACAAGTGAGCGGTTTACTCGATCCGAAGAAGAAAAGTTTTTTTGCATTTGATATGGATTCCACCCTGATTCGTCAGGAAGTAATCGACGAGCTTGCAAGACTTGCCGGTGTTTACGATCAAGTCGCTTCGGTTACAAAGGAAGCGATGGAGGGAAACTTGGATTTTCACGAAGCGCTTCAGAAACGCTGTCTTTATCTCAAGGGACTTTCTTCTAACATTTTCGAAGATCTTTATCTCCATTTGGAATTGAATTCCGGTGTTTCTAATTTGTTACAAGGACTTGCAAAGAAGAATGCAATGACCGCGGTGTTTTCAGGCGGTTTTACGGACATTTTGGAAATCTTTCAAAAAGAATATAGGATCGCAGAGATTCGAGCCAATGTCCTGGAGCGAGAGAACGGGATTCTTACCGGCAGAGTGACAGGGAATATCGTAGATAAAAACAAAAAGCTGGATTTTCTCAGAGAAATTCGAGATCGTGAGAACATTTTGTTTTCTCAAGTAGTCGCAATCGGAGACGGGGCCAATGACGCTTTGATGTTAAACGAAGCGGAAATCGGAATCGGATTTCACGCTAAAGATGGTTTGAAAAAACTCATCACAAATTGGGTGGACTTTGCACCGATGGACACTCTGTTATTTTTGTTTTCGTAATCTTTTCTGAAAGTCTTCCAATACTCTTAAGGCTTCGATCGGGGTTATCTCTTCCAGTTTTAATTTGAGAATAGATTCTTCCGTTTCCGAAGGTATTTCTTTTTTATCCGGCTCAGAAAACAATATCGGTTGCGCTTCTTGGATTCGAATCTCTTTCTTTTTCGATTCGAGTTCCGTGAGAAGTTCAGTCGCGCGCTTTACGATCGGCTCCGGAACCCCGGCGATCTTCGCGACGTAAATCCCGAACGATTTTTTCGCTTTTCCCGCGCGCACCTTTCGTAAGAATAAAACCTTATCTTCCTTTTCCAAGGTCTCCAGATAGAGATTGAAAATTCCACTTAAACGGGACAACTCGGTCAATTCGTGATAGTGGGTTGCAAAGATCGTTTTCGGCTTCACGGGTAGAGAAGATAAATATTCCAAGATCGCCCAGGCGATGCTCATCCCGTCATACGTGGAAGTGCCTCGTCCCACCTCGTCAAAAAGAATCAGAGAATCCTCTGTGCAGTGATTTAAGATATTCGCGGTCTCTTTCATCTCCACGTAGAATGTGGATTCTCCCGCTGTGAGATTGTCCCCGGCTCCGATCCGAGTAAACAATTTATCCACGATCGGAAGTCTCGAAGTTTTTGCCGGAACAAAGGCCCCCATTTGAAACAGGATCTGATTGAGAGCGATCTGTCTCATAAAAGTAGACTTACCCGCCATATTCGGTCCCGTAAGAACCGCGATCGCTTTGTCCTGTGTATCCAAATAAATGGAATTTGGAGTAAATTCAAGACCGGGAGGAAGAGTGGCCTCCACAACGGGATGTCTGGAATCTCCAAGATCGAGAGAACGGTCCTCGGAAAGATGAGGACGAATCCAATCGTATTTGTCTTTTGCAACCAAAAGCCCGATCTGAAAATCCAAATCCCCGATCTCTTCCGAAAGAGAAAGGAGCGAAGAAGAATATTTCAAAACCTCTTCGACCATCCGATTGAATTCCGATCTTTCGATCTCGTTGATGATCTCGTCCGCCTCCAAAATCGTTCTTTCGATTTCTTCCAACTTGGGAATGGTAAATCGTTCACTTCCCACGAGGGTTTGTTTTTTTAGATAATCTTTCGGCGCTTGTTCTGCTTGAACTCTCGAAACTTCTATAAAGTAACCGACGATCTTATTATAACGAATCTTTAATGTGTTTAGACCGGTTCTTTTTTTCTCTTCGGTTTCTAAGTCTAAGATCCAGTCTTTTCCCTTGACGCCGGCTTCTCTGGACTTATCCAACTTAGACGAAAATCCGGTTTTCAAAAACGGCCCGTTTCCCAGGATCACCGGGAGATCGTCTCCGGTGTTGAGTCTGGATTCTATAAAATCGGAAACGGTTTCTAATTCTTCCTGCGGAATTCGAAACGGATAAGAAAGTTTTTCCAATTCCGTTTTCAACTCTGTTCCTATCCGGATAGAGTTTAGAATGGAGCGAAAGTCTCTCGGGTAAGCGTGATTTCCTCTGAATCGGGTCAGAATCCGTTCCAGGTCTCCGATTTCTTTCAGTGCGTTTACCAAAGGAGCTATGACCGTTTTGAGCAGGATGTCCTGTTTTTCCCAGCGGGAATACAAAACCAAGGGATCACATTCCGGAAAGAGAATTCTTTGTTTGAGAAGTCTCTTTCCTTTTGCAGTATTGCAAAAATTTAATATAGAATAGAGCGTATGATTTTTCTCTTTTTCGTTTTCTACGAGTTCAAGATTGAGGATCGTTTCCCTATCCATTTCGAGAAATTTACCGGAACTCAAAATTCTTGGTTCTCTCAGAATCAAACGATTGTCTCTGTAGGTTTCTCGGATGTATTCGTTGAGATAAAGAGATAGAATGTGAAACGGATCCTTTCCGTCGATTTCTGTCTGATCCGGGATGAGGGTGAATTCCCGATTCTTAAAATATTCGAAATCCTGAAAGAAGGCAACGTCCGATTTGGGAACACAGATTTCGGAAGGTCGAAACTTTTCGAGTTCTGCGATCAGCTTTTCGAGACCCGTAACGGAAGCGGATGAATAGAATAATTCCCCCGTTGAAAAATCGGCCATTGCGAAATAGATCAGACTTTTTTTGAGATGTAAAACGGCGAGATAGTTGTTCTGATAACCGGAGAGCAGATTTTCCTCGATAACCGTCCCGGGAGTGATGATTCTTACCACGTCACGCGTCATCAGCTTGGATCCGGGATCATCCGATTTGCTTTGTTCGCAGATCGCGATTTTTTTTCCGGCGTTCAGAAGTCTGGAAATATAATTGTCTTTGGAATGATACGGAATCCCGCACATCGGAACCGCGTTCTGACGTTTTGTGAGGGCGATGTCCAGGATCGAAGAAGCAATCTTTGCATCCTCCAGAAACATCTCGTAAAAATCTCCCATTCGAAAGAACAGAATCGTGTCCGGAAAATCCTTTTTGATCGCGAGAAATTGTTTCATCATCGGTGTGTTTAACGCATCCGCGAGATCACTCCAATATTCCGCCGAAGTTCCTGTGGTTTCAAAACTCATAAAGCCGACTTTGCATTCCTGATAAATTGGATGATTTTAGAAATATCTTTGATTCCGGGAGAAGATTCCACTCCGCTCGCCACGTCGACTCCGAAGGGTTTTACTGCCTGAATTGCAGAAATTACATTTTCCGGATTCAATCCGCCCGCTAAAAGAAATCTTCTTTCGATCCCGGAAATAAAATCCCAGTTAAAGATTTTACCGGTTCCGCCGCCTGCTTCCCTGGAATCACTATCCAGGATCAAAAATTCTCCCGGTAGAAATTGCAGATCCTTGTTGCTGACCGGCGCGCTGATCCGATACGAACAGATTTGACGTGGACCGAGCAACTCTTCCCGGTTTACGGACGTAAGCTTGGGATCGTCCCAAATCCATTGAACCAAATCGTGATCCAGTATTGACCGGATGGATTGAATTTCTTCGGGAGAATTTTTATAAAATAAAAATACGATTTCGGGGGATCCGTTTTGGGAGCGAATTAATTCTACAATCTTTTGTGCGTCGGAGACAGAAATGTTTCTCGGGCTGGACGGCGCGAAATTCAAGCCGATGTAATCGGCTCCTTCTTCTTTGCAGACTTGTGCCGTCTGCAAATCTCTGATTCCGCAGATCTTTACTTTCGGTTTTTGAGGGGAAGTCGTGTTCATAGCTGGAAGTTTTTCCAGTCTTATCCGGGGGTTTTTTTAGATCACGTACTTTAACACTCGTCAGTTTTATCGTAAAAAATACTTTCGATGTCATGGGCATCTTTCATACCTTTCCGCTTTCAAGCGGTGCAAAAATTCGAATTTTGATTGCCGGCAAAAAGGAATTGCCTTCGATTTCTTTGGACCCTGATACGCAGAAATTTGAAATTTCAAAACTCACCGGAATTTCAAAATCGGCCGTCCACATTTTGAATCAAGTTCATGGAGATGCAATTTTCAATTCGGAAACATCGGAATCGTTTTCTTTTCCCGAAGCGGACGCTTTGATCGGAGAATCATCCGGAAAAATTCTCTGTATCAAAACGGCGGATTGTATGCCCTTGTTCTTTTGGTCTACGGAAAGTTCCAAGTTTGTCGCGGTTCATTCGGGTTGGAAGGGAACGTTAGCCGGAATTAGCGAAAAGGCCTTGGGACAAACCTTTTCTGTATCCATTTTAAAAAACGGCTCGCTTCGTGTTTATCTGGGGCCTTGCGCTTCCGGAAAACGGTATGAAATCGGAGAGGACGTAGCCTCGTTGTTTCGTTCGGAATTTCCGAGTTGTTTGCGATCGGTTTCTGAAGAAAAAAGCCTTTTGGATCTGGAATCTTTTGTAAAATACCGTTTGGAGAAGAATGGAATTGTTTTCCAGTTTGAATCTTCGGGAATTTGTACGATGGGAGAAAATTCAGATTTCTTCAGTCACAGAAAAAAGGAAACCGGAAGAAATCTGAATCTGATTTGGAAAGAGGATTAGACCTTAGGAATCTTTTTGACGGCTGCGTTGATCTTTTCCAAAACCTTTTCTCTTTTTACGGGTTTTGGAATGTAATCCATTGCACCTTCGTCGATCAGGTTTTTTAAAACAGCAGGGGTGTTCTCTTCGGATACAATTACGATTCTTGGAAGAACACCTTTGTCTTTGATTTCATAGAAAGTTGCATAACCGTCCATCACGGGCATATTGATGTCTAAGGTGATTAGATCCACCAATCGATGTTGGTCGTAGAGCTTCATCAGCTCTTTTCCGTTTTCCGCAAAACCAATGACCTGATATCCTTCCGATTCTAAAATCTGAGCCAATTGTTTGGCTTGAAATCGGGAGTTTTCCGCTATCAAAACCTGATACGGTCTACCGTTGGGAGCTACACCTGCTTTCATATTTTTACCTCTTTTCTTTTAGAGAAAGGATTCGATGATCTGACCGATTTCTTTTGTACCGACTAACGTAGAGCCGACTTCCGCGATGTCTCTGGTTCTTTTTCCGGTCGCGATCGTTTTGCGTACCGCAGATTCTATCTTTGCCGCTTCTTCCTCCATCGAGAAAGAATATCGTAGCATCAAAGCGGCGCTGAGGACCTGAGCGATCGGATTTGCAATCCCTTTGCCCGCGATATCGGGCGCGGATCCGCCGGACGGTTCATACAAACCGAATCCGGATTCGGAAAGAGATGCCGAAGGAAGCATTCCGATCGAACCGGTAATGATAGACGCTTCGTCCGAAAGAATGTCTCCGAACATATTCTCGCAAAGAATCACGTCGAATTGTTTCGGATTTACGATCAACTGCATAGCCGCATTGTCCACGTAAAGATGATTCAATTGGACGTCTGAAAATTCTTTCTTATGCAGATCGATTACAACTTCTTTCCAAAAAACGGAAGTGGTCAGGACGTTTGCCTTATCAATGCTTGTCACTTTATGATTTCTTTTTCTCGCGGCCTGGAACGCGACTCGGGTGATTCTTTCGATCTCCCTTCTGGAATATTTCATCGTATCATACGCGAATTCTTCCTGTCCCGATCCTTCTCTGCCTTTCGGTTGTCCAAAGTAAATCCCACCGGTCAATTCTCTCAGAATGAGAATATCCAATCCGTCTCCGATGATATCCGCGCGAACCGGCGAAGCGTTTTTCAGCTCTTGGTAGATGATAGCCGGTCTCAGATTGGCAAATAGATCAAAGTGCTTACGCAGAGGTAAAAGGGCGCCTCGTTCCGGTTGTCTTTCCGGGGGAAGGCTTTCCCATTTTGGCCCGCCCACACTTCCAAAAAGAATCGCCTGCGATTCCTCACAAAGTTTGAGAGTTTCAGGGGGAAGGGGATGTCCGGTTTTATCGATCGCGATTCCACCCACATAGCCTTCTTTGAAATTAAACTCGGCGGCTTTTGCGCCGAGTGCCTTTTTTAAAACGGAGAGAGCGACCTCCATTACTTCCGGACCGATTCCGTCTCCGGAAAGTACAGCAACGTTCTTCATTCTTTTTTTGGATCCTTGTTAATTTTGTTTGAGTATGGATTCGAAAATGTCCAATCCCTGATTTAAAAAATCTGTGGAGATCGTAAGAGGGGGCATGATTCGAATCACGTTATCCGCCGTTGCGTTGACCACAAGTCCTGCTTCGAGACAGGCTTCCGCGATCGGTCTGGAAGGAACCTTGAATTCCACTCCGATATGAAGTCCTTTTCCTCTGACTTCTGCGATCACCGGATATTTTTCCTTCATCTCGTTCAATCTGGAGAATGCAATGTCCGAACATACGTTTACATTGTTTAGAATTTCACGAGTTTGAATGATTCGGATGGTTTCGTATGCAATTGCGGCCGCGAGATGATTTCCTCCAAAAGTGGAGCCGTGAGATCCTCTGGTAAACAGATCCTGATATCTTTCGCCCACGATCAAAGCGCCGATCGGAAATCCCGAACCGAGTCCTTTTGCAAGAACCATTGCGTCCGGACTAAAGGAAAGAGCTTCAAACGCAAATAACGTTCCCGTTCTTCCCATTCCGGTTTGAATCTCGTCAAAGATCAGGAGTGCTTCGTTTTCCGCTGTCAATTCCCTGGTAAGCGTGAGAAAGTTTTTTGTGAGAGGAATGATCCCGCTTTCTCCGAGGATCGGCTCCACGATCATGGCCACGATTCTTCCCTGATATCTTTCAAAGGCTGAAACCAGCATTTCCTCGTTATTGGGTTCTATGAATTCGATTCCTCTGAGAAGTTCTCCGTAACCTTGCCGGATTTTATCCTGACCGGTTAAACTCATTCCGCTGACCGATCTTCCGTGAAAACTTTTTTCCAAAGAAAGAATTATGGGTTCGTTGATGCTTCTTGCGTCCGCGTATTTTCGAGCCAGCTTAAACGCGGCTTCGATCGCTTCGGTTCCGGAATTGGTAAGAAATACCTTTCCCGGAAACGAATTGAGAATGAGAAGTTCCGCGAGTTTGGAGGCTTCCTCTGAGTAAAACAGATTGGAAGTATGAAAGAGTTTATCCGCTTGAGTGCGAACCACTTCGATGATATCCGGATCCGCATGTCCGAGATTGGTCACGGCGACCCCGCTATGAAAGTCGATATACTGTTTGTTATCATAGTCGAATAATAGTTCGTTCACTCCATAGCGGAACGCGACGTTGTATCGATTGTAAGTATCGAGCAGATAAAGTTCCGCCAATTCCTTTGTGTGTTGAAAGAGTTCCTTCTGGATTTCTGTGTCGTTCATGAGAGTCCTGCCAATTGTAAAAATATTTCTTCGGAAGCCTTTATTTCGGAAAGAAGGTTCTTTGTAAGATTTTGTATCTCTTCCTTTGATTTTGGAACGATTAAGCTCTGAAAGGAAGAATAAATTTTAATCTTCGGTTCAGTTCCGGAGGGTCGAATGGTAAGTTTTGCGTTTCCTTCCAAAATAACCTGGATCACATCCGAGGAAGGACAACCGGTAAATGCGGAATTGGAAGCGGAACCTTTTGCTACCTGTGTTTTATAATCTAAAATCCCGATGATTTTTCTTTGATGGATCGTTTTACCCAATAGATCGGAGGTGCGCAGGGACTCGAGAGATTTTTGTATCTTTTCCTTACCGGCGCTTCCTTCGAGGGTCAGGGATTTGAGGCTTTCCTGAAACAGTCCATACTTGAGATAGATCTCATCCATAAACTGTAAGAGATCTTTTTTGACTGTTAGAATTTCGAGCAGCAATAACGCGGAAGAAAGAGAATCCTTATCTCTTACAAAGGAAACCGGAAGATATCCGAAGGATTCTTCTCCACCAAAAAGAAAGAAATCTGTTTTACTTTTGTCGATCTTGGCCATCACCTGAGCGATAAACTTAAAACCGGTGAGAACATTTTTGTATTTTACTTTGTTCTTTCTCGCGATGATTTCTTGCAGATCCGTGGTCACGATCGTTTTGACAAGAACTGCTTTTTTCTTTTTTTTACCCGCTGCATAAGATTCGCAGAGATAGGCGGCCATGATCGATCCGATCTGATTTCCGTTTAACAAAACGTAATCGCCTTTCCCGTTTTTTACACCGATTCCCAAGCGATCCGCGTCTGGATCGGTTGCGATAAACGCATCCGCCTTTTTTTGAATCGCAAACTTACGGGAAAGTTCCATGGCTTCGGGCTCTTCCGGGTTCGGAAATTTTACAGTCGGAAATTCTCCATTCGGATCTTTTTGTTCCGGGACTAAAAATACGTTCTTGTATCCGAAACCGTTCAGAAGTTCTTTCATGGATTTTCCGCCGGTTCCGTGTAACGGTGAATAGACAACTTTGAGTGCGGCTCTATCCTTGGGTTTGAGAATGGAAGAAAGAATTCCCGCTTTTGAGAGTTCTTTTTTGTAGGAAGTAAAACAATCTTTGCCCGCAGGCTTTACCATCTTTTTGTAAAGTGGATCCTTAGGTGAAAGGATGGAAATTTTTTTCCAGTCAGTGATTGACTCAATTTGAGAGATGATCTTTTTATCGTCGGG
The DNA here is from genome assembly GCF_040833975.1 of Leptospira sp. WS92.C1. Taxonomy (NCBI): domain Bacteria; kingdom Pseudomonadati; phylum Spirochaetota; class Leptospiria; order Leptospirales; family Leptospiraceae; genus Leptospira; species Leptospira gorisiae. The sequence continues at coordinate 1,979,452 of NZ_CP162130.1, forward strand.
TGGAACGAGTTGTCCTCCGTCCGCAAGATAAGCCTTAAATCCGTTGTAGTCGGGTGGATTGTGAGACGCGGTGATGACGACCCCGCCCGAGGCTTTGTAATAACGAATCGCATAGGAAAGAAGAGGGGTCGGGGTCACTTCTTCGAAAATGACGACCTTGACGCCGAGATAGGCCGCGATGCCGGCTGTGACTTCGGCAAATTCTTTGGATCTTCTTCTCGAATCGTAAGCGATTACAATCGATGCTTTTTTTGTTTTTTTTGCGAGATAGCTTACAAAACCGAGGGCCGCTCGACCCACGGTGAATTCGTTCATTCGGCCGATTCCGTTTCCGAGTCTGCCTCTCATTCCCCCTGTCCCGAATTCGAGAGGAACGGAGAACGCTTCGACTTCAAGACCCGATTTTCCTTTTTTGAATTTTTGAAGTGCAAGGGCGGCTTCTTGGCGCGTTTTTTCCGGGAACGGATCTTGGGTCCAGGCAAGGATCGATGATTCTGGATGATTCATGTTATAAACGATTCCGATCAGATTTTTTCAGAGGATTCAATTCATAAAATTAGGCTTTCTTTAGGGTTCAACCCTAATTTTGGCCGATTCTAAAAGTATGGAATCATACGAATTCAACCAGGATGAAAACAGAGAATTTTTGAGTTTGAGCAGGGTTTTAAAACTCGCGTCTCTTTCTTTTTTTAGTCTCTCCGGGGTTTCTTTTTTTTCGGCCTTTGTTGCAAACGATATCAGCAAACTCGCGTGGTATATCGTTCCGGGGGTTTTATTTTTGCTCGCAGGGATTTGGAGTTTTAGTGCGGGAATTTCTTTCAAAAAAATCACAAACACAAAAGGAGAGGATTTGGATTTTTTAAGAATCGGTCTTCGGAGTCTGAGAATTCATTTTTGGATTCAGATTTCATTCGGATTTTTTGCAATTCTATTTCTCCTGGGAGCCGCCGTTCTTACCCTTGTATCCTGATGGAACCCGGAGAATTTTGGATCGAGGAAAGACTCGAAACACATCGAAAGAATGCACCTTGCAATTTGGGTGAGAGTGGAATTCGAAATCTGAGTTTTGGGGAATTGTTGAGTCTTTTAAAAATAAGTTTGGAAGAATTGAATTCCATTTCCCTGGAAGACGCACCCAACCGGGGAGATCGATCTCTTCGGGAGGAAATTGCGAAGCTTTATCCGAACATCGGTGCGGACGAGGTTTTGGTGACCACCGGAACCGGAGAAGCATTGTATATTCTTTTCCATCTTTTTTGCAAAGAAAATTCCTCCGTTTCTTACTTTGCTCCCGCGTTTCAAGCGTTGTATGAAATCCCGAAGATGTTGGGTGCCGAGTTGAATCCGATTTTTCTTTTGGGATCCATTCGTAGGAATGAGAATTCCTTTCTTTCCAAAAATACAATTCAGGAATTGTTTCAAAGAGGAAGAGATCTTGTGATTCTCAATCATCCTCAAAATCCGAGCGGACTTTCTTTGGATCCGGAAGGAATCCAAACGATTCGAGATTGTGCCGTATCCTTTCCCGGTTGGATTCTTTTTGATGAGCACTATCGTTTTCTGGACTACCAAAACGATTTGAGTTGGAGCGGTGCCGGTCTCAATGAGAAAACGGTGACTACGGGATCGATTACGAAGTGTTTTGGAGTGATGGGGCTTCGAATCGGTTGGATGATCGGACCCAAGGACGTTTTGGAAAAAGCAAGATCCTTCAAAGACTACCTAACGCATACGGTTTCGCCGATCTCTGAATTTTTGACTTTGAAAATTCTGGAAAATCGAAAAAGTCTAATTCTCCCCATCAAAGAATCTATTTTGAAGAATATTCATTTTTTTGAAAGTGTTTGGAAAGAGCTACCTGGAATCGATTCGTTTGCTGCTCCCGGCGGCGGTGTGGTTTCCTTTGTAAAATTAAAAGACGAGATTGATTCATCGAAATACGCGGATGCTTTGATCGCGCAGTGCGGAGTTTTTGTTCTTCCGGGAAGAGACTTTGAGTGCGAAGGCTGGATTCGGATCGGTTTTGGGGAAACTCCTGAACGCTTTCGAGAAGGTTTGGAACGATGGAAGAGCTTGAAGTTATAAGTATGATAGCGAGTCAAATCAGATTCTTTTCTAAAAACGTAGGAACTCTTACAAATCAGATTCTTTTCTAAAAACGTAGGAACTCTTACAACCCCTTCCACAAACGTTTTGCAAAAACTATCGGGTGGTAGGTGAAAACCGCTCTTTGAAAAAATTTTCCTTCTACGAACTGACTTTTCAGAAGAAGTTGTTTTCCACCGACCTGAAAAAACTCAGAATTGAAGTCACCTTTGAATTCGCTCTCGATTTGAAATCGAATTTCTTTTCGGAAGATTTTAAAGACCTGCTCTTTGGAAGAACTCTTCCAAAGAAATTCATCTTGAAATAGACGGCGTTCTTTCAACCAAATCGGAAGATTTTTCCGTTCCAGTTTTGAAGGAAAAAACGTTCCCAAATAATATGATTCCGGATTTTCAAGATCCACGTTTTTGTCCGAAGTTTCTCTCAGATAACCCAAGGCATACAGATCACAAAAGGCGAGTTCGGGCGAATAAGATTCCTCATAAAATTCCTGTTTGGAAAAAGAAGCAGCCCTGGTCGCCACAAAACGGAGCTTGATTTTTTTCGAACTACCGAAGGGAATCCAAGATACCGGAAGAGAGGATTTCCATTCTTCCCAAGAAAAAAAGTCTTCCCATAGAATCATAGAATGCAGATACAATCGATACGGTTTCGGTGATGCCGCGCTTATAAGATCCGGAGAATTTTGATCTTCGCTGAAATCGGATTCCGCCTTTGAAAAAATTTTTTTCCAAGGTTTTTCATTTAAAGTATGTAAGGATTTGTGCAAGAGTTTCCAGATCCGATATTTGGTTTGTTCCGGAAAACTCGAATGAAGTTTTTGTTTGATTCGAACCTTTTTCTTACCGCCTGCAAACGAAGTCATCTCGACTTCCAGATCCGAAGCAAAACGAGGAGGAATTCCGTTTTCTAAAGGAAGTTTGGTTTCATAGAGAAGATGCTGGACGTCTCTAGGATCCACGATTTGTTCTTTTGTAAATTCCGGATTGAGAATCGGGAGAATTCGGCGTTTGATTCTGATTTTTTTACTTTGAAAGAAAGGGAGAATGTTGACCCTCCAGATTTGCTCCAACCAGAGCTGAAAGTTTGTAAGGGTGAATCTGAACATCGGCAAGGGGTCGAAGGATAGTCTTTTTGTATGCAGGAAGATTTTCCATTCAAAATCGGAACTAAACGCCAGAAAATCGGCAGAAAAGTTGACAAGGAAAGACGGTCATCGATTCTGTCCTTACTATGGCCAGACGATGTGAAGTAACCGGGAAAGGAACCGCCTCAGGAAATAACGTTTCCCATTCCCATATCAAGACTAGAAGAACCTGGAAGGTCAATCTAATCAAAAAAAGAATCTTTTTGGAAGACGAGAACCGCTGGGTTACCGTTCGTCTTTCTACCAGAGCTCTCCGTACTCTGAGAAAAAAAGGAATTAAGGCCGCCATCAAAGATAACGGCGGATCCTTGGGCGTTCTTGCAGCGAAAAAATACGCAGGAATCCAAAAATCAGCTCCTAAAACAGCCTGATTCCGCCTTCCTCAAATGGTTCTCCCGAATCTTTTCTCTCTTAAGAAAAGAATTCGGCGAGGTCCAGACACCTCTTCATTTCCAAAAAGACTACGAACTTTCCATTGCAGTAATCCTAAGCGCTCAGTGCACGGATGAACGCGTCAATCAAGTCACTCCCGCATTATTCAAGGCCTTTCCAACCTTAGAATCCTTTGCAAATGCAAAGATTCCCGATCTCGAAAAACTGATTTTTTCCACCGGCTTTTATCATAATAAGGCGAAGTCGATCCAAGGTTTTGCCCAAAAATTAGTAAACGACTTCGGCGGAGAACTTCCAAAAACGGTAAAGGAACTCACGACCCTTCCGGGTTTTGGTCGTAAGACCGCAAACGTGGTCCTATCCGAGGTTCACGGTCTTGTGGAAGGAATCGTAGTGGATACTCATGTCAATCGGCTTTCCAAGGTTTTGGGTCTTACAGAAAGCAACGATCCCGTAAAAGTGGAAAAGGATCTGATGAATCTTCTTCCCAAAAAGTACTGGAGAGATATTTCATTGTACTTAATCTTCTTAGGAAGAAAGTGCTGCAAGGCGCATCGTACTTTTTGCGAAGAATGTATTTTGAAAAAGGATTGTCCTTCGTCGTCCGTTTTAAAAGGAGATTAGAAAATTCTTATGGAAGTATTTATCGATCAGAAATTGGAAGGAATGGAACTCGCTACACAGCACATCGTCATGTCTCGGGATCTCAATCAGCACGGATTTTTATTCGGAGGACAGATGCTGGCGTGGATCGACGAAGGTTGCGCGATGTATGTCATGGAAAAAATCCGATATTCGAACATCGTAACTGTGAGTATGGCGGACGTCGTTTTTAAAAGTCCCGGGCTTTTGGGGGATATCATTCAGATCTTTTCCAAAATCGACAAAATCGGTAATAGTTCGATCACGATCCGGAATACCTCCATCGGTAAAAGTCAAAGCCGTAAGGAACTCAAAGAAATCATCGATTGCAAGATTACGTATGTTTGTCTGGACGATCACGGGAAGCCGTTTCCGTATTTTAGAGATCATTTCGAACTTCAGGATTTAAAGTAACGTCCATGGCTCTTCGTTTTCCCGTATCCGTTGAAAAGGAACAAAAACTTCTGGAGCTAATGGATTCTCTCCAGGTGAAAGAGACGGATCTGGAGGAAAGTTTTACGAGGAGCGGAGGCAAGGGTGGGCAAAATGTAAACAAGGTTTCGACCGCGGTTCATCTCAAACACAAACCCACCGGTATCGAAATCAAATGTTCCCTTTATAGAACTCAGGGACTCAATCGTTATAAGGCGAGAGCCATTCTCTGCGAAAAGATTCAAGAGAAAATTCAAAAGTCCAGTTCCGGAGTTTCGGACGCGGATCGAAAAATCTTGAGAAACAAACAAAAAGATGCAAAACGGAAAAAGGAGAAATATTCGCGTAAAAGTCAAAATTCTCCTTTGATTCTTCCGGAAGTGGAAGAAACTTTTGAGGAAGAGATCTCGGATGGAAATCTAGGTTCAATCGATTAGAGAAAATGCGCGAACGTCAAAGCTAAAGCAATATGCCTGAAATTTTAAATCATACCCTAATATTGGAGAAGATCAAGAACCTCGGAGATTCCCCCGGTTGTTATCTTTGGAAATCCAGAAAGGGAGAGGTTTTGTATGTAGGTAAGGCTAAGAATCTCGACAAACGAGTCCGCAATTATCTCAAAGAAAATCATCCCGACGTAAAGACCAGAATACTTCAAAAAGAAATCTTTGATCTGGATTGGATTGCGACCGGTACCGAAAAAGAAGCTCTGATTCTCGAAGCGACCCTGATCAAAAAACACAATCCCCGTTTTAATGTTCGTCTCAAGGACGATAAAAAATATCCGTATATCTGCGTCTCTCTTTCTGAACCCTTTCCGATGGTCTACGTTACGCGAAAGCTCCGCGACAACGGGGATCGTTATTTCGGTCCGTATTCGGATGTTCGTTCCACAAGAGAAACGTTAGATATCATTTTAAGAATTTTTCCGGTCCGCAAAACGAGACAGGTTCTTCCTCTTCCCAAACCCAGAAGGCCCTGTTTGAATTTTGATATGGGGCGTTGTCTTGGACCTTGTCGTGGGACCGTTCCCGTCGAGGAATATCGGATCGTCATCGATCAAGTCATTCAATTTCTGGAAGGAAGAAAGGATTCTCTGGTGGGTGATCTGAGCACAAAGATGTCCACATTCTCCGAAAAGCTGGAGTTTGAAAAAGCGGCTCGTTACAGGGACATGCTTCAGAGGATTCAAAATTTCAGAGAAAGACAGACCGTGGTGAGCACGGACGGAGGAGACGAGGACGTTCTCGGTTTTGCGAGGAAGGAAGACGAAGGTCAGGTCATTCTTCTGGAAGTCAGAGGCGGAAGACTCGAAACGAAAAAATCCTTTCCGATCAAGGGAGTTTTGGATTCGGATGATTCGGAAATTTTGGGAGCGTTTTTTCGAGACTATTATCTGAATGCGGTTTTGGTCCCGCCTACGATTTTTATTCCTACGGATATCAAGGAAGAAATTTCTACGGTCATCGATGTGCTTCAGGAAAAAACCGGATTTCGTCCCAAACTCAAATCCCCTCGAAGCGGAGACAAACGTTCCCTTCTCAAAATCGCGGAGAAAAACGCTGAACTCAGTCTTACGGAAAGACTTCTTGCCACTCACTATAAGGATCAAAGCGCTTCTTTAAAGGAAATTCAAGAGATGTTTTCTCTCGATCGTCCTCCTCATATCATAGAATGTTATGATATCAGTCATTTTCAAGGATCGCAACCCGTCGCAAGCGGAGTGATGTTTGTGGAGGGAAAACCTTTTAAACAAGGTTACAGAAAGTATAATATGCGCGGCTACGAAGGAATCAACGATCCCGGAATGATCCACGAAGTGATCTCGAGACGTCTGCAAAGAATCATCAACGAAGAAGGTGTTTTTCCGGATTTGATCGTGATCGACGGAGGACCGACTCAGTTGAGCAAGGCCTGCGAAGCGGCGGTGGAAGCGGGAGTCGAGACGATTCCGATGGTGGGTCTTGCAAAAAAAAGAGAAGAGATTTTTTTTCCGGGAGATAGCGAACCGTTTATCTTTGACATGAATTCTCCGGGAATGAGACTTCTTCGTCATTTAAGAGACGAGGCGCATCGATTCGGAGTCACTCATCATCGAACCCGCAGAAACAAGGAAACGATGCGTGCTTTGATCCAAGAAGTTCCGGACATCGGATTCAAACGAAGCAAACTGCTTTTGAAACATTTTTCGGGTGAGAAAAAAATCGAAGAAGCAACCAAAGAAGAATTGCTCGCCGTGCCCGGAATTGGAGAAAACCTCGCAGAGAAAATTCTAAAACAAATTCAAAAAAAAGAATGAAAACAATCTGATTTTCGTTTCGAGCCGATTGTTTCCGGAACCGTACTTGGCGGAGGGAAACTATGAAACTCAGATCCGTCGTTTTCAAACTTATCTTTTTGTCGATCTTAAACGCCTGCCCCGGGAAGGGAGGTTCTGAATTTTGGATTCCGATTTCTCATCCGGGAGAATTTCGTCTTTTCTATCAACCGGCAGCATCGATCGGTTCGGAAATTTCGACTTCCGCTGCTTCTGAAAAAATAAAATCCGATCTCAGGATCCAATCGATTGACAGAGGTGTTTGTTTATCGGCAGGTATCGCACCGATTTACGGGGTTTCGCTTTGTCTCCCGGACCCGCAAAGGAGTGTCGAATCCGAATTTCAGAAGATTCTAATGTTCCGGGATGAAAATCCACGCGCAAAAATGGAGTCGATCCGATTTGATTTTTCGGAATCCGGTTCTGCAGAAATTCAACTTCGTCTCAATCGGGATCTGGCGGCGGATTTGGATGAAGAATGGCTTGTTCTTTCCGGAGATAAGGGTTTGGACCGATTGTTAGAAAAACGTAAATTTCCGAATGAGAACTTCATTTCCATCTTTGCGGAGAATTCTATGAGCAAACCGCATTTTCCGGGAGGATTTCCACGCTTTAGCGTTTTTGCGGGACCCGGGAAAATTCAACTTCTATTTCACTCCGCAAAAATTCTTGAGGATGAAAATTCGATCGTGATAGAGATTCCGGGTAACGTGTCGATTCTTTCCGAATTCTTTTTAGAAATTCAAAAACAAAACAGCCAGGTTGCCGGTGTTTGTAAATCGGGACTTCCTTTGGTGACAGAAATTTTTGCCGGAACCGATTCCAAGATCGGACGTTTTTTGGAATTGAGCAATTTGACTTCGGAACCGATTTGCATCCAGGATCTTGCGGTTCAAACGACGACAGGGGTTGGTGTTCTTTCCAAATCGAAAGGGTTTTTGATTTCCGGCGAATCGATTTTATATACGGAAAGCGGGAGCGTCTTGCCCGGGATAGAAACCGGAAATTTTCCTTGGGGCGATCTCAAAAAAGAAGGGGAAATTGTTTTCAAGAACGGAGTCTTGAGTGCGAACATTCGAATCGATGAGCGAAGTTTTACGGAAGGCGGAAGATTTTATTCTTCCCAAGGAGAATTTTATTCTCTTTGTAAAGGCGATTCCCCGATTTTACTTCCGGACACATTTTGTATGAATCCGGGAACGTTTAAAAAGGAAAAAATTTCTCGGAATTTTCCGAATTGCGATCTGCATCAATTTCAAATCGAAGAATTGAATCTGATCGGTTTGTTTTTCCGCGACAAGACGGATGAAAAACAGAAGTTTATAGATTTGGAATATACTGGAAACACGATTTGCGATCCGAATTCCTTGTCTTTTGAAATCGGAGGATATGAAATTCCGATCTGGTTAAACTCAGAGAGGATCGAACCGAATCAGATCTTAACACTTGGCAAACAGGATTTTATCCGAGAGAGAATTTTATTGTCTTCTGCGGATTTCAAGGACGCAAAATACGGAGACTCGATTGTTTTGAAAGATCGATTTTTACGAACCGTAAGGACTCTTTCCGATTCTTTTTTACAAACTCAGATCCTGAAAAAATCAGACGGTCTTGTTTTATCTCTTTTACAAAGAAATGGAATTTGGATTCCTCATCCGATTTTTCCTTCTTCTACGCTGGTTTTAGAACTGCAAAATTCGCACTCTATGAATCCCGGAATCAAGACGGAAGTTCCCGATTCGTATCTTTAAGGTCGATCCGAAATTTCGGAAGTTTCCTGGATGGGATCGTATGAGGGAAATACTTCGATCGTCGAAGATCGTTTTCTGGAGATTGATTCTTGGTCGGAAACGGTTCGAATTTTGGAGATCGATTCCGGAACGAAACACTATCTCTATCTGGTTTCTTTGCAAAAAGGAAAGAATGTTTTTTCCACCGCTTCTCTGATTTGTTTTCCTAAAGTAAAATCCTGGTTGGTTCCCGAATTAGGTCTGGGCAGCTCCGGAAGGATTCGAATTCTTTCTCCGGAAAACCATTCGGTTTTAGACGAACTGACCTGGGATTCGCATGCGGGTCCGGGTTTCAATTCCTCATCGCAAAAAGTGAGGAGATCTGCGTCGTTGGTCTCTACCTTGTCCGGAAAAAAGCTTTGGAAAAATAGCGCTCTTTCCAACGAATCGGAGCGAAAATCGAGCTGTTTCGGAACGGAGGCAAGTCCCGGTTTTGAGAATCGGGTGTTTCCATTTTTGTATAAGGAGGTTTCGGATTCCGGATCGGCGATTTGGAATCCTTGGTTGAGTTGGAATTTTGATCCGAGTCTACAAACTTCGGAGTCGATCCAAGTTTTTACAACTCAACCCGCGTTTTCCCAAAGCATAGTCGCACAACCATTTTTGAATGGTTGGACTGACGTTCGAGACGGGCTTTTCGCTTTCTTAAATCTCGGAAAGGAAAGCCTAACGTATTTGATTCCAGTACACGGAGAAGGTTTGGTCGCGATTCCCGGTGCCGTCGGAATCTTGATCTCTGCGGTTTATCCGAACCCGACTCTATCGTCGAACGAATGGTTCGCTGTCTGCAATCGAGGAACCGATTTCGTGGACATGCAATCCTTTGAAATTCGAGACGCTTCGGCTTCCGATCGATTGGTGGAATACTCTTTCCGATTTGGAACGATCCGACCCGCAGGTTGGGATTTTTTCAATCCGGATTTGTATGGTTGGAGTTTTTCGGATCGTATTCTCAATCCGGGAGAATGCGGTTATATTCTTTCTCCCAATTTTAAAAACGAATCGCTTCCGTTTCATACCGCGCAATTCCGTAAAATCTATACGATCGATAAAACATCTACGATCGGAAACGGAATTTCCAAAAACGAAGGTTTGGATCTTTTTCAGGAAATACAAGGTTCTTTCATTCATGTCCATAGTTACGGAAATCAATATTCTTCTCATCCGTTTTCGATCAATGCGGAAACCGGGGATGTCATTCTCCTCAAAGAAAATCGCGCGGGAGATAGCGAAACGGATTATGAAATTAAAAAGAAGGACTCTTTATGAAAAAGATCGGGATCCTTTTTCTAATGATGACTACTTCCTCCGTCTTCGCTTCCGCGACGAATTCGGGTTGGACCCAGGTTTCCTGGATGGGATGGGGATTGGCGTCAAAGTATAAAAATCAAAATTCCGAGACAGACAAAGAGATCTCTGGAAATCGGGAAATGCGACTCAATTCATCTTTATTTCATAGCTCAGCGGATTATACAATTCATTCCACACATTGGAACCTAAAGATTCAGGCGGATCTTTTTGCCTCTTCGGGATCAAAACTGACTTTTTATGCAGGAAAAAATTTATACATTGAAACTCGGTATGCGGGAATTTCTTTCGCGTTAGGCAGAATCGAGGAGGATACAAAACGTTTTTCCTTTCGGGACTGGATCGATGGAACGGATGGAGTCGTGATTCGTTCCGATTTTGGAGACAAAGGAAGAATTCGTGTGGATCTGTTCGATTTTTATACGGGTTATTCACTGTTTGAAAAGGACGGTTTTAAGAATTCGATTCTGAATACGAAACAAAATCATTTTGATACAAAGACCGAGATCGGAGATTTCAAATCGAATCCGAACGAATTTAGAAACCGATACCGGGGAGGGATTGTCTATCACTTTGATTCTGAATTTTTTGAAGCCGCTTTGAAGTTTCAATATCTCAACTTTCAAAACTGGGGAAGATACGCAAATGATTTAGGAATTGAGAATGTATCTTCCGGAGACAAGGACTATATCACTCATTCCACTCTAGAACTCAATGGGAAATGGTCCTGGTTTCGGTGTTTTTTTTCCGGAATTCTCGCCCGAGGACAAGATAAGACGAATTGGAATCAAAATCGTAGCGCCAGCGCGATTCCGATCAGTGGAGAAGCAGTTTTGGTTTCCTTAGGGATTTCCGCGCGCGGTTGGAGTTTGGACGGATTCGCTTTTTTACCGGATCGGGATAGACGAAACGAACAGGGTGAAATCTTGGAACTTGGATTTATCGGGATCGGAACCGCTCCTTCTCCCGTGCTGACCACCACTCAGAGTTTGGATTTTTATCCTTCCGCGTGGATCACAGACAGGGGATTGGAAAAACAATTTTCTCTTCAGAGTGGAAAACGACAGTCGGCTTGGACCGGATTGAATCTTGAATATAAAGAAACGGTTCAACGATTTCGATTTTATTTTGCTTCCTATTTTTATCTTTCGGAATCGGGAAACAGCGGTTCGCTTACCATGTCAAAGGATAGCTTTCAAAAGGGGTATTTTAGAGAGATTTTATTTCAATATTTAACTTATCTTCCTTCAGAAGATGAACGTTTTTCATTCTCCTTTCTCAAAGTATCTTTAGGAAGTTGGATGAGCGATCCTTCTTTTGGACAAAGGGAAGTTTTTTTTCAGATTCAATCGGGAATCGTTTTATGAAACGGATTCAGATCGTATTTTTCTTGATCTTTGGCGTGGGTTGTTTTGTCTCTAAAAAATCGGAAATCCCTTTTTATGAACTTCTGCGAGATCGTAAAATCGAAGTGTTCTTTTCGTATCCCGATCGTTATACGCCTCATTTCAAAAAACGGAATGTTCGGGATCACATTTTAAAACGAATCCGAGAGACCGAGTTTTCCATTGATTTTTGGATCTATTCGTTTGACGATTCGGAAATTCTACAGGAACTGCAAAACGCAAAACGTAGAGGAGTACGAATTCAAATTTTGTCGGATCCGGAAAAAGAATATTCCGAAGAGCTGAAAGGTCTTGGATTGTTTCAAAGGTGGGACCGATCCGGATTACAACATTCTAAAATTCTAATTTTTGATCGTAAAAAGGTATTCTTGGGTTCCGGGAATTTTACCTGGTATGGGCTCGAAAACGATCTGAATGGATACGTCGATTTTGAACTTTTCGATTCTGAAATCGAATCGTTTTACGCTTTTTTAAAAGAGGATCCGGGAATCACCGCTTTGGAAATCAAGCCGTTTTTGTTTTATATATCTCCGGAAAAGGGAAGGTTGAGTCAAAATCTACTTTTGAGAGAGGTGGATCGTGCAAAACATTCGATCCGTTATCTGATCTTTGATCATTTTGATTCGGTACTGACTTCCAGATTGTCCTTAGCGGATCGAAGAGGATTGGAAATCCAAGGAGTGTATGATTCTCCCGTGGATAACGAAGGAAAGTATCTCGCAAACGTTTTTCAAAATCCGAATTCGATGATTTTGGGAGACGGAAACGAGGAACGTATTCCCGGAGATTCTTTTGGAAAGGGAGGTTTGCTGCACCATAAAACCATGATACTGGATGAACGGACTTTAATTTCAGGATCGTATAATTTTTCAGTGAGCGCCAGGGATCATAATCGTGAAATTATGTTTCGTACCGAAGATTCGTTTGTGGTCAACGAATACTTGCAGGAATGGGTTCGCATAAAAAGTGCAGCGATTCCCTATCGACCCTCTTTTCTGGAACAAAAGACTGATTCTGCCAATCGTTTCTTTTTTCGATTTTTGGAGGGAAGTATTCCAAACGACACGGAACAGGCGATTTGTAGAGAGAATTTTTTTACGAAGGAATCCGTATATTTGGAATCTGGGGAATCGTTTTTCAAATCGATTTTGGAGTATTCATTGGATCCGGGAGAATCGTGCAGGACTGTTTCCGGTTTCACAAAAGTCAGTAGCGGTTATACGGGGAGAAAGTCCAATCATCCGGTTAAGACTGAGAATTTTCGAAACTTAGGTAAACTGTTTCAAAAAGACGGTCGTTTGTTGTTGCAATCGATGGAGGTCGGATCGGGGCAGGACGCGTTTGTTCAAAAACCGGTGCTCCTCTTTTTACCAGATTATTTTTCGATTCTTTCGGGAAACATTTTTGTACCCAATGCGATTTTATCCTCGTTTTCTTTTCGGAAAGCTTTCTTATTTCAGAAAGGATCCGGTCCGTATGAAATCCCGTTTCAGCAAAGCGGAAACTTGTTGAGTGCGGTACCAAACTCTACGGAAGGATTTTTATTTTTAGAATCCGATTTTGCGTTTTGGGCGTTTTGTTTTCATTCCCGTTCGAAAACCGGTGTAGAATTTACGGAATTGATCGACGAAATGTTATCCTTTCGTAAGAGCGAGATTCCGACTAACGCTGAAATTTTGCCGGAGATCGTCGCGATAGAAAAAAGAAAGGAATCCGGATCGTATTGTTATCAATACTAAGCGGTTGGTTTTGAAAAATCTTTTGTGGTCCTGAGCAGAAATCCGCAAAGAATCCAGAATAGAATCACCACTTCGTCGTCTTGAAAATAACACTGAAAAAGTCCGGAAAGAAAAAAGCCGGAAATTCCGAAAAAGTAAAGAGACTGCTGATACGGGAGATTCGAGTTTAACAAACGTTGATACAAAAACGTTCCTAATGTGATAAAAAGAAAGATCGCCGGAAACCCGAATACTGCGAAAAGGTGAAAGTAATCGTTATGCGCATGACCCTTCTGCGTCGTTTGATAAAAATAATAGAGTTCCCTGTATTTTTCAGAATGTTCCAATCTTGATTTTTCGATTTCACGGTTGTAATTTCCGGGACCGATTCCGGCGATCGGATTTTTTTCGATCAATGGAAAGGTAGAATCCCAGATAAAAGTTCTTCCCGCATCCGTATGTTTTTCTTTTCCAAATAGAGGATCCGTGATTTTTTGACCCGCCTCCGTAAAAGAAAGCCCAACCCCGATCAAAGCCAATGTAAGCAGAGCCCCTCCCGCGATGAGAAGGATTTTTGTAGTAGGAAGTTCCTTTCGAATCGGTCCCAATACGATAAATGCGGTGAGAGAGGAAAAAAGGGCTCCGATCACGGAAGAACGCGCGTTGTTTAGAAAAACGACGTAAAGAAAAAAAAGTAAAATGATTCCTCTATAAATTATTTCCTTTCCTTTTTTATCAAAGAGGGATTTTAAAAATAAAAACATCGGAACCGGAAAAAAGAATTGAAGCAATCCGCCAAACGTTAAGTGCGTATTCATCAAGCCGATCGGAAGAAAAAGGGGAAGCCCTCCGATCTGTCCCATAGGATGGGTGAATTTCCAGTTGGGAGAATCTCTGTAAAGATCGCTGATCAATCTCGAAAGACGAACATGAGAAAAGCTGGAAAGAAAACCTGTTACCAACAAGATCCAAAATAAAATGGTCAAGGCTTGAAACACCGTTGGAAATTCTTCCTTTTTGAGGCTCCAAGCGACGATCAAACCTGCAAAAAGAAAGATGTCCTTGAGCTCTGCATTGAACGCCGTTTTTGTATAAGTTGAAAAACTTTCTTCTCTCAGTCCGTGGATCAAAAAGTCTGTAAGATACCAGCCGAAAAATAGAAGTGCGATTAAAATTACAGGTTCTTTCCAAAAACCGGGAGTTTTGGAGGAGAATAAAGAGGTTATAAACGCAAGGATAAGAAATCCTTGGCTGAGAGAGACGGATACTCCGATTGTTACAATGCAAGCGCAGAATAAAAAAAGAGTGATTTTTCTAAGACGTTCGGGCATCTTCTCTAATCGATTGAACCCAGATTCTGCACAACCTGAGAATTGTAAATTCGATAATTTGTTTCAATCCGATGGAACTTTGGGATTCCGGCGAATCTACGACAGGAGACTATGATGAGAATTCTTTATTTTTCCGATACCTTTCTTCCCAAGGTGGACGGTGTCGCGATCTCGATGAAAAACTTCGCCGATCTTCTTTCAAAACGTGGGCATACATTTATGATCTGTTGTCCTCGGTATGGAGAAGGTGATTCCGATGCGGCGACCGATTCGATTCGAGTCGAACGATTTCGAAGCGGTTATCTTCCGAGTTATCCTGATATTAAAGTCGTTCTTCCTTCTCCGAGTAAGATCAAAAGACTGATTAAGGAATTCGAACCGGATCTGGTCCACATTCACACTCCGGGGCTTCTCGGGCTTTACGGAATCAATGCTACCGAAAAATACGGAATTCCTACGATCGGAACGTATCACACCCTAATGTCCGAGCAGGACATGTATCTTTCCTTTTATAGACTTTTAAAATTGGACAAACTATTTTTAAGGGCGAGTAAGTCGGACAAAAAGCTGAAGATCAAGGATTTGAGTAAAATTGAAAAAACGGATAAGTTCAATATTCGAAAAAAGATCATTCTTAAAATTTCGAATAATATCTACGAACGTTGCGACCTGATCATTTCCCCATCTCATCTCATTGAAAAACAGCTCCGGGAATTCGGTCTCAAGACAAAAATCGCAGTGATTTCCAACGGACTCGATCTCACAAGTTTTAAGGGAATTCCCAAAAAACTTTCGACCTCTCCCAAATTGTTGCATGTGGGACGAATTTCCTACGAAAAGAATTGTGATGTAATTCTCAATTCATTCAAACTGATTCACGACAGTATTCCCGATTCGACTCTCACGATCATCGGAGACGGACCGGCTCTTCCTTCGCTCAAGATTCAGGCGCAAAATCTGGGAATCGAAAATGCGGTCACATTTACGGGCTTTATCAAAAGAGAACAACTTCCCCAAGAATATCCGAAATACGATTTGTTTCTGACCGCATCTACGATGGAAACTCAAGGACTTGTGATTTTAGAATCGGTCGCTTGCGGTCTTCCCGCGGTTGGTGTGGATTCTTTTGCAATTCCCGAATTGATCCATGACGGCAAAAACGGTTATATCGCAAAGCCGTTTGATGTAAAAGCGATCGCGGAAAAATCGATCGAGATTTTAAAAGATTCCGCTCTCTATGAAAAATTTTCCGAGGAATCGATTCGTATTTCAAAGGGACACGAAATGAATGCGTGTGTGGATAAAATGGAAGAGGTTTATAAAACGATAGCCAGTGTCAAAAACAAGAAAAAAAGAAATACACTGATCAATATGCTTTTTTCTCTTCCGGATCCGGTCGATCAGTTTTTTCGATTTTTGGAATGACCTAAAAGAGAGTATTGATATTGTAGACCACTCGGATGCGTTTGATTACGTCCTCGGGTTGAATCCATTCCATACAAGCAAAGTCTTTTCGAAAGCAGGTTGTGTTCCCGTAGATGCTGCAAGGTCTGCAAGGTAAATTATCGATTTGTAATACCCCCGAATCTTCCTGTCCAAAAGGAGCAAAACCGGAATAGGGGTGCGTGGTACCGTAAATTCCGATCACCGGGCGTTTGAGTAGTGCTGCAATATGAACGTTCGAGGAATCCATTCCAATCATGACGTCCATCTTTTCCATGATTCCGAGTTCACCTCGGATTCCCAACTTACCACCTGAAACGATCTTAAGCGCTTCGGTATTTTCTTTACTCCATTCTTCCAAAATTTTTGTCTCTTCTCTCGAACCAAAAAGAAAGATCTTCACATCCGGAAATTCCTCAAGGAGAAGTTTGAGAAGGGCTCTGCTTTTTTCACGAGGCCATTCTTTTAACTCGTGTCCCGCAAACGGAGCAAAACCGATCCAAAGACTTTGCTTTTTTTGAATATTCTGAGATTCAAAAAAATCCTTTGCGAAAATTTTAGATTCCGGATCCACATTGATCCAAGGTCCTTTTCTTACAGAAGCCGGAAAACCTGCTTTTTCAAAAACCTTGAGATATCGATCTACCGTATGAGGTAGAGGAGTTAGTATTTTTTTCTTTTGACGGATCTGTCTGAGTTTTTCCTTTCTTCCTTTGATGATTCGATAGACTCCGATTCCGCGAATAGAAAAGAGAAGACTGATCAATCGGGAACGAACGGAAGAATGAAGATCGATTACCTTTTCATACGGACCGAGTTTGTTGATCTCTTTGAAAAGTCTGTAAAGCCCTTGTATACCTCGGTATCTTTTGAGATTAAAGCCGACTACGTTTACGTTGGGAATATTATAAAAGAAGGGGGCATAATTCCCTCGTGTAACGATCGTAAGCTGAATGTTCGGATATTTCGCCGCGATCGCGATGATTGCAGGTGCCATAAGGGCCACGTCGCCCATGGCGGAAAACCGCATGACTAATAGGTTCATGATTTTTTAGAATACAAGGAAGGGTTCAGGTTTTGATCATTATACATCTTCATCTGTCTATATACCTTATAAAACTTGTCTCCGGTTTTTAGGTCTTCCAAGAGATCATCCAGACAAGTCGAAAGATCGATCCGCTGTTCGAGGAGAACCTCTAACTTTCGTTTACAGGCTTGGATATGATTCTCATCCACATCCTTTCGCTGGGTTTGTTCTTCCATATGGTAGATTTTGAGTTCCAGGATGCTCATCCGATCGATCAACCAGGCCGGAGTTTCGGAATTCATCCTTGCTCCCTGTTTTTTCGGAATGTCCTTGAATTCTGAGGAAATTCGATCGTCGAGGATTTCGACAAGATCGGTTCTTTCCTGATTGAGTTTATCAATCTGTCTTTTAAAGCCGACAAGAGCCTGATCGGGAAGATCGGGTCTACGAATTTCGTCCTCTACGTGCCATTGGATCGTATCGATTTGATTTTTACTATAAAGGATGGATTCTATGCTGTCTGAAGGGAAAGGGTTGGGGGAAGCCGTTTCTTTTTTATGCCAGTCAACCACGGATTGGCGAAAAACGGATACAACTGAGTTCGCTTTCAAGGTCATTGTGTATAACTTTGTGCGGTAAGCCAGAAAATCAAGAGAAAAGCACGGAAAGAACCCTGATTCAAGCTTTTCGCTTTGAGAAATCCTTTACTTTCTCGTCTATTTAAAATAGAGTCACCTGCGTTCTATGGCACGAAAAATACATCCAGAAATTTTGAAATTTCTTTCCGGCATCTCTCTCTTTCAAAAATTATCGCCGGCGGTTCTCACTCGTATCTATCAAAATATCGAGGAAAGAAATATATACAATCACGATGTTGTCTACTATCGCGGTGATATCTCGGACAAATTATTTATAGTAAGACACGGCGAGGTCATGCTTACTTTCGGAGAATCCAGTAAAGCCGTAAAGTATCTGGGTGAGGGTGAGTTTTTTGCGGAAAATAGTCTGATGACTCGTACTCAACACGGTGGATCCGCGATCGCTGTTATGGATTCTCTTTTGTATGTTTTAGACGGTCATTTTTTTCTCAAACTCGCGGAAAAGGAACAAACTCTATCAAAGAATCTGATTCGTTTGATGAGCAATCGATTTCGAGAACATCTCGAACCGGAAGACAAACTAACGTCGGTTCCTCGAAGAATGATCTGTCATATCCCTTTGGAAGAAGTGAAGGGTTATAAAGAAAAGTTAGATTCCATCGTAAAAATCGGCGGCCATTCTCACGAAGGAAAGATGACGTTGGTTCCCATGGAATCCTTTGAGAAAGTCAGCATCCAGGATGCGATCCGGAAATTATCTCTGATGAGAAATCAGTTCCCGGTGATTCATCTTTACTTTCAACACGCTGGACTGAAACCGGAGTTGGATAAACTTTTGTTTCAAGCAGATCAGATCGTATTTTGGGAAGACAATCCGGAACGGAATCAAAAGAAAAAAACCGAAATCCTAACGTATTTCCGTTCTCGGATCCGCAATTTTGCCGGAAGAACGATTCGATATATCGATTCTTCCAGTTCGATACATCCCGAAGATAGTGTAAAACACCAGAGAATCTTTCATAAAGAGGAGACATTCGGAAGATATCTCGTTTCGAGAACCAGAGGTCTTGCGTTGGGAGGTGGTGGGGCGAGAGCGCTGGCACATGTTGGACTTTTAAAAGTATTAGAAAAAGAGGATATAAAAATCGACTTTGTCTCCGGCGCCTCGTTTGGGGCGGTGATCGCGGCTTTGTATGCAAGAGGCGAAAACACGGACACGATTCAAAAGATGATTTATAAGTTTTTCGGAGGATTGGATAAACCTTTTGATCCGACCGTTCCTCTTGTTTCGTTTTTTAAAGGTAAAAAAATGAATCGTATGCTCAAGGATGCGTTCGGTTCCACTCTGATCGAAGATTTGAAAATCCCTTTTGTTACATCCGCGGTGGATTTGCACAGTGGAGAAGAATATGTGATGGATCGCGGTCCCATTTGGGAAGCGTTAGCCGCTGCGATGAGTCTTCCGGGGATGTTTCCCCCTGTTTTCCATGGAGATCATTTGCTTGTGGACGGGGGTGTGATCAACAACGTTCCCGAAAATTTAATCCGGCAAAAAGGTGCGGATATCATTCTTTCCGCGAATGTTTCTCCGCTTAGAGACGAAGCGATTGTCAGACTTTTAGAAGATCGCAAGATCACCGGTAAGTCCTTTTTTAAAAATCTTTGGGAGGATCTCAAATACCCCCCGATCTTAAAGATCATGGGAAGGGCGATCACTCTGGAAGGAAGGGAAATCACGCTTCTACGTAAGGACAAAATGGATTTGTTTATCAACCTTCATATCGAGGAATATTCTTTCTTTGATTTTGGAAAGTTTCGGGAGATCATTCGCAAAGGAGAAGAAGAGGCAGAAGAACATCTCGAAGAGATTTATGATCTGTTTTTTCCCGGAAAAAAATTCTCAAAGAAGAAACGATATTAGAAATTCCTGAAGTTTTATGGATTCTTTTTTGTAATTGGACTTCCATTCCTCGCT
The DNA here is from genome assembly GCF_040833975.1 of Leptospira sp. WS92.C1. Taxonomy (NCBI): domain Bacteria; kingdom Pseudomonadati; phylum Spirochaetota; class Leptospiria; order Leptospirales; family Leptospiraceae; genus Leptospira; species Leptospira gorisiae. Next base: position 1,999,086 of record NZ_CP162130.1, read on the forward strand.
TCCATCCGGACCCACCGTGTTTGTAAGAGCAAAAATGGCATAAAACGGAATTTTAAATTCGTTACATACCTTAGCGAGTCCAAAACATTCCATATTCTCGAATCCGATGTCGTTTTCTCTGAGAAAATCCAAGACTCGACCGCTTACCGTTTCGATCGTGATCGATCCTGTCGCGTTTGTTTTTGAAATCAAAATTTCTTCTTCGGATAAGGATTGAAAGGGATTGGGAAATTCATAGGAGTCCGTAAGAATTTCGGGAATTCGAATTCGTTTTTCGATCTTGGCCATATCCTGATTTTGGATTTGAGTTGAAAATCCGAATTTGTTTTTCCAAAAACGCGGATGAATCCAAGGATATACTCCCGCAGAACCTACGAACAGAATGGACTTAGGAAGGGTGTCTCCTCGACTTTGTTTTTCAAGTAAGAATCTTTGAAGTGTAAGCCCGGCATCCAGATTTCCGATTCCACAAAGAAATGTTTGTATTTTTGTCGATGAAGAGATTTGATCCGATTCTTCTTTGATCGCGGAACAAATCAGAATTGTTTCCGGGTCAATCTTCATCTGTATCGTAGAGAGATTGAATGATCTCGTGATAAATGGAAAAGATAACGTTGCGTTTGAGTTTCATAGTTTCAGTCATTTCTTTTCCTTTCTCGAATTCCTTGGGAAGGATATAAACGTGCGCTACTTTTTCGAACGCCTTAAAACCGGCTTTGGTGGAAATTTTTTCCTTTACGATATTTTTAAAGAATAAAGAAACTTCTTTGGTGTAGTTCCATTCTTTCGGATCTTTGGGAATTGATTTTCCCTGGGATTGAAATTCCTCCAGAACACGATCGTAAAAGGGAACGATGAGAACTCCGAGATTTTTTTTATCCTGTCCGACCACGATCACTTGATTGATAAATTCGGATTCGGTGAGCTTGGCTTCGATCGGGGCGGGTTCCAAATTCTCTCCGCCGGAAAGCACGATCGTATCCTTGGCCCTTCCCGCAAATTTTAATTCCCCAGTTTGGGTCCAGGTGAGAATGTCGCCCGAATCCAGCCAACCGTCTTGGAGAGCTTTTGCGGATTTTTCGGGCTCCTTATAATAGCCGACCGTGACGTGAGGTCCTTTGTGCCAAGCGACTCCCTTGTCTCCGGGTTTGGTTACGATCTTTCCGTCTTCGCCAACGAGTTTGATTGCGGTTCCGGGTAACGGAGGTCCGATCGCTCCGTTTTTTGGAAGAGGGAATTCTCCGATCGCACCGAGTCCGGTTGTCTCCGTCATACCGTATGTTTCTATGATGGGAATCCCGGCGCTTCGAAAGAAAAATTGAATGTCTGAGGGCATTGCGCCCGCGCCACATAACGCGAAACGCATTCTTCCTCCGAATAGATCCCTGACTCTCTGCAGAATTTTGTAAGATGCGATTTTCAAAGGATAAAGGGAGAGAAGCAAAATACTCGCCACAAAACGATCCATGACTTTCTGATTTGGATTTTCGATTTCGGTGGAAGCGTAGGAATCTCGAATCGTATCCTGTAAACCCGTTGTAATTGCCGAAATTTTTACCGCAAAGTGAAATAACTTCTGACGAAGAGGAGGGGCTTTACGGACGGTATCAAAAATTCTTTTATACAATCCTTCCCAAAGTCTAGGAACGGAAACGAGCACGGTGGGTTTTACCTTTTGCATATCCGCAGGAATGGTCGGAACGGAAGAGCACGCCATGGATGCTCCCCATGCGATAAGAGTCGTTTCTAAAAGTCGTTCCGCAATATGCCAAGGCGGAAGAAAGACAATGGTTCTATCTTGATACGAACCGGGAACAAACTCCAGGAGTTGATGAATTCCCCAAGTAAAACTTCTGTGATTGAGCATCACACCTTTGGGAGCACCCGTAGTACCGGAGGTATAGATGATCGTAGCGAGATCCTTTCCGATCAGGAGTTCTCCTCTTTGTTCGTATGGTTTATCACCTTTTTTGATGCGAAACTTTTCGCCTTCCAAAAGAGCTTCTTCCAAAAAGAAAAATTTCACACCGCTGAGTTGTTTTCGAGCGGACTCCAGATCTTTCCATTTCGAAGGAGGATCGATGAGGAGAATCGTCTTTACACTGGCAAGACAGGATTTATCCTCTAATAATTTTTTTAAAACCTTTTCGTTTTCTAAAAAAAGAATTTTTGCTTCGGAATGATCGAGAATGTATTTCAAATCGTCTAACGTCGCATCGCAACCTCTGGGAACATCCACACAGCCGATGCTTACAAGAGAAAGGGAGCAAAGAGACCATTCGTAACGATTATCGCAGATCAAACCGGCTGTGTTTCCTTTTTGCATTCCGAGGTCGAGCAAAAAGGATGAGAGATTTTTTAGATTTTCGTACCAGTCCTTATATGAGATTCCGCGAAAGTCGCCGGAATCTTCTCGAATCCAATACATGGGACGATCCGCGTAAACGCTGGCTACGTCTCTGACTAAATGATATAAACTTACCTTTTCCATATGATTTTACGGAAGTAACCCTAAGGTTTCTTCGGTCCCGGTCATGAGATTGATGTTTTGCAAAGCCTGTCCCGCAGCGCCTTTGACAAGATTGTCCAGAGCGGATATCACGACTAACGTGCTGCCTCTTTGTTTCAGAGAAATGTCCAGAAAGTTCGTATGTTGTACTTTTTTCAATTCGATCTCTTCCGGAGTTTTGTAAATCCGGATAAACGGTTCGTTTTTTGAAGAATCTTTCAGGACATCAAGCGGATCTTTGTTTGGTTCGGAACCCAATTCTAAAACGATTGTGGAAAGAATTCCTCTGTAAACCGGGAGCAAATGGGGAGTAAAGATGACTTCGGGCTCGGGAAGTCCCGAGTTTGCATAAATGTATTCCTGAATTTCCGGCTCGTGTTGATGAGATAGAACCTTATACGCGCGAAAGTTTTCGTACACCCCGGTATAAGAAAAACCAGCGTCTTCCGTTCTTCCGCCCGCACCCGAAACGCCGGATTTGGAATCCGCAACGATGCGAGGTTTGATATTTTTTCTGAATTCGTTTAACAAATAAACGGGAAGAATTACAGAGGTGGAAAAACAACCCGGGTTGGAAACAAAATCGGCACCTTTCAATTTTTCCCTGAAAATTTCGGGAATTCCGAATACCGCCTTATCGACATAGGAAAATTTTGTATGTTTGATTTTATAATGTTTTTCTAATGTTTCTTGGTTGTGAAGTCGATACACTCCGGAAAGATCGATTACCTTGTGTCCTGCGTCCAAAAATTTAGGAGCTGCTTCTATCGAAACCTCGTTGGGAACCGCGAGGACGATCAGGGATCCTTTCGGGATCGGATCTTCGTGTTTATGAAAGATTAGATTTTTAGGAAATGGAATTTCAGGAAATACTTCGGAAAGAGTTTTTCCGGCAAGTTTATCGCTTGTGATATGAATGACTTGGTGTTCCGACTGATGGGAAAGGAGGGAGAGAAGCTCCTTACCGGTAAATCCGCCCGCTCCTAAAATGCTAATTTCTGCCATGAATCCTCGGTGTCCGAAAGGTTTCCGACCTTTTCTAAAGAAAGAATTTAATTCAGGGACTTAGCTGTAACTAAAAAAAAACGCCGGATGATTTCTCATCCGGCGGTCAAGGGTTCCTAAAAAGAAAGCCAGTTTTCAACCAGCGGCTTGCTCTAATTTTTCCTCTTTGCTGCTACGCGGTTTTTTATCCTGCGCCAGCAAAGGCAAGCCGTTCAAATCCCGAACCATATTCTCTATGGTGAAGGCGATATCAGGATTGTTTTTCAGATACTCTTTTGCTGCATCTTTTCCTTGCCCGATCTTTTCCGTGTTGTACGAATACCAGGCTCCTGCTTTGTTGATGATATCATGTTTTACACCGAGGTCAACCAGAGAACCTTCTCGGCTGATTCCCGCGTTGAAGATTATGTCAAATTCAGCCTGTTTGAAAGGTGGTGCACATTTGTTTTTGACAACTTTGACCCGGACTCGATTTCCAATCGATTCCTCCTTTTCCTTGATCGTTTCGATTTTACGAATGTCGAGTCGAACCGAACAATAGAATTTAAGGGCGTTTCCGCCTGTCGTTGTTTCCGGAGATCCGAACATCACACCGATTTTCATTCGGATTTGGTTGATAAAAATAACAACGGTTTTGGATTTTGAAATGGTTCCGGTGAGTTTTCGAAGCGCCTGAGACATGAGCCTTGCTTGTAAACCCATATGAGAATCTCCCATATCCCCTTCGATTTCCGCTTTGGGGACTAAGGCAGCCACCGAGTCGATTACGATCAGATCGATCGCATTGCTTCGAACTAGGGATTCGCAGATTTCAAGTGCTTCTTCCCCGTTGTCCGGTTGAGAAACGAGAAGTTCGTCTATATTAACGCCCAGCTTTTTGGCGTAGGATGGATCCAGAGCGTGTTCTGCGTCGATAAAAGCTGCTACACCGCCTCTTTTCTGCGCTTCTGCAATAGCAGAAAGGGTCAAGGTCGTTTTACCAGAAGACTCTGGTCCGTAGATTTCCACAATTCTTCCAATCGGATAACCACCGATCCCAAGGGCAACGTCCAGATCCAAGGATCCGGAGGGAATGACTTGAACTACCTGTCTCGCCGCGTCCGATCCTAATTTCATGATTGCACCTTTACCAAATTGTTTTTCAATTTGGCTCATTGCTTGCTCAATGGCTAATTTTTTCGGATCGTCCGTTGCGCTTTGAACTTCTTCTTTACTTTTCTTCATAATACCTTCTCCCATTGTTTTCTGCCTCCACCTTTTCGGTTCCAGACAGTCGCTCCGTGTTTTAGAAGCGGTTCACTTTTTTAAGTATAAGTCCCACACCCGACAAAAAAGAATCTTTCGATCCGAAAAAAAAGGATTCGGATTCGATTTTTGAAAAAACTCAGGTTTATGTCACCCGGTTTTCTGGATACAAGTGTAAAATAGAGCCAGTTGTTTGTATAGTAAATTTTTGATAACTATTGGGTTAAAATGGAGTTTTTTTCTTTTTCCAGATTCTTTTGAGCCTGGATTGCCTTTTTGAGAGTTTCCTGATTCCGGATCAAAAAGCTTCTGAAAAAGAAAATCGTGAGGACGAGTCCCAACAAAACGAGTAAAAACCCGAGACCCCATCGAAGCCAAAAAAAGATCGAACTTTGAGCAGGGAAGACGAATAACGTGCCTTCGCTGAGTTTTAGTTTTTCGCAATCATCACAACGATTGATTTGATTTTTATAATATGAATTCAATTCTTCCATTGACTTGAGTTCGGTGATTTCTTGTTTTGCGGATTTCTGAAAATAGAGAAGCGTTTCATCTTCCGAAAAAAAGTAAAATGCGGAAGTCAAACCCGTTTTTGGAAATTCCGCGGATGCGAGACCGCCTTGTCTTCCCAGATAAAAATCCACATAATACGATTCGATCTGAAAGTCTTTGATTTGCGAAAGATTGGGAAATTCCGTTCCGGAAGAAACCCAGAAAAACAATTCTGTTTTTTGATTTCGAATTCTAATTCCACCGAGATTGGGAATTGATTTGAATTGTGTCTTTAAAGATTCTTTGGAGGGAAAGGACGAACCTTTGAGTTTGGACAGTTTGGACGTAAGAATCTTTTTGAGAAATACCTCGAGTCTGGATTCTTCTTCTTTTTTCCAAACGGGAATCGATTTCACCAACCAAGACTTTTCCACGATCACCGGGTCTCCTAAAAATCGTTTGAGAGAAATCAAACGATCGGAGAAAGAGGAAGTTTCCGCAGTCGCAGATTGATTCCAAAACAGGAAAAGAAAACAGAGGGAATAAAATGGTTTCATTTTTAAAAGGCCTTTTTGAAAGGAAAGTGGAACTTAGGGTTCTATCATTTATCCGAATCCGGATTCTGGGAAGAATAAATTCCGAATCGAAAAATCATTTTTTCCGGTTTTTAAAAATTGATTTTATCCTATACAGAATGGCATTCCGTAGAATATTCTTAAAACAAACGGATTCGTTTTTATGTTAGATTGTCCTATTTGCCAAATTCATCATTCCGGCGAGAATGTCGAAATTCTCGCGCATTTCGGCGCGTTTGCGGTCCGCCATTCCGAAAAAGAAAAAAGGCTGAAAGGGTATCTTTACATCGAACCGATTTTGCACTGGACTTCCTATCAGGACTGGACGACAGGATCGTTTGTCGATTTCGGAAATGCATTGCAATTTGCGACTGAACGGATCTATCAAGATCATTCCCCTTTAAAAATTTATACTGTGACCGTCTCCGAGATGATACCGCATATACACTTTCACCTGATTCCGAGATACACGGAAGAACTCAAGGGAGTGGATTATATTCGGCTTGCGCTTCAGGGAAAACTTCCCGACTCGAGCTATATTCGAGATTTATAATATTTTTAGTAAGTTAAAATTTGGAGGATACGATGAAAACATGGAAATTGAGAACTGTGCTGTTGTTGGCGTTGGTTTCTTTGGTGACGAGCGGTTGTATTTATAGAGGAATTCGAATTCCCGGACTCGGAACGAATCACACCCAATACGTGATTTCTTCGGATGATTTTCAGATTTTGGGAACCGTCGAAGCCGAAGGGATTTATACGGATTGGTTTCTATTGGTCTTAACCGGTGAAACCGGATACAAGGAATTGGTCGACAAATCCAAAACCTTGGGTGGAGATGAGATCATGAATTACCGTTTTGAGATCGAAGAAACCAGTATTCTCTTTTTTGTTTGGAATCGAATCAAATGGAAGGCGACCGCACACGCGATCAAATACAGAGAAAAAATCAAGAAGCCTTGATGGAAACAATACTCCGGAAATTTTTTGGAGTCTAAAAGGATAGAATGCATACAGACAAAGCCCACCTCATTCTGGAAGCAGGACTTTCCAGAAAAGCAGATTTCGTAGAAATATTTGAAGAAGAAACAAGATCCTCTTCCGTAAGTTTAAGAGATCGTAAAATCGAACAAAGTTTTGCAGGAATTGATTACGGAATTGGAATCCGATTGATCTATGGAACCGACGTTCTTTACGCACATACAAACAACGAAGATTCGGAACATCTCATTTCGTTGATCGATCTTCTTGCCGATTCGAGAGGTGCCGCCAAAGGCGCAGGACAGGCCTTTGTTCTTCGAGGTGATATCAAGACGCCGAATTTTCCCGCAAACATTCGAGATCCTCGGAAAGTGACCCCGGATGAAAAATTGGAATTATTATTCAGAGCGGATCAAACCGCGCGCGGAACTTCTTCCAACATCGTTCAAGTAAGCGCTTCCGCATCGGATTCCGTTTCTAAGATAGGAATTTACAATTCGGAAGGATTGGCCTTGGAAGACTTGCGGGTTCGGAGCCGATTTAGCATCAACGTAGCCGCGGAAAAAGAGGGGGAACGATTTGTTGCCTCCGAAAATCCGGGAGCAAAAAAGGGATTCGAATTTTTTAGCAATCTCCCGATTGAACAACTTTCTAAAACGGCCGCGGAAAGGGCTTTGCTTATGTTATCCGCCGGATACATCCAAGGTAAAAAAATGCCGGTCGTGATGGGGAACGGTTTTGGAGGGGTAATCTTTCACGAAGCCTGCGGACATCCCTTGGAAACCGAAGCCATTCGCAAAAAGTCTTCTCCTTTTGTGGGAAAGTTAGGCGAAACCATCGGACAATCCTGTCTGACCGCGATTGACGACGGAACGATTCCGGATTCTTGGGGAAGTATTTCCGTGGATGACGAAGGATCGGCGCCGCAGAAGACGGTTTTGATCGAGAATGGAGTTTTAAAAAATTATCTTTCCGATCGAATCGGAGCCGAAGAAGTGGGAGTTCCTAAAACGGGAAGCGCTCGTAGAGAAAGTTATATGTATGCTCCCGTTTCCAGAATGAGAAACACTTACATCGCAGCGGGTACCGATTCTTTTGAATCCATGTTGGCGGGTGTGGAATACGGACTTTTTGCAAAGAAGATGGGCGGAGGTTCCGTAAATCCATCCACGGGAGAATTTAATTTTTCAGTAGAAGAAGGATATGTGATCCGAAACGGCAAAATCGCGGAACCTGTCAGAGGAGCGACTTTGATCGGAAAGGGGGACGAGATTCTTCCCAAGATCAGCATGGTAGGAAACGATCTCGAATTGGCTGCGGGAATGTGCGGCGCCGCGTCGGGTTCTGTTCCGGTTACGGTGGGGCAACCTTCCTTGAAAGTGGACGAGATTCTCGTGGGAGGCCGTTCTTGAATTTGGATCAATCCGTCGAATACGTGTTAGACGAATGCAAACGAAAAGGTTTGGGCCAATTCGATCTCGTGGGTGCGGAATCCAAAGACGTGGGAATCGAGCTTTTTAAAAAAAGAGTCAGCAATACTGAACTTTCCAATTCCAGGGGAATCGGAATCCGTCTGATTCAAAACGGCAAACCCGGTTATTCTTACAGCGAAAAATTATCCCAGGAAGCCCTATCCCAAATGGTGGAAGACGCGATCGCACAGGCGAAAATTTCCGATGTGTTGGATATCGATCTTCCCGGTCCTTCCAAACTTCCTGAAATTCCGATCCGCTCTTATGAAGAATCTTTAGAATCCCTCGGTTTCGAATGGTTGAAATCCACGGGAGAGAAGTTGGACGATTTGGCGTGGTCCGTAGGAGATAAGATCGAAAACGTTCCGTATTCGTATGCGGGTAAAACCTGGAGCCGATTTATATTAGCAAATTCGAATGGATTGTATCACAGTGAAAAATCGAATCTGATTTCCGCTGGAGTTGCGTTAGTCGCAACCGATGGAAAGTCGAAGAAGATGGGCGGGTATACACGATCGGGTTTGGACGTGGAAAAAATTCAACCAGAGTTTATCGTTTCCACCGCAACCGAACGTTCTTTGGCGCTTTTGGGGGCTGAACCCGTCAAAAGCGGAACGTATCCTGTTGTTCTTTCAAACAGAATCAGTCCTCAGATTTTTGGAATGTTCTCGTCTCCGTTTTCCGCGGACAGCGTTCAAAAAGGACTTTCCAGACTGGAAGGAAAGGTAGGCTCGCAGATCGCGTCTTCCAACTGGAACGTTTTCTGCGATCCCCACGTGATCGATTATCCCGGTTCCCGGCTTTTGGACGCGGAAGGAATTTTAACGAAGAAGAAGTCCATCATCCAAGACGGAGTTTTGCAGACGTATCTTTATAATTTGGAATCGGCGAAAAAGGCGGGTGTGACCCCCACCGGAAATGCGGTTCGTTCGTATGGGGGAAGGGTCGGCACTTCGTTTCATAATTACGTGGTTCCGAAAGGAAACGACTCTCTTGAGGAGTTGCTGGCACGTTATCCGGAATGTATCTACATTCTCAAATTGGAAGGCGGATCGGGATGCAGCGCCGTCTCCGGGGAAATTTCGATCGGGGTGCAAGGCTTTTATTATAAAAACGGAAAGCCCGTTCATCCGGTGGATAGAATTACAATGAACTTGAATTTTTTTGATCTCCTTTTTCGAATCGAGGGAATTTCAAACGAATACAACGATTCTTATTCTTCTATAAAGATTCCGGACATTCTGATCCGTGAAGCGAGCATTGCTGGTTAATTTTTGAACTCAGGATCGTATTCAGAGTGGACCCTTGAGTTTTGTCGCTTTCTAAACTCAGCACATTACTTCCTATGGGTCGTAATGTAGGGCGCTCATCTCATCTACGATGAGAACCATCCTTATGTTTCGACCAAGAGGGGGAAACATTGAGTTTAAACGCTTCGCTGCCTTTTGGTTATCTCGCTTCCTGGAGCAACTCAACGCAACACGTCGCTCGATAGAATTTGCTTGCATCGTTTTTGAGATCGAGCTTTTCTTTCTGAAACAAACTATTGTTCGGGAGAAAACCTTGCATTTCCTCATACATTTCCTTTCTACAACCCGCGCTCTTTTTCAAAATTCACGGTTTCGATTTCGAAAAAAAGGAAGCCTGCGAAGTTTTTGTTTTATAATTTTTATACTCTTTGCGGGAAGTTTGAGCGCTCAGGTTCAGATCGAATTCAACCCGACCGGAGAAGTAAAAAGACCGTCTCAAATCCGGGCGCGATTTTCGGAATCCATGATTCCATTAGGAAATCCTAAATTTTCTTTGTATCCGTTTGAAATCCGTTGTCCTGTAAAAGGCACGGAACGCTGGGTCGACGATAAAAACTGGGTTTTGGAATTCCATTCCCCGCTTCCAGGAGGAGTGGAATGCAGTTTTGAAACAAAAAAGATCAAATCGATTTCCGGAAATTCTCCGAAAGAGGGGGAACGTTTTTCCTTTTATACCGGCGGTCCCGAGATGGAATCGTCTTCGCCTTACGCGGGCGGAGTCATTGACGAGGAGCAGATTTTTGTTCTCGACCTGGATTCGGAAGTGGATCTTTCTTCTGCGTCCGATCATCTTTACTTTGTAGCCGAGGGAATTCGTGAAAAGATCGGATTTAGCATCGTGAGCGACCAGTCCCTGGAAAAAAAAATTCTCAAAGCCAGTTATCGGGAAGAAATAAAAAGTCCGACAACAATTTTGCTCAAACCCGATCAAAAATTTCCGAGTGGTAAAAAGGTTTATCTCATACTGGAACAAGGACTCAAATCCAAATCCGGAATCGTCAGAAGTTCCACAAGAAAAATTGAATATACGGTTCGAAAGCCGTTTCTGGCGGAATTCAGTTGCAGTCGAGTCAACGCAAAGGCGGCTTGTATTCCCTCTCTTCCTTTTTACGTAACGTTTACCGCCCCGGTCGCGGTGGAAACTCTTAAAAAAATTCAGCTACAAACCGCCGATGGAAAACTAATTCCAGCAAAGGTAAATTCCGAAGACGGAAATTACAATTACGGAGTGAGTTTTCCGGCTCCGATCCAGCCGAAATCCAAATTTCAAGTCCTTCTTCCTTCAGCGATAAAAGACGACGCGGAGCGTTCTCTCTCCAATCAATCTTCCTTTCCTCTGAGTGTTTCTACGGAGGATTATCCGCCTCTGCTAAAATTTTCCGCGAAGTTTGGAATTTTGGAGCGTTTTCCGGAAGCGATTCTTCCCGTTACCATTCGAAACTTGGAGGCGGAGAATCCGGTTCGCCACTATCAGATCAAAACCAACCCTGCAAATCAGGAAACTCTCGACAAACAGTTTGATAAACTCAAGGAGAAAGGAAAAGAGATCCTCAATTGGGCCACAGGAAAGGACGAGAAGGAAACACAGGGATCCACAAAACAATTTACGGGAAAAGAACTGATCTTAGGACCGAATCAGATCGCAGAGATCCGGAAGTATTTGAGAATTTTGGAATCTTTGGAACACAAGGATTCTCTTTTTGAACCTTCGAAGAATCCGCTTCCTGCGACGAACGAAATCAAACTGCAGTCAAAACACGGGACTCGCAGATTTGAAGTGGTCGGAATTCCCCTGAAAACTCCGGGTTTTCACATCGTGGAGATGAAATCGGACGTATTGGGGAATTCTTTTTTAGGAACCAATCAACCGTTTTATGTAAGAACCGGAGCGCTTGTTACCAATCTTTCTCTTCATTTTAAATGGGGTAAGGAATCTTCCTTAGTCTGGGTTACGAGGTTGAACGACGCAAAACCGGTGGCAAACGCGGATGTTCAGATTTACAATTGTAAAAATGAAAAAATTTTTTCGGGTAAAACAAACAGTTCGGGAACCTTGCTGATCCGCGGAATTCCATACAAGAACGATGTTCGTCGCTGTTCTTGGAAATCGTATGAAAACGGTTTGTTCCTGACCGCCGCTTTCGAAGACGACTTTACGTTCAGTCATACCAAATGGCAAAACGGAATTGAAAATTGGAGATTCAATCTTCCGGGAGATTACGAAAGTAGTTCCGTTTTGTTTCACCCGGTTTTGGACCGGACTTTGTTTCGTGCCGGAGAAACCCTTTCCATGAAAATCGTTTCCAGAGCCAAACGCTCTCTCGGATTTGAATTTCCCGCATCCAAGGAATTCCCGATGTATGCGAAGATCATTCATTCCGGAACCGAAAAAGAATATTCCATTCCTCTAAAATGGAATATGGAAGGAACAAGCTCCGCTCAATTTAAGATTCCCAAAGAAGCAAATCTCGGTGTTTATCAAATTGTATTAACCGAATTTTCCGGAACCGCAAACAGAAATGTGAATATCGGAGAATTTCGTTTGGAGGAATTCAGAGTTCCTTTGATGAAAGCAGATTTTCAAACGACGGGTTCGAACATCCGCCCTTCCAAGTTGGAAATCACAGGAAACATTCGTTATTTGTCAGGAGGGGGAGCGGGTAAAATTCCCGTTTTAGTGAGAACCAGAGTGGTTCCCGGTGGTGCCGTTTCTTTTGCCGATTATCCGGAATTCTACTTTAGCAATGGAAAGGTGAACAAAAAACAGGATGATTCCGAATGGGAAACACAGACCGCCCGAAGTTTTGTTAAAAACTCACTCGTGCTTGATTCAAGGGGATTTTTTGAAAGCACGGTCAAAAACATTCCGGAATCCGATTCTCCACAACGTTTGGAGGCGGAGTTGGAATACAGGGATCCAAACGGAGAAATTCAGAGCGCCTATCGCTCGTTTCCGATCTATCCTTCGGGATATCATATCGGTATCGCTCCCGAGAGTTGGGCTGCGACGCAGGACTCCGTCAAGTTCAAGGTGGCCGTTTTGGATCTGAACGGAAAGCCGGTTGAAGGTAAAAAAGTCATCGTTCAATCGTTTACAAAAAAATACTATTCGCATCGAAAACGTTTGGTCGGAGGCTTTTATAGTTACGAACATAAACCGGAAGTGAAAGAGCTGGGAGAATTTTGTTCCGGAAAAACAAATGATAAAGGATTTCTTTTTTGTTCGGGTGTCGTAAAGGAAACGGGAGAGGTTTTCTTCGAAGCCTCTCTTTCCGGAGAAAACGTAAAGGCAAATTCTTCGGTTTGGATCACGGGAAAAGAGGACATTTGGTTTGCAGCTGCGGATCACGATCGAATGGATTTGCTTCCGGAAAAGAAAGAATATCAGGCCGGAGAAAAAGCAAAATTCCAAATTAGAATGCCTTTTCGAGAAGCGACCGCGCTCGTGACAGTGGAACGAGAGGGAATTCTCACTTCGTTTATCAAACCGTTGAGCGGTAAAAATCCGATACTGGAAATTCCGATTGAAAACGCATACGCGCCTAACGTGTTTGTTTCCGTATTGGCGGTTCGAGGGCGCGTCGACACTCCTAAAGAAACCGCTCTTGTGGATTTGGCAAGACCGTCGTTTCGATTGGGTGTGGCCCAGATCCGGGTCGGCTGGAAACCATTCGAGATCCCGCTTCGAGTGGAAACGGATAAGGCGGTTTATGGAACCAGACAAAAAGCAAAAGTTAAAATTCAAATCGATCATCTTTCTTCTCAGGTAAAAAAGGATGCGAGGATTACGTTAGCCGCCGTCGATCAAGGCTTGTTGGAACTCAAATCGAACGATAGTTGGGATCTGCTCCGTGCGATGATGAAAGAAAGAGGAAACTCCGTTGAGACCTCAACGGCACAACTCCAAGTAATCGGACGCAGACATTTCGGATTGAAAAGTTTACCTCCGGGTGGCGGGGGAGGCGGCGCGACAACGAGAGAATTGTTTGATACTCTTTTGTATTGGAAAGCCGACTTAAAACCCGATGAAAACGGGAAGTTGGAGGTGGAGATTCCTCTCAATGATTCTTTGACATCGTTTCAAATCGTGGCGATTGTACATTCCGGAAAAGATAAATTCGGTTCCGCATCGACCCAGATCCAAACCACAAGAGACGTGCTTGTATATCCGAGTATCGCACCGTTTGCAAGAGAAAAGGATCTGACACAAAGCGGGCTTTCACTCAAGAATACGAGCAATCGTTCTCTCCAATTGGAAATCAGTCCTAAAACTTCTCCCGATCTCAAATTGGAATCCAAAAAAATCGAACTCGGTGCAGGGGAATCCAAGATCGTAAACTGGGAAATTTCCATTCCGACTCAGAAGAATGAAATCGTATATGAATTCAACACTCGGGAAATCGGCGGCGAATTTTCAGATACGGTTCGTTTTCGTCAAAAGGTGGGGGAGTCCGTTCCTGTAAGAGTGTTGCAATCCACCTTTGTTCAACTGGAAGACGGGAAGTTCAGCGTTCCTATCCAAGAAAATCAAGAAGCGATTGCGGGAAGCGGGAAATTGGAAGTCAGTCTAAAGTCCACTCTGACCGGCGGAGCGATTCTTTCGGCAAAGGATCATATGAATACGTATCCGTATTCTTGTTTGGAGCAAAAACTTTCCAAGGCGGTCTCTTCCGGAGCCACGAAAGAATGGGATCAGATTATGGCACATCTCGGCGCGTATTTGGATGGAGATGGTCTCTTGAAGTTCTTTCCTTCTTCTATCTATGGAAGCGAGATTTTAACCGCATATATTTTGATTCTTTCCTCGGAATCCGGTTTTGTCATACCCGATGCGGTGCGGGAAACGATGATCCAAGCATTGAATCGATACAGCAAAGATTTGATTTTTAGAAACAGTTACGTTTCCAATACGGACACAAAATTAAAAAAGATCATCGTATTGGATGCCTTGTCCCGATTTACTTCTCTTGGGGACGATAGTATTCGCGCGGTTCAAACGGATCCGAAAATTCTGCCCACTGACATTTTGATCAGTTTGAGAAATATCTATTCCAAATCGAATGCTTTTAAGAATCAGATTGCTGGGTTAGACGTCCTTCTTAAGTCCCGATTTAGAATCCAGGGAACTTCCTACAACTTTGCGGATGAGCCCGGGCTTTGGTGGCTTTTGTCTTCCGGTGACTCTACGGTAATGAGAACCATTTTATCCGTAGTCAAAGATCCTTCTTGGAAAGAGGATCTACCTCGGCTGATCCGAGGAGCGATCGCAAGACAATCCAAGGGGCATTGGGATATCACTACCGCAAACGCTCTGGGAATTTTAGCGTTTCAGAATTACTCCAAACAGTTTGAAAAAGATTCCGTGGAAGGAAACACGTTAGTCACTCTCGGAAACAACAGCAACACATTGGAGTGGAAGAATAAAAAAGATCCTCCTCCTATTTCGATTCCGATGCCAGGCTCCACACAAAATTTGGAATTTGTCCAAAATGGAAGTGGCAAACCGTATGCGGTGATTCATACAAAAGCCGCGCTGCCTTTAAAGGAAAAACTGGAAAGCGGAATGAGGCTTGATAAGGAAATCATAGACGAGTCCGGAAGCAGTAAATCTTCTTTTAGGGAAGGGGATTTGGTTCGAGTCCGATTGAAAATCAAAACCGAATCGGATCTTTCCTGGGTCGCGATCAAGGATCCGATTCCTGCGGGTGCGAGCATTTTGGGTTCCGGACTTGGAAACGATTCCCGTTCCGGATCAGAGTTGGTGAAAGACGACAACTGGTGGTCCTCGCCGACTTTTATAGAAAGAAAATGGGAAGGATACACCGCATACTTTGAATATCTTCCTGCGGGAACGGTCACCTTAGAATACGTTTATCGAATCAATCATGCGGGCAGGTTTGTTCTTCCTCAGACTCGCGTTGAGGCGATGTATCTTCCCGATCAGTTTGCGGAAGTTCCCAATCCCGATCAATCTGTCACGAAGGAGTAATTTTGTTTTTAAAAAATAATATACTGATTATTTTTTGTATCAGTATATTATTGTATTCTGATTCCTTAATTTCCCAGGAAGATCGCGTCATTCCTTCTTATTCGGAAATACGAAATGGATATTCGCCTTCCGATGGAATCATCGTGGATCTTTACGGAAGATTTTTACAGACGATCCGTTTGGATAAGAAGGAAAGAAAACTCGTCTGGACGGAAGAATCGGAAATTCCGGAAACATTACTTCTTTCTCTTTTGATCCAGGAGGACAAGCGATTCTTCGAACATTCTGGGGTGGATTCCTATGCGGTTTTAGGCGCGGTTCGAGATCGGGTTCTTGGAGTTTCCAAACGGGGAGCCAGCACTTTGTCTATGCAGTTGGCCGGGATTTTTCTTAAGACCACGCCGGGCAAACGAAGTTTCTTCGATAAATGGGAACAGATGTCCTATGCTCGACAACTCGAAAAGACCTGGAAGAAAACGGAGATCATTGTCGCGTATCTCAATCTCGCACAGTTTCGGGGAGAATTGAGAGGGCTTCGTGCGGTCAGCAGAGGGCTTTTTCAAAAGGAACCCTCCGCGTTGAGCGACACCGAATCCATTCTTCTTGTTTCTTTGCTACCGTTTCCGCACGCGGGTCCAGAATTCTTAAGCAAACGAAGTTGTGCCCTGGCTAAAAAAATAGACAAGGCTGATCTTTGCGGTTCTTTTTTTTCAACTGCCGAGATCGCAACCTCCAAACCGACTGGGTTGCCTTCTTTTGGGGGAATCGCGTATCACTTTGCCCAAAAAGTTTTTAAGGACAACGAAACTCGTTCGGAAAAAAACGGAAGATGGAAAACCACTTTGGACTTTGATCTTCAGTCGAAAATTACGGAACTTTCTAAAAACATTCTCGAAGGATTGAAACATCAAAACGTCGCCGAGACCGGCATTCTCGTTTTGGACAATTCATCTGGGGCGGTTCTTGCTTATGTGGGAAATCTTCCGAATACTCGTTCTTTTTATGTGGATGCGATTTCTTCTAAAAGACAAGCGGGATCCACGTTGAAACCGTTTTTATACGCTCTTGCGTTTGAAAAGAGGATTCTCAAGCCAAGTTCGATTTTGGAAGACTCTCCGGCGGAATGGAATGCGGTTTCCGGAATTTACAGACCTTCCAATTACAGTAATGTCTATCACGGAAAAGTTCAGGCAAAGTATGCGTTGGCTTCTTCTTTGAACATTCCGGCAATTCACGTTTTGGATCTGGTAGGAGTTCCGGATTTTGTCCAAAAATTGAAGGAACTCGGGATTTTAGGATTAAAACGGGCTGATTTTTACGGAGTTTCTTTGGCTTTGGGCACCGCGGACGTAACTTTATTAGAACTTACGAATGCGTATCGAACTCTTGCAAACGGAGGAATCTATTCCGAAACTACCCTGGATCCATTCAAAGCAAGACAGGTTCTTTCAGAAAGCCTTCAAGAAGGATCATCTTTGGCCCGCGTTTATTCACGGGATTCCGCAGACACGTTATCCGAAATCCTTTCCAATCGGGAATATCGTTCTCTCTCTTTCGGTTTAAACAATCACTTGAGTACGAGATTTTTTAGTGCGGCCAAAACGGGAACTTCTCAAGATATGCGTGACAACTGGTGTATTGGATATTCAAAAAAATACACGGTCGGTGTTTGGGTGGGGAATATGAACGGAAGTCCGATGTGGGATGTCAGTGGTGTGACCGGTGCGGCTCCGATTTGGAATGCAGTAATGAATCTTTTACAAGAACGGGAATCTAACTCCTGGAATCCAATCTTGGAAATACAGAACGAAGTTCCGAAGAGCAGGATCGCAAATCCTTCATCCAATCCAAAAATTCTCGTTCCCGGAAATGAGACCATCTTTGCGCTGGATCCCGATATTCCTAAAGGAAGACAGAGACTGCGCTTTTCTGCTTCCAGTTTTGAATCCGGTTTTCGATGGATCTTAAACGGAAACACTTTGGGAGAATTGAAAGACAAGGAATGGTTTTGGAAACCGGAGAAAGGATTTTACATTCTTTCGTTACAGGATCAAAACGGAAAAATGATCGATAGTGTGGTTTTTGAAGTCAGATAGAAGAGAGGTTTTTTTCTCTTGCAGGGAACGTTGTTTGCGTTAGAATCAACCCAAGATTTCCAATGAAACTATCCACTGAAACCTATTTGTTGTCTCCTGCTTTGGAAGAAGCGATCCTGCTCGCAGAAGTGACTTCTCGTCCTTTACTTTTAAAGGGAGAACCCGGAACCGGAAAATCCCTTTTAGCCGAATACTTAGCGGACCAGAGAAAGCTGCCTCTTTACACCTGGCATATCAAATCCATCACTCAAGCAAAAGAAGGTCTTTATTTTTACGATGCAGTTTCTCGTTTGAACGATTCTCGATTTTCGGAAGATTCCGAAAAAGTGAAGAATATAGAAAACTATATCCGTCTGGGAGCGTTAGGTGAAGCTTTTGATTTGGATCGAAAGTCGATCGTTTTGATCGACGAGATCGATAAAGCGGATATTGAGTTTCCGAACGATTTACTTTTGGAATTGGATCGGATGGAGTTCTTTATCCCCGAAATTTCCAAACGTGTTCAGGCAAAACACCGTCCTTTGACTATCATCACTTCCAACAACGAAAAGGAACTTCCCGCTGCGTTTTTAAGAAGATGCATTTTTCATTATATAGAATTTCCGGATCCGGAGTTTATGAAAAAAATCATCCAGTCGCATTATCCTGGAATTGGACATACGCTTTTGATCAAAGCACTCGAGATGTTTTATCTCATTCGAAGAATGGACGATCTAAAAAAGAAACCGGGAACGAGCGAACTTTTGGATTGGATTCAGATTTTGGTTCATCAGGGCGCGGTATTGAAGGAAGAAGTTCGAGTTCCGTTTTTGGGAGCTCTGATCAAAAACGAGGAAGATATGAGACTTTTTAGGAACTGATATGTTCATTTCTTTCTTTTACAGGCTCAAGACGGAAGGGATACCGGTCACCACGGGAGAATTTTTGGATTTTCTGAAAGTGTTGGATCATTTTACGACTCATCGAAAGGCATGGGTTTCACTGGACGAACTCTATCGTTTTTCCAGAGCCTGTATGGTAAAGGACATCAAATACTTCGATGCGTTTGATCTTGTGTTCTCCGAAATTTTCGGAGAAAAAGGAGCGCTTCGTCCCGAACTCAAACAAGAACTTTTAAACTGGCTCAACAATCTATTCGACAATCCGGACAAACTTCCTCCGTCCCTCATTCCTCCCGATCAACTCTTAGAAGAATTTAAAAAAAGACTCGAAGAACAAAAAGGGGAACACCACGGAGGAAGTAAATGGGTGGGCACAGGAGGTTCTTCCCCCTTTGGTCATAACGGATCCAACCCGGAAGGAGTGAGGGTAAGCGGAGAGGGAGGGAATCGTTCCGCCGTATTTCAAGCATTAGAAAGACGTTATAAAGAATACAGGACGGACGAACAACTCGACGTAAGACAGATCAAAATCGCGCTCAAAAAACTTAGAAATCTTAGAAAGGAAGGTGTGTCCGAATTTCATCTTCCGAAAACCATCGATTCTACCTGTAAGAACGCGGGTGACATTCAGCTCGAATTCGAACGTTCGCGTAAAAACGGTCTCAAGGTTTTGCTCTTGATGGATACCGGCGGAAGTATGACCGCTCATGCGGAACGAGTGAACAAACTCTTTTCGGCGAGTCATCAGATCAATCATTTTAAGGAATTTCATTACTATTACTTTCACAATATCATCTACGACGCGGTATATCCAAAGGCGAACATGAGAACTCCGATTTCTCTTCAGAGAATTTTCAAAAAACACAGCGATGATACAAAACTGATTCTGGTCGGAGACGCATACATGGCTCCCTATGAATTGATGGATCCTACTTACGGATTTTATCACAGTCGTTTTAGGATGGATTCTCGATTACCGGAAAATCCGGAGTCGGGTTTGGATTCTCTAAAACGGATCAAAAGACAGTTTCGAGATTTAATCTGGCTCAATCCCGAGCCCAAAAAATATTGGGACGCTCCAACGATCCGGGAAATCGGAAGTCAGATTCCGATGTATTTTCTTTCTTTGGACGGGCTGGAAAGAGGGATCAAAAAATTACTCAACTCGCTTTGAGCCGTTCATTAGTTTTAAAATACCGTATAACGTCTTGATATAAGGAGTCTCCACCTCATATCGTTTTGCGATTTTTAATGCGTTGCCTAAAATCGCATCCAACTCCATCGGTCTCCCTGCTTCAAAATCCAAAAGCATACTCGTTTTATACGGTTTCATCGTTTCGGTCATCGTTATGAATGTGTCAATCTGGCTTTCGGGAACTTCCGCCCCGTCCAGACGGGAAAGGATTTGAACTTCCTTCATAATTTCGATGACGAGAAAGCGGCTTTCGTCTAACGCGAGAATTTCCGAAGTATTCTTTCCTGCCGACAAAACGCTGATCGGATTGAAGGGCGCATTCCACATCAACTTTTTCCACCGCGCTTGACGGATGGAATCCGTGAGTTGTGCAGGAACCCCCACGGATTGAAAGAGTCGCACCAAGGTTTCACAAACTTTCGAAGGGGAACGATTTTCGGAACCAAGAGTCAATTCTCCATAGTCCAGATGAAGAATCTTTCCGTTGGAAAGTCGATTGGCGCAAACGAATGCGAGCCCGCTCAAAATTTCGTTGGAAGGGTAAAGGGCTGAAACTGGTTCTTCGATACCGATCCCGTTTTGCAAAAGCAGGATTGGAAGATGTTTGGGAATTGCCTTTCCTAAAATGGATTCGAGTCCAATCTCAGGAAGACATTTCAAACCATTGAGAACAAGATCGTATCCGTCTAAACTTTCTGGTAGTGTTTCAAAAACGTCATCGGGGAAATATTCGAAATTTCCCCAAGGTTGACTTGAAATCTGAAACCCGTTTTGTTTTAGATCGGTCGCATTTTTTCGAACCCAAAAATCAAGACTACAACCTGCTTGTGCCAGTTTTCCAGCATACAATCCAGAGACCGCACCGGAACCTAAAACTAAAATTCGGAACAAATTACCCCACCTGTGCGAACTTTTTTTCTATCTTTTTTAAAATTTCGGTGACTGCCTGAACATAACCGTCGTAGACACCGCGGTCGTATTCGTTCAGGGTTCGATAATTGAGTCCCTGCATTTCCTTTAGATGACTTCTCAACTCGTCGTCGATATAATTTTTGCGGACATAAATCGTTTCAAAAATCTTTGGATGCATAACTATCCCCCATCATAAGAAATTCTAAAAATCATATCAATTTTGCTTTGTAAACATTCTAATTTTAAAAATTAGAAATTTGTGTTTTGATAAAGTTTGGATTTGAGCCAGAGATTCGCCTTTTTATAATCCGGGTATTTTCTTTCCAAAATTTTAAATTCTTTTCCATGAATCACGTTTTTTCCATTTTTTCTTTTTACGGGAAAATACACGTGGAGCAATTCGTGAAATACGATGTATTCCAAAACAAACTCAGGGATCGAGGGTTGAGAAAGAATCGGATTGATTACGATCATTTTGTGAGATGGATCGTAGTGCCCGAGTCTTGTTCTGGATTTTCCCTTTCCCCAATAAATATCAATTTCGGATATATCGATTTGCAGATATAAATCGTTAATTTTTTTTAGAATCAATTTCAGAGTTTCGTTTTTCGATTCGGAGCGTTCGATTCGTTTTCGTTTTTTCTGGGATTCCGATTTCGAATGAGAATGGTTTGTGTAAAATCTGTAGATCTGAGATTCTAAAATTTCAGGAATAGGAAGTTTTAGAAGTTTATAAAGAAGCAGATCCACAACTGCTTCCAAAAAAATCGGATCCGATTTTAGATACAGAGAGTGAATTTTAAATTCCAGTTTTCCAGCAGATATTCGGATTGAACTTCCTAAATTGGAGTAGGGATAAAATTTGAATCGAATCTCTTTTTTTTCCAACGTCTTTTGTTTATAATTTTTTCTAAATTCTAAAACACGATTCTCCAAAACTTTCAGAGCTTGTGCATGGCTGATTGTTTCGTTTTGGGTCTCAAACGCCAAAATCATAAATCAACTTCCGAAGTAGTCTTGAATTCTGGAAAAGGATTCCGATACATTTTTGGGATTTGCGGAAGAAGAATTCGATACAAAATCGTTTTTGACAGAGGACTTTCCAGAATTGAATTTGAGTTCATAAACGGATTCCGGAGAGGGAATCTCGCTTAAAAATCGAGATAACTTCGTATAATAGGGCCCAGATTTGGATTGAGCCAAAGACGGTCTTGTAAGATAGAGTTCCTTTCTCGCCCTTGTAATCGCGACGTAAAAGAGTCGTCTTTCCTCTTCCGTATCCGTATTTTTGCTGGAAGGAAACGCACCTTCGGTGGTGTTCAAAATAAAAACGATATCGTATTCGAGTCCCTTTGCGGAATGAACTGTGGAAAGGTTTAAAAGATCCGTTTCTGAATTGTCAGGATTGATTTTTTCCAAACTGAGAGAAGCGTGATCCATCGTGAGATCGGAAAGAAAATCGGAGAGGGAAGAATACTTTAAAGCAAAACCAAGAACCGAATCCAAATCTTCCGATCTTCGTTTGGAGTCATCGTAGTTTTTTTCCAATAAAACCCTGTAGTAATCGATAAAATCGGAAGTGATCGTTTTTACATCTGCCTTTGTGTCCAGGTGTTTTTGGTAGAGATGATAAAGTGGGGTTAGATATTTCGAGAGAGCGGTGCCGGTTTCTTCGGCAAGAATGAGCATGCTTCCGGAGGATTGGCGGATTTGCTCCAGGATTTCGCTGGATTTTGCATTTCCGATTCCGGGGATCAATTTTAAAACTCGGATCCATGATACGGAATCCAATGGGTTGATCAGAATTTTTAAAAAGGAAAGTAGATCTTTGATATGCGCCGTTTCAATAAACTTTCTTCCGCCGAATTTTACGAACGGAATATTTCGTTTTGCTAATACGAGTTCGAGTTGATTGGAGTTCCAACCTGCACGAAACAGAACGCCCATTTTTTTAAAAGGAATTCCTTCCTCTTTTTTCTGAAGAAGAATTTCTGCGATTCCTTCCGCTTCCTCCAATTCGTCCGTAAATTGTAAAACGGCAGGGATTGGGCCGTTTTCATTTTCGGTAAATAGATACTTTTCGTATTTTTCCGAAAAATTCTGTAATACCGCATTTGCGAGATTGAGAATGGCCGGAGTACTCCGATAGTTTTTTTCTAAAAATATCGTTTTTGTATTTTGAAAAATTTTAGGAAAATCTAATATTCCACGAACCGTCGCGCCTCGAAACGTATAAATACACTGAGCGTCGTCTCCGACCACCATCAAATTAGAATGTTCCGAAGCGAGTAAGCAGGCGATATGAGCTTGTATCTTATTCGTATCCTGAAATTCATCCACCATGATGAATCTGTATTTTTCGGAAAGCGCGGATCGGACTCCTGCGTGTTCCGCAAGGAGATCCCGGGTAAAGTAGAGGAGGTCGTCGTAATCCAAAAGGGAACGTTCCCTTTTATAGGTTTTATAGTCTTCAAATATGACTGCGATATCTTTTTGTCGTTGTAAAAAAATTGGATAATCTTTTTCTAATATAAGC
Source organism: Leptospira sp. WS92.C1 (assembly GCF_040833975.1). Lineage (NCBI taxonomy): Bacteria > Pseudomonadati > Spirochaetota > Leptospiria > Leptospirales > Leptospiraceae > Leptospira > Leptospira gorisiae. The sequence goes on from NZ_CP162130.1 coordinate 2,022,284, forward strand.
ACCAAATTTTTTCCTGTATTCTGAATTTCGCTGTGAATTCTCACCAATGTCTCATTGGAAGGAAAACGTGTTTTTGTTTTTCCAAAGTCCTTTTCATTTCTCAGAAATTGAAACACGTCCAAGGAATCCGCATCGTCCAGGATCGTAAAATCGGAGGAAAGGCCGAGTGCGGGGGCGAATCTTCGAAGTACAGAGCTGCAAAATGAATGAAAGGTTCCTCCTTGAACTTCGGAACAACGATTGTCCCCCATGGAGGAGGCTCTCAGAATCATTTCTCTCGCTGCCTTTCGAGTGAAGGTTAAGAGTAAAATAGAGCTGGCCGGGACTCCGGCAGAAACCAGTTGAGCCAATCTGCTGATAATGGTTTTGGTTTTGCCGGTTCCGGCGCCTGCTAAAACAAGCACCGGTCCCTCCTGGGTAAGGACCGCTTCTAATTGCGCTGAGTTTAATTCTTCCTTCCAGGACATGAATGGTTGAAATGAATTCTCAGTGATGGTGATGACCACCCTCTCCGTGTACGTGTCCGTGGGCCTTTTCCTCTTCGGTCGCCTCTCTGATTTCGGTGAGTTCCACGTCAAAAACAAGATTGATCCCCGCCAAAGGATGATTTCCATCCACAATCACAGATTCATCTTGCAGTTCGGTGATCGTAAACACTTTGTCCGGCTCATCCGTCTGAAACATCATTCCCACTTGTAAATCTTCATTGGGAGGAAATTGCGATCTTGGAACATCAAAGATCAATTCCGGGTCCTTAAGTCCGTATGCTTTCTCTGCAGAAACGCTGATCTTTTTCTTTTCTCCTGTTTCCATTTTTTTCATCTCATCTTCCAGACCGGAAATGATATGTCCTACCCCTTCTAAATAAGAAAGAGGAGGTTTTCCCTCGGAAGAATCGATCAAGTTGCCTTCGGTATCGTGAAGGGTGTAATGGAAAGTAATCACTCTAGTTTTCATGGATAGCTCCAAATGGGATAGGTAAAAATTCTGGCAGGAATCGGGTTAGAAAAATACCGGAATCTAAGTACTTTTCAGAGTAAATCGTGTGCGGTTTAACTCAATCAGAATTTTATTTAGATTTTAGAATCATATTGAAAATCGAGTATGGATCGTTCTTCATCTTTGAGAAAGGTTTCGATTCGGTTTGATAGAAAAAACCAAGAATCTTGATTGAAGGTATTTCGAAAGCGGTTTGAAAACTGAAGATAGTGATCCTCTGCGATTTGACTGTTTCCGGTGTAATCCAAAAGCAAGGTATAGGAGATCAGCAATAGATTTTTTTCCAAACTGTGGATCAAGGATGTTTCAATCATTTTTTTTGGCTCTTGGATTACGATTTTTTTTTTGAACCCGTTTCGAGTCACGAACAATGGGAGTTGATCTATTTTGGAATGTTTGCTTTTCCCGGAGTATATCTTCATTGCGATTCCATCATCCAAATTGATAAAATTCCAAAACAGGAGCCCAAATCCATGGCTCGTAAAATCTCTCGGATTTGGACTTCGTCCTGAACTGTTAAACTCAAGTGGCACTTCCAGAGCCAAAAGAGAGCGAAGAAATGAGACTCTGCGAAGGATTCTTTAGTCAATATGCCTAATTTGAATCTAAAAAATGAATTATTTATGACTTATATATCAAAATGATGCAATTTCAACAATAAATTTCCTAGGTATTCAGATTTATGCTCCTTTTTTTTCCAAAAGGATTTCTGAATTTGAAGGTGGAAATGGCTGTGAGAAAGATTTTGAAGCGAATCGAGAGGGGACTCCTTGCGTTCTCAAAAGAATTTTTTCGGAAAAGAAACGAACCAGTCTGAGCTGGTCGCATTTTCGAGCGGACATCAGAGTTAGTTTGGCCAAATTGAGATCTCCAGGATTGAGAACGGAAGCTCTCGCGTAACAGCGACTGGCTCTGCGAAATTCTCCCTTTTGAAATGACTCGTTTCCCGTCTTTAAAAACGATCTGCACTGAGAAAGAAAGATTTCACTCCTTTCTACAGAACTGGCCTGTATTCTCAAAAAACTGAGATCGTCCGAGAGTTCCCCTTTTTCCTCCAGTCGGATTTCTAAATCTTTCAGAGAGGAGATCGGATGTTTTACGAGGTCAAAAAAAACTTCGGGGACCGACGACTTTTGTTTTCGGGAGGAGCACAATGATTCCTGAATATACAAATCCTCTTTCCCATCCGATCCAAAAAGAATGCTGTCCCCCGGTCGAACCTGAAAGAATTCCACCGTTGTAATTGATGTCGATTCCGAGTCGGGAAATCCGATTTTTTTTAGAAAAACGTTTTCCTTCAAATACGAAGTTTTGCCGTTTCGAATCAAAATCATCGGGGGATGTTCGCAGTTCAAAAAGAACAAATCTCCCGTTTCAAAATTGTATAAGGCTAAAATTGCGGAAATGAGCATACTGCCGTCGAAAGATTCAAAGACAGCTTGCAAATTTTTGTAGAGGAGGAATAACCAATTCTCCGGACTTCGAAACTCATAGTCGGATGTTTGCAAAAAGCTCTTTACGATGGAACAAAAGACTAAGGCGCCGCTTGCTCCTTGCAGGGATTTTCCCATCGCATCCGCGTTGATCAAAACCTGATATCGAATTCCCGAAATCAGAACCTCTTCCGTGAGAACAACATCTCCTCCGATTTCGTAAGTCCGGTTCTTAAATTGGAATTTCTTATACTGTTTTCTGTGTATATCTATGTTTCCGTATCGATGCTGAATGTTTTTGGATAAAAACGGCTGAAATAAGAGTGAGATCAGAAAGTAGTCGCCGTCTTGGTGTTCTTTTAAGTCTTGAATTTCCTTCAGACTTTGAGACAGAGCTTTTGTTCGATCTACGATCGATTTTTCTAATGTGAAATTCCAAGATCTCAGTTTTTCCTTCATCCGGACAAACTTGCCGGCGAGAATGAGCGTTAGAAAGAATAAAAATCCGATCACTCCGATTCCTGAAATTCGAATCGTTTTCAGAACTCCCCGTTCGGAAAGAATGTCCACAAAAATGCAGAACCCAAGAAAGAGAATTCCGGATAGGATCAGCCTGGATTCCAGATTCTTTTTTAAACTCGGTAGGAGTATTTTGAAAGAAAGATACACATAACCGATCCAAGAGATTTGCAATCCGTATCGATTGATCCAATCCAATTGAAAGACCGTTTGTGCAAACCAAAATCCGAAAAGAAAAAACAGGGAGCTGATCTCCAAAAGAAAATGAATCCTCGTTTTCGCCTTTCGAAAAAGCGGAAGTAAAAATCTACAAAATATAGGAAATAATATAGAGAGAATCGAATATTCTATTTTTTTTAAGTATAGAATGTTTAAACCGGTAAAGTATTTGAAGTCGGAAAGCGAAAGCTGATAGAGAGAGAAAAATAACAGAAATAAACCGAAATACAAATTCTCCCTTCCTCTTTTTTCCTTCCAATAAAGAAATAGAAAAAAAGAAGCGATCACTAAAAAAGAGGTAAAGATCAACAATCCCACAATCTCGTCACGATACACCGTTTTGAGAATCGAAGCCGCGGGGCCGATTAAAATCGGTCCTGAAAGAATTCCAAACTCGTATTCGAAATACGGTTTTAAATAGACTTCGATTTCATTTTGTTCTCTGAAAATTTCGGATGATACCGAATAGATTCGGTTTCTGTCGTATCCTTGGGGAACGGAAGTCTGATAGGAAGAAAACAATTCTTCTCTGAGTTCTTTTCCATTGAGATAGACTTTGGCCTGATCCGATATTTTTCCCAAACAAAGACTTTGAAAACCGAGTTTTGATTCGGAGTGTGCAAATCGTTTTCGGAGTAAGATCCAATTTTCAGAGTGAGTTTTGATTCTCCCTTTTAGATTGGAAGGGATGGAGAGCGGCTTCCAAAGCTCCGGATTGAAAGGTTTCGGCGGAATTTCAGCGATAGAATCATCGTATATTTCCCAGGATCCGGAAAGGTCGATTGTTGATTCTTTTGGAAAGACGGGGTGAGGTTGAGGATTACAGCCGGAGATTAGGATTAGAAAAAAAAGCAGAACAGATTTTTGGAACAACGTTGTCTCCTCCTGACTCATACGGTTCTTTGTACTGTCAGGAGGAGAGAGGTTTGAGGGAAAAATTTAGAAAATTCTAAACTGAATTGACTCCGATGGAAAGGGCTGCTTCAAAACCTTCGAGCATCGCACGTTTTGCGTCGATTCCAGATGCATCCTTGGCTCCTCCGATGAGAAAGGTGGGAATTCCGGAGATCTTGGTTTTGAATTCTTCGTAAAGGGAAACCTCGCTCAATTGTCCGGCGCATAGAATCATAGAATCGCATTCGATCGTTATAGGACCGTCCTTTTTGGTTTCTATCACTAGGCCTTGATCGGTCACTTCTTTATAATTCAAAGAAGTGTAAAATCCGACTTCCTTGGATTCCAACTCTTGGAGAAGCGCCCAAGCAGTGGTTGCCCCAAGCCCGGACCCGATCTTTCCCGATCTGCGGAAGATCGATACTTTTCGATCCGATTTTTCAGGTTGAATCTTTGCTTCCGTATAAGTCATCACATTGTATTTGTGAAAATAAGAATCGATGGAAGGCGCTTCCTCTTCGGTAAGCTTGTGCGCCACGTCGCAACCAATTCCTCCACCTCCGATCACCGCCACTTTTTTCCCGGGAATGAAGTTTCCGGAAAGATAATCCGCATACGACGCGGTTTTCTTTTTTTCAATTCCGGGAAGGGAGAATTCTCTCGGCTTGACCCCGGTCGCGAAAATTACCGCATCCGGTTTTAAGGCGAGAATGCTGTCTAACGTTGCTTTGTGCCCAAATTGAATTTCCACTCCAAGAGCTTTGAGTTCATTCTTAAAATAACGAATGGTTTCAAAAAACTCCGATTTTCCCGGAATTTGAGCAGCAAGATTGAGCTGTCCTCCGATCTTATCGGTCGCTTCCAAAACCGTTACTTTGTGTCCACGAATCGCGCTGATTCTTGCCGATTCCAAACCGCCAGGTCCAGAGCCGACAACGACGACGTGTTTTTTTTCCGCGACTTTCAGTTGACTGATCTCCAGTTCTCTATTTGCGGAGGGATTGACCAGACAAGAAACCATTTGCTCTTTAAATGTATGGTCCAAACAGGCTTGGTTGCAGGCGATACAGGTGTTGACCCTTTCTTCCTGATCCGCTTTGATCTTGTTGAGAATATCAGGATCCGCTAAAAACGGTCTCGCCATACTCAAAATATCGGCTTCGCCTTCTTTGAGAATCCGAGACATGGTTTCAGGCATATTCACCCGATTGGATGCAATGATCGGAATGTCTTTGACTCTTGCCTTGATCTTTCCGGAGATTTTCGCCCAAGCGCCTCTTGGTACAAGCATAGAAATCGTAGGAATTCGAGATTCGTGCCAACCGATTCCGATATTGAGTGCGTCCGCTCCGGTTTCCTTTAGTTTTTCGGCAAGTGTGACAACTTCCTCAAAAGAAGGATTGCCAGGAATCAAATCAATTCCGGACATCCGATAGACAACCGGGAAATCCTTTCCTACTTTTTTACGAATGTTCTTCATGACTTCAACTGCGAAGTTCATTCTTTTCTCAGGAGTTCCGCCAAAGAAATCCTCTCTTTGATTTGTTACTGGGGAAAAGAACTGATTGACGAGATAACCTTCACTTCCCATTACTTCGACGGCACCGAAGCCGACTTCTTTGGCTTTGAGCGCGGAATCCCCAAAATCCTCTATGGTTTTCCAAGCCTCTTCTTCGCTGAGAACTCTTGGGATAAAACGATTGATCGGGGCCCTCAGTGCGGAAGGAGCCACAAGTTCTCTATGATACGAATATCTACCTGCATGAAAAAGCTGCGCGCAAAAAACCCCTTTTGGTTTCATCGCGTTGGCTACGATGGAAAGTTCTTTGCAATCTTCTTCCTTTTGAAAGTTAAAGAAGATATTGGATCCTTTTCCTTCGTGATTGACGGAAATGCCGCCGGTGGTAATAAAACAAGCCCCTCCGTCAAATCTCTTGCCATAGAACGCAATCATTCGATCTGCGGTCATCGGCATTCCTTCCAACCCTAAGTGCATGGATCCCATAATCACTCTGTGCGGTAGGGTAATCGAACCGAGTTGAATCGGTTGAAAAATTTCAGAATATTTCATAACTAACCTTTTGTAGAAGAGAATCTTTGTAATTCTACCTTGAAATCTGCCTAGAAAACGGGCAAGAGAATTCTTGCCTTGAAATCTAAATTTGTTTGACTTCAAACTAAATATTGAACCGTGTTCAGTGGATTTTACCGAAACGGGTGAGCCGTCGGAATCGTTAAAATTTCATTTTGAAAGGCAAATTTGATTTTTTTATGGAAATCTTTTCCGCGCTTTGTCTGGGAAGAACCGCTTTGGGTATGGAAATTCTTTCACTGGATTCCGAAAGGAAAATCGAATCGGCTTTGATTGAGGGAGGAATCGGAATCGATTCGATTTTGATCCCTCTTTCGTACTGGAATGATTTAGACTTGGTTGAAAGGAAGCTTCTTTCGAAAAAGTTACCGTATCTTTTGCGACGATATACGAAGTATGTCGCTTCGATGAAAAGGCTTTATTGGAGAGCGGGTAAGATCAAATACAACTGGGGTGTTGGAAAAATGAAGAAGATGAGCATCCGGGTGAATACGGGGGCTTGGGCGATGTTGGGTGCTTTGGCTGCCGCGCACGGGGTGTCGAGATGTTTTATGTTTAATTATTTGCTTTGGCTGGATGATATTGGGGTGGGAGATTCTATTGTAGAAACTGTAAACCTAGGAGTTCCTAGATTTCATGGGGTTTACAGAATGATCTGGACTCTCAATTTACAAGAAAATCGAATTATCAGAGAATTCAACTTCGATCCAAATCCAATGACAGACCAATCTCCCTATCATTTGCACAGGCACCCAACGTAAAATCACAGTCGATTGAGGGCCGAAATGTATGCTCTCGAACAGGCCTCCATGATATCCGTCGAACTTCCTTTACCAACGACCCTATCTCCCTTGTATTCAAGGGTAACGGAAGCTTCCGCCATAGCATCTTGGCCTTCGGTAACCGGAGAAATTACGAGTCTGGAAACTTCAGGATCCATACCGGTCGTTTTTTGGATCGCTTTGTAAATTGCATCTACCGGACCGTCACCGGTAGCGGATTCTTCTCGAACATGACCGTCGATAGAAATTCTGACGCCGGCGGTTGGGGTGCTTTTGGTTCCTGTGGAAACAGTAAAGCCCTCGAGTTGATAACGATCCCCGGTGGATTTTCGAGTTTCTTCGGAGAACAGGGCACGGATGTCTTCGTCAAAGATTTCTTTTTTACGATCCGCGATTTCTAAAAATCTTTGATAGCCGGCTTCGAGTTCTTCGGGTTGTGGGTTAAAACCGAGTTTCACGATTCGGTCTTTGAAGCCGGCGCGACCGCTGTGTCTTCCCAAAACCATTCTGTTGGATGAAAATCCGACGGATTCCGGTTTCATGATTTCGTATGTTTCTCTGTGTTTGATCACACCGTCTTGGTGAATTCCCGATTCGTGTGCGAACGCGTTTGCACCCACGATGGCTTTGTTAGGTTGAACCAACATTCCTGTGATCGTTTTTACGAGATAGGAAGCACGCGCGATTTCTTCGGTTTTGATGAGAGTTTGAATTCCAAGAGTGTCTTTACGGGTTCTCATCGCCATGACCACTTCTTCCATCGCTGTATTTCCGGCTCTTTCTCCGATTCCGTTGATCGTACATTCGATCTGGCGAGCACCGTTTTGAACCGCTGCAAGAGAATTTGCAGTAGCAAGTCCAAGATCGTTATGACAATGGGCTGAGAAGATTGCTTTTTCGGATCCTCTCACATTCGTGAGCAAGAATTGAAAAAGATTTCCATATTCCGCAGGAGTTGTATATCCGACTGTGTCCGGGATATTGATCGTAGTAGCGCCGGCTTCAATGACCGCTTCGCAAAGTTCTCTCAAAAACTCGGGTTCGGATCTGGTTGCGTCTTCCGGAGAAAATTCAACGTCGTCCACAAATTCTCTGCAAAGTTTGACGGCTTCGATCGCCATTTTTAAAACTTCTTTGGGTTCCTTTCCGAGTTTGTATTTCATATGAATCGGAGAGGACGCGATGAATGTATGAATTCTTTTTCTTTTTGCGGGTTGTAAGGCCTTAGCTGCGGATTCAATATCGGCTTTCATGGCTCTTGCGAGAGCGGCGATGATCGGTCCTGGCGTTTCTCTTGCGATTCTTTCCACGGCTTGGAATTGGACGGGAGAAGAAACCGGAAATCCGGCCTCGATGATATCAACTTTCATTGTGGAAAGTTGAGCCGCGATTTCGAGTTTTTCGTTTTCAGTCATTGCTGCTCCGGGACATTGTTCTCCGTCTCGAAGTGTGGTATCAAAAATACGAACGTAATCTTTCTGATCGATTGCCATGGTTTACTCGCAAAAAATTCTTCCTCCAGTTTTTTCGGTTTTACTCATTAGACAACCAATTAAACAGGATGAATCCGCATTCTTCCAAACCGGAATGCTCCATTGAAAAATCTATGATCCGATTTTACGCATCCAATCTTCAATCCACGGATTGTTCCGTATCTGCGAATTTGTATTCAGAGCTCTTCGGGCTCAAAATTCTAAAAAGTTCTCAGGCTCATTCCGAAGTCCGCTGGCCAAACGGACAAACTTGGATTTTTAGCAAAGAGTCTCAAAGCTGTCCCGTGAGTCCAGGAACGGTAACTCTTCAGATCAAAAAAGAACAATGGGAGAATTTGAAAAATCGTCTATTGAGTCGCGGATTTTCCCAAGAAGTCAGAGACCTGAAATACTGTTCCGTATTAGATCCTTGGATGAATCGAATCTGGTTTTATTTTGAAGGAAGCCGCAACGCAAACCTGATTTTGTGAGGTAAGGGTTATCCTTTTAGACAAATCAACGGCGTTCAGGAATAAAATTTAGAAAAAAAGGATTCGATTTTGGAATCCATTTTGACTTTTTCGAAAAATGCTTTTTAAGGGGGACTTCAAGTCCGGCCCAAAACTAACTTTTACGGTAAGAATCCTTTTCGCCCGGAGAAATCGGTTCCACGTTGGATCGACCTTCGTCCATCGCGGACTGAATCATCACTTCTGCGTTCGCTCCCAAATACCAATCGATTGTTTTGTGGGCTGCGTAGATCAGGGGAGTAATTGCGATCGCGACCCCGCATTTGTAGATAAAATTGTTCGTGGATATTTGATTGAGTTCTTGAAATGTGAGTTTCCCTCCGCTCAGAGCGATATAGATTACTACAAAAGAATCCACGAGCTGAGAAACGATGGTAGAACCCGTGGCCCTCAACCAGATATACTTGTTCTTGGTTTTGACCCGAATGAAGTGAAAGATCTGAATATCGATGAGTTGTCCGATAAGATAGGCGACGATTGAGCCCACGATGACCTTTCCCGAGTTTGAAAATACAACGTTAAAGGAATGATCGTCTACGGGAGAATTGGTCGCTGCAGGAATCGACATGTCCAGCATCAGCAAGAAATAGGCGACAAAGATCATCACCATTCCCACAAGAGTCGTAAAACGAACTCCTTTTCGGCCGTAATACTCGTTTAAAAGATCCGTTATGATAAATGTCACCGGAAACGGAATCACACCCAAGGTCAGAGTAAAACCGAAGGAGACAAAAAGTTTGGAACCTGTGACTTCCGCTAAGATCAAGAATGTTAGAAAGAATGCGTTGAGAACGATCAATAATTTCAAGGGTCTGGAAAGAGGCATAAGCGGTTTTTTCACTTCCCCCTGAAATTCGTCAACTTGTAAAAAGAACCGTTTGACAGTCTTAACTCTTCTAAATCTCTGGAAGGGGGTTCTAAAATTCGATTCTCAGGAAACTTCTTTATTTTCTCCGGTTTTGATTCGATAATAAGACAGTAATATCAATGGCACACGAACAAGAAGACAAACACAATCTCCCGGTAGGCCTAACACAACCGGTTCCATTTCAGAGAAATTCTGAACCTAAAAAGAAAATCCTATTTTACTCTTTAGCATGGTTTTTACTTTCGATTTTTTCATTTTCATTGGGAATCAATCTTCTGAAAAAAGATCGTTCCACACTTGCAGGTCAATCCGAAGCGGTTCGCGCGAGTTCCGTAGGAATTCTGAGCGGAATCCAGGATTTGTTTTTTCCAAATAAACCCGTAAGCCAAACTGAAACATCTCATTCTGCTCCTGAATCGAATTCCGGATTTTTCTCTTTTGCAAAGGAAGACGGAGAAATGCCGGAAGCGACTTTGATTTCAAAAGCGGATGAAAATACCGCTTTTCGCGCTTCTACCTGGTTTTCCGATTATGAGGCGATGAAAAAAACGGTTCATCTCTACAACGAGATTCATCCTTTTATTTATGGGATGAAAGGTCGCGAGACAAACAACGGAGATCTTTATTCCAGTTGGGGAAGCACTCAAAAACACGAACGTGTTGCGGAACTCAAAAAGCTCAATCCGAATGTAAAGATCATTCCTACCATCTTTCGCTGGGAAAATAAATACGAAAAGATTTCCGAAAATATCGGGATGAACGGACGTAACGATATCCGCGACAAACATCTTTCCAACATTCTTTATGAATTGGATACATACGGTTATGACGGAATCGATATCGACTACGAAGGGATGAGCTGCGAGAAAAAAGAAAAGTTCGAAGAATTCATCGTAATCCTTTCCAAAGAAGTTCATAAACGCGGAAAAATTTTATCCGTCGCGGTTCACCCAAAAACAGCCGCTAAAAAGGAAACTTTTAAGGCCTGCAAGGGTTTGAAGGAAAAGATCAAGATGGATTACGCCGAAAATTGGAGAGGGCCGATGACTCATGACTATGCCTTTCTCGCAAAACACGCGGATCGCATTAAGATTATGGCATATGAATTGCATCCTCGTAAATACAGAAACCCAGGTCCGGGACCGCAAGCTCCGAATGTCTGGATCAAAAGCATCATAGAATACGCAAAAGCTAGAGTTCCATCCCATCAGTTGTATATGGCGATTCCCACTTATGGTTACGACTGGGCTCTCAATTGTAATTCAAAGATTAAGTCCGTTTATTATCAGGACGCGGTCCGCAAAAAGGATCTTGGGATTCACAGACAGCCGACAAACATCGATCAGATTGTCGCCAATACAAAAAATTCCAGTTCTTGGACCAATCTTTCCAAGTTTTCCTATGTTCATAGCGGAAAGACATACGAAGATCCGAGTATCTGGTATAAATCCGAAGGTTGCGATCGAGTTGCGTTTTATATGAATCGAAAAGCCTTTGAAGACAAAATGAGCTTGCTGAGACAATACGATCTGGGCGGTTTTTCTTTTTGGCAGTTGATCAGTGATAACGATCCAGGAATCAACGACTATCTAGAACTATTAGTTTCTAATAAACTTCCACCGGTTGAAAAAATCAAAGAACCGGCAATCGATCCGAATGCGCCTGCAACGGATACTCAAACCGCGCCGGAAGAAGCAAAGGCAGATACGAAACACGCGGAGAAAGTTGCCAGAAAACAAGGTTAACACTCTCATCACAGATTCTCCTCAGGAAGCGGCTCGGATTCTGCTCAGAGGAGGACTCGTTATCTTTCCCACCGAGACTGTTTACGGAATCGGAGCCTCGGCTTTTCATCATTCCGCGTGTAAACGAATCTACGATGTCAAAAAACGTCCTATGGACAATCCTCTGATCCTTCATGTGGAAAACATCACTTCTCTTAGGGTTTGTGCGTTAGTCGAAACAGAGGGTGATCTTGTCTTTCAAAAATTTTCACCGGGTCCGATCACAGGTATTTTTCCAAAACACAATCAGGATTTGTTTACCGCGGGTTTGAAAACGGTTGCCGTAAGAATTCCATCCAATCCGACTGCGAGAGAATTTTTAGAAGCCTGCGGGGTTCCTGTCGCCGCTCCCTCGGCAAACCTTTCCGGCAAACCTTCTTTAACAAAATTGGAATATATCTTGGAGGAATTTTCGGGCAAGGTGGATTGTATTCTCCAAGGAGAAGAACCGCGAATTGGAATCGAATCCACCGTGATCGACTTTACAGAGGATCCGCCCGTTCTTTTACGTCCGGGTTTTGTGGATCAAAAGGATTTGTTTTCCGTTCTTCCCAATTTAAGAATTTTAAATACGTTAGACGAAATTGCCGAGTCTCCCAGAAGTCCCGGATTGAAATATCGACACTACGCCCCGAGTTGCAAGGTGGTTCTTGCGGATTCTTTACAATCAGCACCCCAATCCGTCGCTCAGATCGGTTTTACTTTTTTTTTAAATTCGATCTATCAGGTTCGGGTTTCTTCCAACGAGGAATATATGAAATTCTTATATTCGTTTTTTGTGGAATGTGATCGCCGGAAGATTGCGGAGGCTTGGTGTGAAATTCCGAAAGAAGGGAGGGGCCGCGAAGCCCTTCTGAATCGGATTTCGAAAGCGGTCGCTAAATGATCCTAACCTTGTTTCCAAAAATTGGAATTGAATAAGGATTCTGCATCCGAAAAAAGAAATTTCTTTTTGAGAGAATCGTTCGGTTTTATCGAAATCGAATTCCATTCTTCCGATGAAATCAGATTTTTTCCGGAAAACATAAAATTCGCTAAGAATCCAGGTTTGAGAGATCTTAAAAAACTCTGAAACGTAAACAGGGTGGGCAGATATCGGAGTTGAACTTTTTCCGCTTTGAGCTCCTTTTTAATATCCTCCACGATTCCCAAAAGATCGGTGATGGAATCGATCATCTTTTCTTTTAAAAATTGACTGGCGGTAAAAACTTTTCCTTGTCCGTATTTTTGATCGAGAGTGGAAATTTCGATCTTGCGCGCATCCGCAACCCGTTTGTAAAAGAGTCCTTCCGATTCTTTGATTTCACGTTCCATCAATTTTTTGGATTCGGGATGAATGGGGCCATATTCTGAAAGAATATCTCTGTATTTATAAAATCCCACCCTGTCTTTGGTGACGCCTAACTTAGAATACAGATTTTTCAAATCCATTCTCATGGAGATACTTCCAATGCTTCCCACGATGCTGTAAGGAGAAGAATAGATTTTAGAAGCGGCGCAGGAAAGATAATATCCTCCGCTTGCGGAAACGTTTTGCACATAGGCATAGATCGGTTTCTTTTTTCCTAACTTTAGAATTTCCTGATAGAGCAATTCGGATACGAACGCGGAACCTCCGGGTGAATCCACTTCCAAAATCACGGCCTTGATCGAAATTTCTTCTTTCAGCTCCTTGAGTGCTTCTTTGACCGCGTGATACGAAATTCCTTCCGTTTTACCTTCCCCTTTGCCCAAAGTATCGTGATGAATGTTTCCTTTGAGCGGAAGAATCGCAATGATCGGCTCCTTACCGGAAAGTATTTTAAAATTTTTGAATTTAGAAAATCGAATTAGAGAAGAAAAATCGAGTTCTTTGGTGGTCGGTTTTTGCTTTTCTTCCGATTCTTGGTAGCCGTCGTAGAGAAAATTCTCTCTGAAATCCTCTTCGTTCAAAAATTCGTCGATAAACTTTCGATTTTTTAGAACTCTTGCGGACAAGAACGGTTCGGAAAACGTTTTTAATGCAAAGCCCGTATGACGTTTGAATAATTCTTCCAAGTCTTGGGTCATTTGTTTGAGAAGCGAATTGAGATTCTCTTTTGCTTTTGGTGAAAACTTATCCCTTTGAAAGGATTCGCCAAAGGATTTATAAGGTCCGCTCTGAAAGGTTTCCACCTTGACTCCCCATTTTTTTCCAGCATTTCCGAAGAAAAAAGATTCTGCAGACGGAAGCACCGGAAAAAATTCGGAGGCATCCGAGCTAAATCGGCGGTTGCAAATTCCCAAAAGAAAGAGAGTTTTCAGTCCTCCGGTGAGCGCGAATCCTTCCAAAACGATTCCGGATTCTTTGAGAATTTGCAGTCTTTCCGCGATGCTTAGGGTTTCTCCGAATCCATATTCGGGTTGTTGGATCAAAATGGAGATTTTTTTCAATTTCGGAATTTGAGAAAGAAGTTTTAGCTCCAAGAGAAAGTCGGTGAAAAAAACATCCTCTTCTTTGGAAGAGATCAATCTCATAAAAAAAGATTTGCGATAGCTGGAAAACTCGGACGGAATTTCCAAAAAGTAGTGATTGCCTCGAAAGAATCGCAATCGAATCCAACGGATCATTTGAAAAAAAAGACGAACGGGTAAAAATACGATTTTGAAAAAATTTCGAAACATGTAAGCCAGTTTGAGGACTGGATTCTTTCGGAAAAAGAAGAATTTGTTTTAGGAAAGGAGTTTTCAGATTTTAGGAAGCGTAAAATTCTAAAAAGAGAGAGGGTATTTCATTGCAGGAAATCAGGATTCGAGGGGCAAGAGAGCATAACCTGAAGAATATCAACGTGGATATTCCCAGAGACAAGCTCGTCGTCATCACAGGTTTGTCCGGTTCGGGTAAATCTTCCCTCGCCTTTGATACGATCTATGCGGAAGGTCAAAGAAGATACGTGGAAAGTTTGTCCTCGTATGCGAGACAATTTTTGGGTCAGATGGAAAAACCGGATTTGGATCTGATCGAAGGTCTTTCTCCGGCTATTTCCATAGAACAAAAAACGACACATCGAAACCCGAGATCGACGGTGGGAACCGTCACCGAAATTTACGATTATCTCCGTCTTTTATACGCAAGAGTGGGAATTCCTCATTGTCCGGAATGTGGGATTCCGATCGAATCCATGTCGATCGATCAAATCACCGCAAGAGTGCTTTCCTTTCCTGTCGGAACGAAACTTCAGATTCTCGCTCCCGTGATCGCCGGAAAAAAGGGAGAGCACAAGGATGTTTTGGAAAAAATCCGCAAGGACGGATTCAATCGTGTTCGCATTAACGGAGAAATCCGAACCTTGGACGAAGAGATCGTATTAAAAAAGAATTTTAAAACTTCCATAGAAATTGTAGTCGATCGGATCGTGATGAAGGACGGAATCCGAAGTCGTCTCGCGGATTCGGTGGAAACCGCTCTCAAACAATCCGAAGGTCTCGTTGTCTTAGACGACGGAACCAAAGATCATATATTGTCTCAAAAGATGTCCTGTCCGAACGGACACGATATCGGATTTACAGAACTTTCTCCCAGGATGTTTTCCTTCAATTCTCCGTATGGAGCTTGTGACGTCTGCGACGGTTTAGGAAGTTTATTGGAATTTGACGAGGATCTTCTCGTCAGCGATCCGGAACTTTCTCTTGTGGACGGTTGCATCGAAGCCTGGGCCGGTTCCAAAAGCAACGGGTTCTGGTTTATGGCGACTCTCAAGTCCTTATCCGATTCCTTAAAATTCAAGATGAACACCCCTTGGAAAAATCTTCCCGAAAAAACGAGACAGACCATTTTGAACGGAGATAAGAAAATCAAAATTGAATATGATTTTCGGGGTGCGAATTCTCATTATGAATTTACAAAAGAATACGAAGGTGTGATTCCGAATCTTCAGAGAAGATATAAGGAAACAAAATCCGATTCGATGCGTCAGTGGTTCGAA
The DNA here is from genome assembly GCF_040833975.1 of Leptospira sp. WS92.C1. Lineage (NCBI taxonomy): Bacteria > Pseudomonadati > Spirochaetota > Leptospiria > Leptospirales > Leptospiraceae > Leptospira > Leptospira gorisiae. The sequence goes on from NZ_CP162130.1 coordinate 2,037,820, forward strand.
TCGTATATGACCAATCATCCGTGTCCTTCCTGCAAAGGAAAACGTCTCAAACGCGAAAGCCTTTCCGTAAAAGTACACGGCGTTCCCGTAGATGAGTTTTCCGCGTATTCGATCGAAAAGGCTCTCGGTTTTGTCTCCAATCTAAAAGTCACTGGCTCCGAGGAAATCATTGCAAAACCGATTTTAAAAGAAATTCACCAGAGGCTTTCTTTTTTAAACGATGTCGGTGTAGGATATCTTACGCTCGAACGAAGCGCCGGTTCCTTGTCCGGTGGGGAGGCTCAGAGAATTCGTCTTGCGACTCAAATCGGATCTCGATTGATGGGAGTACTTTATATTTTGGACGAACCTTCGATCGGTCTTCACCAGAGGGACAACACGAAACTCATCGCTACTCTGAAAGATCTCCGCGATTTGGGAAACACGGTTCTCGTTGTCGAACATGATCATGAAACTATGGAAGAATCGGATTGGCTGATCGATATGGGGCCCGGAGCCGGCGTTCACGGCGGTTCCATCGTTTGTGCGGGAACTCCCACATTCGTAGCCAATCATAAGGACTCTCTTACCGGTAAATATTTGTCGGGAAGAATGAGCATCCCGATTCCTGAAAAGCTGAGAAAGGGAAACGGTCTTTTGCTCGAAATTTTCGGCGCTAGGGAAAATAATCTCAAAGACATAGACGTGGTCATCCCACTCGGAAAGTTAGTCGTCATTACCGGGGTTTCGGGTTCCGGAAAATCTACTCTGATCAACGACATTCTATATAACGCCGCCGCGCACAAGGTCATGAAGATGAAAACCTTGGCGGGAAAACACAAATCGATCAAGGGTTTTCAACATATCGATAAGATCATCAATATAGACCAGTCTCCGATCGGAAGAACTCCTCGCTCCAATCCCGCCACATACACGGGTCTTTTTACTCCGATCCGAGAAATGTTTACGGGGCTGGAAGAAGCAAAGATCCGAGGTTATGGTCCCGGAAGATTTAGCTTTAACGTCAGCGGGGGACGCTGCGAGACCTGTCAGGGAGACGGGATTCTCAAGATCGAAATGCACTTTTTGCCGGACGTATACGTGACTTGCGAGGTTTGCAAGGGGAAACGATACAATCAAGAAACATTAGAAGTTCGTTATAAAGGAAAAAATATCTTCGACGTTCTTGAAATGACCGTGGAGGATGCGAATCAGTTTTTTGAGAATATTCCGATTGTAAAACGGAAATTGGAAACTCTTTTGGAAGTGGGATTGGGTTATATTCGTCTTGGTCAACCCGCAACCACTTTTTCGGGCGGGGAAGCGCAGAGAATCAAACTTGCGACCGAACTTTCCAAAAGACCCACAGGAAAAACCTTGTATATCCTCGACGAGCCGACCACCGGTCTTCATTTTGAAGACGTTAGACGCCTTTCCGAGGTTCTTCACACTCTCGTGGATCGCGGAAATTCCATGCTTGTGATCGAACATAACTTGGATGTGATCAAACAGGCCGATTGGATCATTGATATGGGTCCCGAAGGCGGAGACGGAGGCGGTCAGGTGATCGCGGAAGGAGTTCCCAAAGAAGTGGCGAAAGTAAAAAATTCTTATACGGGGCAGTATCTCAAAAAGATTTTTGCGACCGATAAAAAGAAGACCGGCTGAGTGAGGTTTTATGACTCTAAAAGAATTTTTAATCTCCTTACCACCCGATGAGCATCGGGATGTATTTAGAAATTCACTTCCGTATTTGGTAAAGGAAGGATACTTCGAGGCGATCGGCGGAGGTTCCTTTTTTGAATTTCATAAAAAAATCTTCGCACTCGGTTCGTATCCGAGAGGGATCGGGATCGGAATCGCCCTGATGGCGCAGACAAACGTCGCCGGCAGAATTTTAAAATTTGTTTCGGACGGATTTTTAAATGAATCCGAAACCGACAAAACGTTTCAAAAAGAAAACACGATTCTCTTTATCAAAGAGATTATGGAAGGGGTAAGATCCGGAAAAAACATCATTTCGATGGGTGTAAGCGAGCCGGGTTGGAAGGGAAGAATTTCGAATATCGTCACCGAATACAAATTGGAAAACGGAACGATCCATCTGAGTCTGAACAAATCCTTTTTGACAAATGGGGCCAATTGCAACGGATTTTTGATCGTGGCAAAATCCCCGCAAGAATCGTATGACGTGATCTATATTCCCTTGGACACACCCGGATTGGAAATCGAAAATTTTGATCTGGACTATGCAAAGGAGGCTACACATTGCAGACTCAAGGGAACGGATCTTACTTTTCCGGAAAGGAATCTGATCTTTTTGAATTATGAAAACTTTGCTCCCGAAATTCATCTTTCAGAAATGCTGTCCGCCTCCGCTCTTTTTTGCGGTTATGTGGATTTAATTTTAAGAACTTTTTTGAAGGAAAAACGAAAGTCCTTGGATCAGAGTGTGGCGGCGAAAATCATTGACATTCAACAATTGTTATATTCTAAAATACTGGAAATTTCCAAACGAAAAGATGAGGATCCGAATTTTAGAATGGAGGAAGTTCATCCTTACGGATACGAGACCTCCTTGGATCTGATCCATTCCTGGCTCATCGAAACCGTCAACGAAACCGAGCTGACCCAGATGTTTCCGGATATCGGATTGTTTTATTCGATTCATCCCGGGAAATTGCCCGTTTATCAAAAAAATAGTTTGAAAAAAATCCGAGCTCTTCGCGAATTCAAAACCGACTAAAACCCGCTGCCGATTTTAAATTCGTTTTGAATCAATGATGGTGATGATGTCCGTGGTGCGAATGGGTCGCCCCGTGCGTATCCTTTACAGTGAGTTCCTGTAGTTTTTTTGTGAGTTCGGATTCTTCGCACTGAATCGTTACGAAATCGATTCCGAATTCCGATTTGAGAATTTGATTGGATTCAAAGACGATATCGGATGTCTTTTGGAGATCCGTAACGGATACTCTCAGTGTACAGGCGTGAATCCCTCTTGTGATCGCCCAAAAATGATAATCCAAAATCTGATGAATCCCTTTGATTTTTCGGATATGTTCCAGTATATGAGGAATATCGAATGAAGGTGGCGAGGATTCCAAAAGAACGGAAACGCTCTCCTTAAAAATTCCCCACGCGGAACGCAAAATTAGAATCGAAATGAGAACGCTGATCAAGGGATCGATCCAATTCCAATTTGTAAAGTAAATCAACACGGAACCGATTAAAACCCCGGTGGTTGCAAGCAAATCGCTGATTACGTGGATGTATGCTGATTTGATATTGATGTTTTCGTTGCTAAACCGGAATAAAATCCAGGCACTGATAAGATTTAAAACGATTCCGGAAGAACTGTAAAGAAACATCTGAAAACTTAAAACCTCTTTTTGATTTTGAAATCTTTCGATCGCTTCATAAAAGATATAAAAAGAAATTCCGAATATCAGAATCGAATTTACGAGTGCGGTCAAAATTTCGATTCTATAAAATCCAAAAGAGAATGTGGAATTCGGTTTTTGAGCCGCAACGATGACCGCGATCAAAGATAGAAAAAGCGCAACCGCATCCGTGATGATGTGACCGGCATCCGCGAGCAAGGCGATACTTCCGCTCTGAATTCCCCCAAATAATTCCACAAAAAAAATAATTAGCGAAACGAAAATCGCGAGGAGAATCGATCGTTTGAGACCTTTCTCCTGACTTCTTTCTACGTGGTGGAGTTGAAAAAAATCATCCATATCAGCGCGGAACAACCACGATATCGACTCTTCGGTTGAGAGCCTTATTTTCCGGAGTATCGTTGGAAACGATCGGCTGAAATTCTCCGTAACCCGCAAGAGACAGGTTTCTTGGATCCAAATTTTTATTCTCTAAAAAATAGTGAAGTACCGAAAGGGCTCTTTCTCCGGAAAGTTCCCAATTGTCCGCGAATTTTTTGGTTCGAATCGGAACATTGTCGGTATGACCTTCGATGATGATGAGATTACCAGGATAACTTACGAGAATCTCTTTGATCTTGTCCAAGGCCGGTAGAATCTGTTTTTTTAATTCCGCGGAACCGGAGTCGAAAGAAATCCTGTCATCGATATTGATCACAAGACGGTTGTGAAATCGTTTGAGACGGATCTGTCCTTTTTTGATTTCATCGGTAAGTTTACTTTCGAGTTCATTCGCCTGATCGGAAAGACGATCCAATTCTTTTTTTTGATTTTCGGAAAGGTTTTTGAGTTTGGAAATTTCATCCGTAAGAGAAAGAATTCTCGCTTCCAGATCTCCGATTTTTTTTTCGTATTCCTTGTGGAGAGTTTCCGTCTTTTTTTGACAGGCGGCTTTTTCCTGTTCCAGTTCTTCCTTTAGATTCTCCAAAAGCTCTCTGAATTTTTTGGATTGTCTTTCATTTTCTTCGATGAGTTCTTTTTCTTTATTGGAACTTTTTGTTTTGAGAACCGCGATCTGATTCTCCAGAGCTTTGACTTTTTCATCGCCCAAATCGTTGTCTTTTGCTCTGAATTCTTTTTCTCTTGCCAACAATTCTTCCAAAGAGCGGATTTTGGCTTCGATCTCCAATTTTTCCTTTTTAAAATTTTCGGTTTCGTTTCTGTACCGGGTCCTTAACGAATCCAATTCAATCTCAAGAGTAATCTTCTCGTTATAGATCTTATTGTATTCCCAGGGATAATAGAATGTATCCGCAGAGACCGAGTTTAGGGAGAATAATAAAAAGAAGATATGGAAAAGAGCGGATTTTTGAAACCATTTCATAAAGATTCGGACCCTACGTTCTACGATTGAGTAGTGTAAGATCGGGTCAAATGAAAAACTCCTTTTTTACACACGACCGGGAAATTCATTGATCGGTCTGGAAAGTTTTCAATTCTGTTCTAGAAAACAATTTCTCGGAGAGAATCCATGGAAGAAAAAGGACTCGGTCAAAGCCTATTTTCAGAAAAAGCAAACGCATCCTCTCCGGAATGGATGGATACTTTCGGGGAAAAAATCAGCGCCGGAGACAATGCGTTTCTGGACGGCTTTCTCAAACTCAATCACCCAGCGGATATCGCGGAGGTTTTGGAAAAGTTAGAAGAAGACGAAGCATTTTATGTTTTTAAACGTTGCGATTCCGAACTTCAGAGTTCGATCCTTGTGGAATTTGACGAAGAATTTCAAGCGGATCTGATCTCCCGTTTTCAGATGAAAGAGATTTCTCCGATTCTTGAGAATTTGGAGACTGACGAACTTTCCAATTTGATTTCCGAATTTCCAAGAGAGAAAGCCGAAGAGATTCTAAACTCCATCGATCAGGAAGATTCTTCGCAAGTTCGAAAACAGCTTACATTTCGGGAATACACAGCGGGACGTTTGATGAATACCGTTTTTGCTTCCGCGGTTGAAACGGATACCGTCCGAAAAGCGATCATCAAACTCAGAAAGATCGCAAGAGACACCGATGATATCTATCATTTATACATCACAGATGAGAATAACGTTCTCCAAGGATACGTAAAACTCAAAAACTTATTTCTTGCGCCTCTTAACGGAAAGGTAAATCGTTTGATGAAAACCGGATTTACTTCGATTCACTATGACACCGATCAGGAAGAAGTGGCGAAAATCTTCCGAAAATACGATTTGGTCTCCGCTGCGGTCGTCGACGATTTGGGAAGAATTTTGGGAAGAATCACAGTGGATGATATTTTGGATATCGTTCACGAAGAAGCCTCGGAGGATATCCTTCGTTTGGGAGGGGTTTCCGAAGAGGAAAAATTAAGTTCTTCCGTATTTACTTCCGCAAGAAGAAGAATGGTATGGTTGATGATCAACTTGGGAACTGCATCCATGGCCGCGTCGGTGGTTTCCTTTTTTGGCGGAACGATCGAGAAATATGTTTTACTTGCGTCTCTAATGCCGATCGTGGCGGGAATGGGCGGGAACGCAGGAACTCAGTCCATCACTCTCATCGTTAGAAACTTGGCTACGGGTGATTTGACGATCGGAAACTGGAAATCAGCGATTCGAAAGGAAGGCCTTGTCGGACTCCTCAACGGATTTGCGGTTGGGATTACCGCGGGATTGATCGTGTATCTTTTTACCGGTAATTTTACTCTTTCGGCCGTTATGTTTATGGCATTGCAGGCGAATCTCGTAATCGCCGCGGTGATTGGGACTTCGATTCCGATCTTGCTTCAAGTTTTGAGAATCGATCCTGCGATCGCGTCTTCTATTTTTGTAACGACCTTTACGGATGTGTTCGGTTTTTTCTGTTTTTTGGGATTGGCTACAATCTTTATTCAAATGTTATAATGTATTTGAAAAACCAATGGTTCTTTGGAACCAAAGCGAAAGCGAATTTGTTTTGAATCGTATCTTATTTTCGGAGAATGAAGCATAAATGTTAGGATGGCAATCAAAGTTGATTTTGAGTAAGACGATTTTTTTGTTTGGGATGATTCTGGGTATTTGTTGTGTGTTATCCTGCGCGAGCACGGGTACAACCACCGATGTCGAAACCAAAAAATATGATCCCGTATCGAATCCTGCCGGAGAAAACGAAATTGTATTAGATGAAGAAGGAAAGGAAGTCTCCTTGAATACGGGAGATCATCCCTCGTTTTTAAAACCGTCGAAAGATCCGTTGGAATACTTTCGAGTTTATATTACTAGCGACGGTTATCAAATGCGTCAAATTCGCGGTTCCAAACATATCAAACGAAAAGTGGATAAGGGCGGAGACACTTTGATCAGCGAAGAATTGGTTCGATACAATAAAATCAATTTCATCGACGACGGGATCATCATCGTCGTTCTCAATGGAAATACAGGAGCGTTTGAAACGATTCGATTCAATACACGGGTTCCGAGAATCAACGATCTTGCGAAAATCGTACAAAACGATGTCACCCGCTGGTCCATGGAACATTCGGCGGAAAAGCCGGTTGTCACTAAATTCCAAATTCATTATTCTTTGGAATTGAAAAATAAGGTGGGGAGCAACCGAGACGCTGTCAAAGAAGAACTCAAAAAAGAAGTGATCAAACGGAGATAAGTTCGCTAAAACCTTGATCATCTGCGAAAGCAAAACGGATGCAAAAAGGATTTTTGAAACCGAATGTCTAGATTAAACTTTATCCTCGAAGCGGAGGCGTCAAATTCGAGAGCGAGGGCGGCTCGTTTTACGACTCTGCACGGAGAAGTTCAGACTCCGATTTTTATGCCTGTCGGCACGCAGGCAACCGTCCGATCCCAGACCGTAGAATCCCTCAAGGCGATGGGTTCCCGTGTACTTTTAGCAAATACATACCACCTTCTTTTGAGACCGGGAGCCGATGTGTTTCGAAAAATCGGTGGGATTCATAAATTTATGAACTGGGACGCGCCGGTTCTTACGGATTCGGGAGGGTTTCAAATTTTTAGCCTTCCCAATTCACGGAAAATGACGGAAGACGGCGCTCTGTTTCGAAGTTATGTGGATGGAGCGAACATTCTTCTCTCGCCCGAAGTCAGTATCGAAATGCAGAAGGCGATTCAATCGGACATCATGATGGTGCTCGATCAGTGTATTCCTTCCACGGCCGATTATACACAAGCAAAGAATGCGATGGAGATTACCCATCGTTGGGCGAAACGAAGTCTGGAGGCAAGAGGAGATTCTACTCAATCTTTATTCGGAATTGTTCAAGGCGCTTGTTTTCAAGATCTTAGAAAACAAAGCGCGGATACCCTGACGCAGATGCCCTTTGACGGATTTGCGATAGGCGGTTTAGCGGTGGGGGAAACCAAAGAGGAACGAAATGATTTCTGCGAAATCTCCGCTTCCTTTTTGCCAAAGAATCTGCCTCGATATCTCATGGGTGTAGGAACTCCTCTGGATTTGCTCGAAGCGGTTCATCGAGGTGTGGATATGTTCGACTGTACGATTCCCACCGAACTCGCGCAACACGGCGTTGCCTACACAAGCTTGGGCAAGTTGCAGCTTCACAGAGGAATTTATAAATTTGCGGACACGGTCTTGGATGAAAACTGTCCCTGTCCTTGTTGTAAAAGTTATTCTCGTTCTTATCTTCATCACCTAATCAAAACAAATGAGATTCTCGGTTGGCATTTGATCGCGATGCACAATTTGAATTTTTATCATCGTTTGATGGCGGAGATGCGATCCTCGATTCTTTCAGATACGTTTTCGTCCTACTATTCCCGAAAAAAGGAAGAGTTGACTTGGAGCGATAATGTAAATCCGGCAAGTCATAAAATCAGAACACCAAGGGCACAGAGAAAAAGAAATTTAGGGGATTATGAAATTCTGGAAAACAAGGACGGGGGGTTCTGGAGCGTTCGCCAGAAAAGTTCCGGCGAGACCATGCATTCCGTTAACAATCCTGTGGAAGAGGCAAAATCTCTTTATATCCTTCAATCCAATCTCGCGAAAAAACTTTCTCGCGACACAAATATGAACGGATCGGATCCACTTGCGGAACCGTTTGTGATTTGGGATGTGGGTTTGGGGGCGGCGACCAATTCGATGTCCGCGATTCATTGTTATGAGAAAATCGAATCTCCTATTTCAATGAATATTATCAGTTTTGAATGTGATCTGGATCCGTTCCGTCTTGTGATGAAAAACATAGGATGTTTTCCTCATCTTTTTCATCAAGCGCCGAGAGGTTTATTGAATCGCGGGAAATGGATTTCTTCATCAGGCAATCTCAAATGGGATTTAGTACTCGGCGATTTTGAATTCACGTTTGCGAATCAGAAAGGACCCGATCTGATTTTCTACGATCCTTTTTCTTTCAAGACAGATTCCAAGCTATGGGAACCGGGATTTTTTAAACTTCTTTTCGAATACTGCCAAACTAACAAAAAGAATACGACTCTGATTACGTATTCCGCATCCACAGCGGTTCGTTCCTCTTTGCTTTTTGCCGGATTTTGGGTGGGAGCGGGAAAAGGTACCGGCCCCAAAAGCGAGACGACGGTCGCGTATTCGAGCAAGCCAAAAGAGAATTTGGAATTATCGGGACTTTTAGGTTCGTCTTGGCTTGAAAAAAGAGAAAGAAGCCATGCTCGTTTTCGGAAAGGGTCGGATCGGAAGGAAAATCTTGTCTGGGAGAAAGCGATTCTTTCTCATTCCCAATTTCAGATTGAGTCTTAACGATTTCTCTTAGAATGAGCTAAAAATTCGCTTCCGATTTTATAACAATTTCGTTTTGAATCATTCTACATCGAAGTCTTCAATCGCATCCTAAAGCAGATTTCTCTGTTTTTTAAAAAATCAAACTGATTCATAAGCATATTTTAATTTATAGAGATGTAGTATACATAAACGTTTGTTTGACGATTTCGACTAAAACTCGAGTTTTTTGATTTTTCTAAAATCTTTTTTCAAACGTTTTGAAGTCCTAAATTCGAATCGGGAAATTTCAATCTCTAAATATAAAGAGAATTGTAACACGTTAATTCCGAATTGAATGCAATTATTGCGTATTTAAGAAATAATGAGTTGAAATTGAAATCGACTCAACTATAATCCACAGCACTCTAAAATAAATATTTTAGATCAATAGTAAAATATTCTTATGTAATCATATATGACATCTATAAGTATTTCAGAAATTGAAATTGCTCTGTTGTTGGAGGCGATCTATCAAAAATGCGGATACGATTTTCGACAATACTCGGAAGCGCATATCAAACGGAGATTATCAAGTCGACTGGCGATTTCCGGGTTGAAAACGGTATCCGAAATGCAGTTCCAAGTTTTACACAACGAGCAATTCGCATATACTTTGTTACATGATTTGTCGATTACCGTTACCGAAATGTTCCGTGATCCCGAATTTTATAAATCGCTACGGCAGAATGTGATACCAATTTTAAAAACGTATCCTTTTATAAAAATCTGGCACGCGGGGTGTTCCTCGGGAGAGGAGGCGTATTCGATGGCGATTCTTCTGAGAGAAGAAGGCCTTTATGAGCGTTCCATGATTTATGCAACCGATTTCAATCAAAAAATTTTAGATAAGGCAAAGGCGGGTGTGTTTCAAAACGATTTGATCAAGGATTATACGAACAACTATCAAATGTCGGGTGGATTGGAATCGTTTTCCGATTATTACACTTCGAACTATAACATGTTTATCATGGATCAATCCTTAAAAAAGAATATAGTCTGGGCAAATCACAATATGGTTACGGATAGCGTTTTTGCGGAGGTTCATGTGATCTTTTGTCGAAATGTATTGATCTATTTTAAAAAAAATCTTCAGGAAAACATACATCTGCTTTTTTATGAAAGTTTGATAAACGGCGGAGTTCTTTGTCTTGGATCCAAGGAAGGATTGTATTTTACGGATTTAAAATATAAATATGATGAGTTGGACAAGAAACAAAAGATATTTAAAAAGAAGTATTGAGCAAATTTGTTAGAATTCATGAAATATGAGGTAATCGTAATGGGAGCGTCTTCCGGAGGATTGAATGCAATTAGATCGGTTTTAACGTCTCTATCGGAAAATTTTTCCATTCCTATCGTTTTGGTACAGCATGTTTCACCTCGTTCTGACGGACAATGGATTCGATCACTCGATATTATCGCCGGTCTCAACGTAAAAGAAGCCGATGAAAAAGAAACAATCGAAAAAGGAAATATCTATGTGGCGCCACCTAATTATCATTTGTTGATAGAAACGAATAGAACCTTTTCTTTGACGATCGATTCAAGAGTCAATTTTGCCAGACCTTCCATCGATGTTCTTTTTGAATCCGCCGCCGATGTGTATCGAGATAAAATGGTCGGAATTATTTTCACCGGCGCCAATTCGGATGGTGCGATCGGACTAAAAAGGATTAAGGAGTTGGGAGGAACTACGATCGTTCAAGATCCGAATTCGGCGGAATCGCCGTATATGCCCGAGGCGGCACTTTCATTGATGCCCGCCGATTACATTCTTACGTTGGAAAAAATCGCAGAGCTTCTAAATAAATTCGATAAGGACAATTGAGTTGGAATTTATGGAACTAAAAATTAAAACTAAACTGTTACTCGGATTTTCCGCTATACTGTTGACACTTGTTATCGCATCCTTATTTGCAATTGATAAGCTCGCGGAATCCAACAAACGTTTGCTGAACCTCGTAAATGTTTCCTCTAAAAGAGTAAGCTTATCCAACGAAATTTTTGTTTTCATTCTGGAGTCGACTCGTCACGAGAAAAACATCATTCTGGAAAAAAACAATTCCAAAAGAGTTTATTATAAAGAAAGAATATACGCTGCAACCGATGCCGCCGATAAAAAAATAGCAGATCTGGCGCCCTTATTGGAGGAGGAGGAACGGGTCATTTTGAATGAAATCAAATCCGCTTGGGGTGACTTTAGAAAAGATCTGGATCAACTCGTCGGATTTGCTTTAAACGGGCAAACGGAAAAAGCGTTCAAAATATCCATAGAAAAAGGACTGAAAATGCGAGACGCCAATTTCAAACGTTTCGTTCAACTAAGCGCAAAAAATGAAGCAAAAATGGAAGCGGATAAGCTCAAAAATGACAGAGATTATAATTTAGCGTTATCCTTATTAATCGCATTGATGATTTCGAGTTTAGTCGCGTCCTTAATTATTTTTTATTGGATCTCCTATGGCATCGCTCGGCGAATTTCCTTTATTGCGATCGAAGCCGAAAAAATCGCCAGCAGAGAATTTACCGGAAAAAGATTAGAAGACAAAACTGACGATGAACTCAAGCCTATATTTAATTCTTTGATCAGCATCAACGAAAGTTTTCGTGAAGTGACCGAAAGCGCAAACGGCGTCGCCGAGGGAAATTATCAGATCGATCTGATTCCAAGATCGGAAAAGGATATTTTAGGAACCGCTTTGAAACGGATGACAAATTCTCTTAGGATATCGACCGAAGAAAATGAAAAATACAATTGGCTTGTTACGGGACAAAATAGACTCAACGAAAAACTCCGAGGAGAACAAAAATACACCGAATTATCTGACAATATCATCACATTCTTATGTACTTATTTAGGCGCAAGTATAGGAGCAATGTATCTGTATAACGATCTGGATCGTTCTCTTAGATTGAGTGGTAAATACGCTTTTTCTTCGACAAACCATGGAATTGATAGATTTGCGTTTAACGAAGGTCTGATCGGTCAAGCAGCTTATGATCAAAAACTCATCTCTATCAACGATATTCCCGAGCAAGATATTCGAGTCATCTCTTCCGTTTTGGACTCAAAACCGAAACATCTGTTGATCGTTCCTTTTTCACTGGAAGGCGAAACACTCGGTGTATTTGAAATTGGTAAATTAATGCCGTTTACTCAAACCGAGATACAATTTTTAAATTCTTCCACGGAAAGTATCGCGATTTGTGTAAATTCTGCGCTCTCTAGAAAGAAGATACAAGAACTTCTGGAAGAAACACAGGTCCAGAGCGAAGAACTGCAATCTCAGCAGGAAGAACTAAGACAGATGAACGAGGAATTGGAGGAACAAACACAGTATTTAAAACAGCAGCAAGAAGAGCTTCGGATGACAAACGAAGAGCTGGAAGAACAAGCAAGATCTTTAGAGACAAAGAATAAGGAAGTGGAATTGGCAAGGTATGATATAGAGCAAAAAACAAAGCAGCTCGAAATCAGTAGCAAATACAAATCCGAATTTTTAGCAAACATGTCTCACGAATTGAGAACTCCGTTAAACAGTTTGTTAATTTTATCCAAGGATCTATCGGATAATAAAAAAAAGAACCTGAATACGGATCAGATTGAAAGCGCGAATATCATCTACAAAAGCGGACAAGACCTTCTAATTTTGATCAATGACGTGCTTGACCTATCAAAAATAGAATCCGGAAAGATGAGGATCAATATCGAACGGGTTTCTTTAAAAGAATTTGCGGAAGATCTCATGCGTGATTTCGGACATCAGGCACAACAGAAAAATCTTCAACTCAAAGCTACGATTGACAGCGATATGTCTGAGTATATACGGACCGATTACCAACGTTTAAATCAGATCTTAAAGAATCTTTTGTCAAACGCTATTAAATTTACTCAACAGGGTAAAGTCGAATTGAATATTCGATTGTATGGAAAAGACAATGCGATCTTTTGGTAGTGTCATGAATACTGTGTAAATAACTTTCTTTAAAACGAATCTAATTTCAATCGATCTCCGAAAATAATTGAAAACTGATTCATTGCTTTTCCCCAATCTTGAATCGGCATGGTCCATTTTTTAGACATATTATTCAACGCTAAATAGAGAAGCTTGACTGCCGCCTCATCGGTAGGAAAGGATCCCCGATTCTTGATTATTTTTCTTAGACCCATATTCATAGATTCGATAGCGTTTGTAGTGTATATCGCCTTACGAATATTAGGTGGGTAAGCCAAAAAAGGAATCACCGATTCCCAATTACTTCTCCAGGACTTGCTGATCATCGGATACTGACTGTCCCACTTGGCAGAAAAATCATCAAGGCTTTTCTTTGCGATCTCTTCCGATGGAGATTTGTAGATGGCCTTTAGGTCGATTACCAACTCTTTCTTCTGTTTGTAAGAAACCCATTTCAAAGAATTCCTCACCATATGAACGATACAAAGCTGAACTTGTGCATTAGGAAAGACTGATATGATCGTATCCGGAAATCCTTTTAGTCCGTCGACACAAGCGATTAAAATATCTTCGACTCCTCGATTCTTTAAATCGGTTAAAATCTGAAGCCAGAACTTTGCTCCTTCGGTTCTTTCTACCCAGATCCCAAGAATCTCCTTTGTGCCCTGTAGATTGATTCCTAAAGCCAAATAAAAGGCTTTGTTCACGACGTGATTGCCATCTCTTACCTTCACGATCAGCGCATCCATAATGAGAATCGGATACACTTTGTCCAAGGGGCGGTTCTGCCACTCGATCACCGTTTCCATTACGGAATCCGTTACTTGAGAAATTAGATCCGCTGAGACTTCGACTTGGTAGATTTCTTTGAGATGTTCGGAAATTTCTCGAGTTGTCATTCCACGAGAATACATCGAGATGATCTTTTCATCGAATCCCGTAAAGCGTGTCTGTCCTTTCTGAATGATCTGAGGTTCGAAACTTCCGTTCCTATCTCGAGGAACTTCCAAATCGATAGAGCCAAAGTCTCCTTTGAGCTTTTTGCTACTTTTTCCATTTCGAGAATTGCCTGAGTTATTGCCAGTCGAGGCGTTCTTCTCATATCCAAGGTGATGTGTCATCTCTCCTTCCATCGCTCGTTCAACAAGCGATTTGGTGAGTTGTTTTAAGAGTCCTTCGTTTCCGATCAGCTCTTCCGGGGTCTTACCTTTGATTAACTCATCGAGAAGTTCTTCAGCTCGATTCTTTGGTTTGCTCATATTGCTTTATCCTTGTTACTTTTTGGTTAGTCACAAGTCATTTACACAATGTAGCTGACACCTTCGATCTTTTCCGTAGTCGATACCGGAATTGGAATTCTTGAGGAAAATCAAAGTTCGATATTTGAAGCCTTTCAGCAGGCCGACGGAAGCACATCGAGAAAATACGGAGGGACCGGTTTGGGATTGTCTATCTCAAAAGAATTGGCTAAGTTATTAGGAGGAGAAATCCTTCTTGAAAGTAAAATTAACGAAGGGTCGTCCTTTTCCCTTATCATCCCTCTGGTCTTGGAAGAGGAACCTCAGAAGAATTTTAACAAAGTCAGAAGTCAAGAATCCGTTCTTCACATACTAGAAAATCCAAATCAATTCTTAGATTTTCCGGCTGCGAAAGACGATCGAACCCAGATTGAAAACGGAGACAAAACGGTCTTGATCATCGAAGACGATCTAAAGTTTGCTTCGATATTGATCAAACAAGCAAATGAAAAAGGCTTTAAATGTCTATCTGCTTCCACGGGGGAAGACGGGTTGGTTTTGGCTAGGAAATATAAACCAAACGCGATCATTTTAGACTTTGGGTTACCTGGAACAAACGGTCATAACGTACTAAACGAATTAAAAGCGGATCCTTCCGTCAGACATATTCCCGTACATATCATTTCTGCGGAAGAGCATTCATTACAGCCGATCAAAGAAGGTGCCGTTTCCTATCTCAGAAAACCGGTCAACAAAGAACAGTTGAATCATGCGTTTGGCAGAATCGAAAATTTCATCGATCGAAAAATGAAGAACCTTTTAATCATCGAAGATGATCCGAACGCAAGAATTGCGATTAGAAAGCTGATCGGAAATGGAGATGTAAAGTGTTTAGAGGCAGGAAGCGGGCAAGAAGCATTGAGCGTTTGTAAGGAAAGTTACATAGATTGTATCGTTTTGGATATCGGACTTCCGGATATGAGCGGATTCGATTTGATCTACGAACTTGAAAAGATAGAAGATCAACAAACTCCTCCGATTATTATTTATACCGGACGGGAACTGACATGGGAGGAAAACAATGAACTTCAAAAGTATGCAGAGAGTATTATCATTAAAGGAGTCAAATCGGAGGAGCGACTTCTGGATGAAACAGCCCTTTTTCTCCATAGAACAATCAAGGACTTACCAGAATCAAAACAAGGAATCATTCATAAATTATATGATAAAGAGTCGATTTTTCAACTAAAAAAAATACTTTTAGTTGATGATGACATGAGAAACGTATTCGCATTATCTAAAATATTAAAAGATAGAGGAATGAACGTAGTAAAAGCCGAAAACGGAAAGCGCGCTCTGGACGTATTGGAAGATATGGGCGACGTAGATATCGTTTTGATGGACATTATGATGCCGGAAATGGACGGCTATGAAGCGATGAGAAAAATCCGTGCGAATATAAAATATAAAAATCTTCCAGTCATCGCGCTCACAGCAAAGGCAATGAAAGACGACAAACAAAAATGTATCGATGCGGGAGCCAACGATTATATAGCCAAACCGGTCGATGTCGAACGATTGCTTTCCTTGATGCGGGTTTGGCTGGGTGCATAAAAACAAAAAAATGGATCTAAAACCGAAAATACTAATCGTGGATGATAAGCCAGAGAATCTTATCGCCTTAGAAGTCGTATTAAAGGATCTGGATATTGATCTTATAAAGGCTTTAAGCGGTAACGAAGCATTAAAGGCTACCCTGCACAATGATTTCGCTCTGGCCTTACTGGATATTCAAATGCCTGAGATGGACGGTTATGAATTAGCCGGAATTCTCAGAGAGGAGGAGAAAACTTCTCGTCTTCCTTTTATATTTATATCTGCGGTATATACGGACAACCTAAACGTTTTTAAGGGTTACGAAAAAGGAGCGTTTAGTTTTATCACGAAGCCGTTTCAATCTGAGATCTTGATCAATAAGGTTAAATTTTTTATCGATAAACATATTCAGGAAATTGCACTTTTTAACTTAAACAAAGACCTTCAAAATAAAAATTTGGAACTAGAATATATCAATTCAGAGCTCGATTCTTTTTGTTACTCCGTTTCTCACGATCTCAAATCTCCATTACGCGCCATTGACGGATATTCTAAAATCCTAAAGGAAGACTACGGACAAAAATTCGACGAGGAAGGAAATCGAATCTTGCATGTGATTTCCAGTAATGCGGAAAGAATGAACGATCTGATCGATAGTCTTTTGACGCTTTCTCGATTGGGAAAAAAAGATATTAGCAAAAATACAATCGATATGAATCTGTTGATTAAAAAGGTGATTGAGGAATTTCCGAATAATACCTTGTTGAAAAAAATACATTTGGAAATTCAAGATCTTCATCCTGTGATGGGAGATCTGGTTTTGTTAAAACAGGTTTTCGTAAATATCATTTCAAACGCGATCAAATATTCCTCTAAAAAAGAAAAGCCAATCATTAAAATCGGAAGTCACATTCAAGATAATTTAATCGTTTACTCTGTTCAAGACAACGGGGTCGGTTTTAATATGGAATACCATCATAAACTTTTCGGGGTCTTTCAACGTCTTCATGACGGAAACCAGTTTGAGGGGATTGGGATTGGTTTGGCGATTGTTCAGAGAGTAATTTCGCGTCACGGAGGTAGCGTTTGGGCGGAAGGTGCAGTGGATCAAGGGGCAACTTTTTTTCTTTCTTTGCCGGCAAATTGACAATGATAACATTTTGCTTTTTAAAATCCTTCAAGAAATTTTTTTCGCCTCAATCAAGTTGCGTATACTATAAAAATATTCGAATTAAAACAGATTTTGAAAATAAAGTTCAGCATTGTGCGAAATTTATAAAATTAAAATTCAATCAATTGGAATGAATTTGAAAAATATAGCAAAAAATAATTGATATTCGAACCTATATTTGGTATATTTCTCTTTTCTGTTTTAAATTAATCTAATAGTTTAGAAATAACTTATTTACTATATTGTCAACTTGCCATGGATCGATTCAACTTGGAATCTAGCGATTATAGACTCATATTCGAGTCCCTGCCCGGATTATATCTTATCCTTCTTCCAAATCTCCATATCGCAGCAGCCAGTGAGGCGTATTTAAACACAACCAAAACCAAACGGGAAGAAATTATGGGGAGAGGGGTTTTCGAGGTTTTTCCGGACAATCCTTCGGATCCGGATGCAACGGGCGTAAGTAACCTGCGGGATTCGCTTGAGCTCGTTTTAAAAGATCGCGCGCCGAATACGATGGCGGTGCAAAAATACGACGTTCAACTTCCTGAATCGCAAGGAGGTGGATTCGAGGTTCGATATTGGAGTGTGGTCAACATTCCGGTTCTTGATAAAAAGGGAGAGGTTTGCTATATCATCAATCGTGTGGAGGAAGTTACCGAGTTCATGCGTTTGAAAAATATGGGCAATGAACAGGATAAACTTACCAACGATTTGCGTAATTTGACCGCTTCCATGGAAACAGAAATCTATCAGAGGGCTCAAGAAATACAGACTTCTAATAAAAAACTCATTCGGCTAAACGACGAATTGACTCAAAGGGAAGAAGAGATCAGACAAGTTTACAAAAGATTGTTTGATATGGATCAGTTGAAGTCTCAATTTTTTGCAAATGTCAGCCACGAGTTACGCACACCTCTCACTTTGATCATCGGACCCACAAGAACTCTTTTAAAACAGAATTCGATGGATGTTTCGCAACGTTATTTATTGGAAACGATCGAAAGAAATTCATACACACTGCTAAAACATGTAAACGATTTGCTCGATGTTTCGAAGTTGGAAGCTGGCAAGATGACTTTGAACTATTCGTCCGTAAATCTTTCCCGTTTGGTTCAAAATATCGCCGCTCATTTCGATTCGGTAGCCAAGGAAAGAAATATCGAATTTGAACTAAATATGCCAGAAAGTTGCCCGGCTCAAGTTGACGCGCCTAAAATAGAACGGGTGGTTCTCAATCTCATCTCGAACGCTTTTAAATTCACACCGGATTCGGGTAAAATTCAATGTTCTTTGAATTTGAGTGGAACATCCGTTTGGATTTCGATCGGAGACAGCGGTTCGGGGGTTCCCGTTTCCCAGCGAGAGTTGATCTTTGAAAAATTTAGACAAGGAGAAGAAGGGGATTCGCGTTCCTTTGGAGGAACTGGTTTGGGTTTATCTATAGCCAAGGATTTTGTAACCCTTCATCTCGGATCGATTCAAGTGTATGATTCTCCGTTAGGCGGTGCTTTGTTTAAAGTTCAGTTACCTCTTGGTGCTCCGGAGCAGGTCGCGGAATCAAATTGGGCTTCTAACGAGGAGAATCAATTCGCTTTAGTCAGTACAATCAACGAATTCAAAGAGATAGAGCTGAAGGATCCTGGAAAATCCAATTCTTTCTCGGGCAAACCTAAGATTCTGATCGTCGAAGATAACCCAGAAATGCGGAGATATATTTTCGATACTCTGAGTTCCGAATTTCATTTAATCATAGCAAATGACGGTAAACAGGGTTTGGAAAAAACGATTCGTGAAAAACCGAATCTTATCATTACCGATGTTATGATGCCGAATATGAGCGGCGATCAAATGGTCCGTGAAATTCGACAGCTTCCCGAATTCGCAAATACGTCCATCATTTTTCTGAGTGCAAAGTCGGATCAGAACTTTAGGATCAAACTACTACAAGAAGGCGCTCAAGACTATTTGATCAAACCGTTTACCCCGGAAGAACTAATCGTCAGAGTAAACAACCTGATTACGCTGCAAAAAACGATAGAGAGATTAGAATCCACAAATAAGGATATGGAATCTTTTAGTTACTCCGTTTCGCATGATCTTAGAGCGCCGATTCGTTGGATCCAAGGTTTTGTAAATATTCTTATGGAAGACTTCGGCCCCGCTCTGGATCCGGAAGCTTTTCGATTGCTACAGACTATAGATAAAAATACAACACTGATGAGCAATCTCATCCAAGATCTCCTCAGTTTTCATCGAGTTACGAAGTTTGAGATGAAAGCTCGAACCGTCGATATGGAAAATATGGTAAAAGAAGTCGTGGATGCGGTTTTGATCAATTACCCGAAGATCAGTTATTCTATAGAAATCGGAAAATTACCAAACACTATTTGCGATAGGGCCGCTATAAAACAGGTCTGGGTAAATCTAATTTCAAATGCGATTAAATATTCTTCCACCCGAGATCAGCCTTGTGTAAAAATTACGAGCAAAGACGAGGGGGAATTTTATACTTATACCGTAAAAGATAACGGTGTGGGATTCGATAAAAAATATGCGAATAAATTATTCAAAGTATTTCAAAGACTTCATTTGCAGGAAGAATTTGAAGGAACTGGAGTCGGCTTGGCAATTGTAGATCGTATCGTTCAGCGTCATGGCGGGCAAGTTTTCGCGGAAGGTGAGGTGAATCTTGGTTCCACATTTTCCTTTACACTTCCGAAATTTGTAAATAACGAGGCGAGTTGATTTTGTTTTTGATCATGAACGTTTCCTGCAGATGCGATCCACAAATCTTTAATGTATGGTGATATAATATGGCAAAGTTGAAGTTTCTGTTTTTAGAAGATTCTCTCGTAGATTTGGAGCTCATCCAAAGACAACTCCGAAAGGCAAAGATAGAATACGATCCGTTTCATGTTTGCGATTCGGAAGGATTTTCCGAGACCATAGTAAAGGAAAAACCGGATCTCATCTTATCCGATTTTAGCCTTCCAAAATACGACGGATTTTCTGCGTTGACCGCCGCTAAACAACTTTGCCCCGAGACTCCGTTTATCTTTGTGTCCGGAACCTACGGAGAGGAAGCGGCGATTAAAACGCTGACCATGGGAGCGACCGATTACGTTCTCAAAGATCGAATCGAAAAACTTCTTCCCGCGGTGCAAAGAGCCCTCAACGAATCTCAAGATCACGAATTGAGAAAAAAAGCGGAAAAAGAAAGATACGAGTTGGAAATACAATTAAGACAAAGCCAGAAATTAGAGGCGATGGGCGTCATGGCGGGAACTATGGCTCACGAAATCAATAACCCGTTATTTGCAATCAGCGAGTACGCAGCTTTGATCGCTAAGGGGGATATCGACGCCGAAAAGACAAAAAAACTCGCGTTAAAAATCAGAGATGAAAGTGAACGTATCGCTACAATCATGAAGGATTTATTGAGATTTTCAAGAGAGGAGAAAGGAAATTTCAAACCTGCGGAAGCGTGCGATATTATGATAAAACTACAATCGATCACACAGCAAATTTTCAAAATGAACAAGGTAGAAGTGCAATGGGAGAATGTCGATAAGGGGCATTCTATCCTTTGCAGAGAAGGACAGATTTTGCAAATTTTACTGAACCTCGTAAATAATTCCGTGGATAGTCTGAATCAGAAATTTCCTGATTATGACGAAAAAAAGTGTATGAATATCGGCGTTTCGCTAAAAGCAATCGAAGAAACGATTTATGCCCAATTTAAAGTTGAGGACTTTGGAATGGGAATTCCCTTAGAAATTCAAGAATCAGTCTTTAAAACTTTTTTTACAACCAAAACGGCGGATCGTGGGACAGGGCTCGGTTTATCCGTGAGTCTTGGAATTGCGTATGAGCACGGTGGAAGTTTATATTTTGAAAGCGTTCCTGGAGAATCCACCTGTTTCTTTTTAAACGTTCCGATCGCTTCTTAGAAGTCGTTCAAAACGTATTTTTGCTTTCTAACATATGCTTTTGATTTTCTAAGATCAATTTTTAATATTTCTTTTAAAAAGATCCGAAATTGAAAACTTGATTTTCAAATTTCATTCCGATTCTTGCTTGAAAAAATTTCCCCCCGATCACGTTTAGAGAATATTGAATTTTGCCGGTTTCAAATCAAAGGCATAATTCCGGAACGTTTAATGAGTGAAAAATCAATCAATTTTGATCTTGTCTCTGACATTTACGATGTTTATGTAAGTTCCAAATTGGATATCGATTTCTTTTTAGAAGAAACCGAGACGATAAATTCTCCGATCTTGGAATTGATGGCGGGAACGGGAAGGGTTACGATTCCGCTGTTGGAAAAGAAAAGGAGAATGTTTTGCGTGGATTACTCTTCCGGAATGTTAACGGAATTAAAACGAAAAACAAACTCCTATCAAAACGCGATTGAAATTTTAGAAGCAGATGTTCGTTTTCTCAAACTCGATACAAAGTTCGAATGTATTCTATTACCATTTCATTCATTATCCGAGATCCTAGATCCTAAGGATCAGGAAGATGTCTTGATTTCAATATATAACTTATTGGCTGACAAGGGTAAATTCATACTCACATTGCAAAATCCGAAAATACGTCTAAAGGATGCGGACGGATTGATTCGAGTTATGGGAGAGTTTACTTTATCGAATTCGCGCAAACTGGTCGTTTCTTATTATAACGAATATAAAAAAAAACAAGGTATCGCGACCGGAATGCAGTTTTACGAATTTTACAATCCAAAGAACGTATTGTTGGAAAAAAGATACATGCCGATTCGTTTTCGTCCTATTTTCAAAGAGGAAATCGATACTTTTTTAGATCGGATCGGATTTACGATTTTGGAACTTTACGGCGGATACGATCGTTCGAAATTTATCCCGGATCAAAGTCCATTTATGATTTTTATATTAGGAAAATAAATTATGAAAAAGTTTTATCTCTTTACCTCGTTTAGTATATTTTTGTTCGCGATTTTATGGAATGGATTGGTTCACATGGTGATTCTAAAAGAATTCAATGAGTCCGTCGCCTACTTAAGGCGAGTCAACCAAAACGAATTCTTCTCCTTGGCACTTTTAATGACGGCTTTGATCGCATTCTTATTTTCGTGTAGTTTTTTGAAATGGAAAAAAAAGGATACGGTTCGAGAGGATTTTGCACATATTTTGTTTTTTTCGAGTTTGGCCGGCGTACTCGTGGACCTAAACCAGTGGATTCTCTATCCGATTCCTGCAAAAACGATTTTGCTCTGGTTTTTGTTTAGTATCCTTGAATTTACCGTTTATCAACAGATTGCAAATTTTTATTACAAAAAATGGATTCGTTGAGCCGGATCAATGATAAGTTAAAAAGGACTTTTCTGATCCGAATTAAACTCAAGGAAATTGCGCGAGCCGCGGACGACCTTGCCAAAATTGCAGAAACGGTTCTAGGACAAGCCGAATAATCGAATCAGCTCATCGGCAAATTTAAGATTCGATCCGATTTTTGAGAATTTTAGAATGGAACGTTTTTTAAACGAACATATTTAGAATATTCAGATCTACGATTCTTCCAAAGAAACGCAGATCCGAATTCCACTTGCTCGATTACGGTTTTTTGGGAGCGAATTTTAAAAAATGCTCCACTTCTTTTTTACTTCCCACAACCAGAGTTGTACGTTGGTGTAATTCTTCAGGGGTTAGATCCAAAATTCGTTCTCCATAAACAGTCACGGCCATCCCACCCGCTTGTTCCGCGATAAACGCCATCGGAGCCGCTTCATAGAGAAGTCTCAGTTTTCCATTCGGGTATTTTGTGGATTTTGTATCGTTCGGATAGAGAAAAATTCCGCCCTTCAAAAGATTTCTATGAAAGTCGGCGACGAGAGAGCCGATGTATCGACCGGATTGCGGTTTTTTTCCACCTTCAATCGATTTGATGTCTCGAATATAATTTTTCACTTCATCGGACCAATAGTTATAATTTCCTTCGTTGATGGAATAGATTCCGCCCGTTTCGGGCATCTGCATATCAGGATGAGAAAGGATAAATTCTCCGCAAGAGGGATCTAACGTGAATCCGGAAACTCCTTTGCCGGTACAAAGAACCAGCATCGTGGAAGATCCGTATAAAACATAACCGGCAGCTCTTTGTTTAGATCCCTGCTGTAACAGATCCCCCAAAGTGCCTGGAGTCCCGCCGGGACTTTTTCTCAAGTGAACGGAAAAAATCGTTCCGATGGAAACGTTTGCGTCAATATTGGAAGAACCGTCTAACGGATCGATTGCGATCGTATATTTACCGATCTTATAACCGCTGGGAACCGGGACCGTTTCTTCGTGTTCTTCGCTTCCTAAAATACAAAGATGACCGCAGCGAGTCAAAGTGTGATTGAATACCTTGTCTGCGTATTCATCCAGTTTCATTTGAGTCTCCCCTTGAACGTTTACAGTCTCATTGGAACCGAGAATGTCCTCTAAAAGCCCCGCTTTACGGACTTCTCTGGAAACGATTTTTGCGGCGTAGACCAAATGACTCATCAGAGCCGTAAAATCCCCGGTTGCTTGGGGCAACTTGAGCTGTTCTTCGATTAAATACTGGGAAAGACTCAATGTTTGTGTAGGATGGACAGACATAAATTCCTCTAGGAAAATGATTCCAACAGAGTTTTACGAGTGTCTGCGAATTCAAGCGAAAAGATTTCCCGTGAAAAGGGAATTCCGAAAAGTTGAAAAATCGGATTTTCAAAAAGAATCTTACAAATTCTCCGAAATTAAAACCGATATTGAGAAAAGAGGGAACATCGTGGAATCCACAGTCAAACCTTTTGCACATAAATACAAAATTTCAGATGATCTTTTTGAAGAATTTTCGGAACAGATCATCAAAGACATTCGAAATTCCCTTAGTAACGAAATGGTGGTCACTCATTTTCGATTTCAAGATTTGTATTCTTATTTTAAACTTTTAGGCGAGCAACGATCCGGAGAAATCATTCGAGAACTCAAGTCCATCATCCAAGCCCATCTTCGTCCTTATGACAAACTGTATGTGCTCGATCCAAGATCCATTCTGACTCTTTCTCCCGATTGCAAAACGGAAGTGGTTCAAGCGAGATTTGACGAAGTAGTGTTTCAAGTAAATCATCTCATCGTCGATTATGAAATTCAGTTTTTGGAACTCGGTTCTCCGATCGATTCCCTTGAACCGATCTGGAAAGAGCTTTTAATTTCCACAAAAAGTACATGACAACCGTTAAGCGAAATTTTTCGGAACCGATGTACAAAATTCCCCTTTTTTAAAAAGTTCTTCAGAGAATAGACGTTTGTACCGTAACTTTTTACGAGACGTAAGTCTCGGAGGAAATTATGGATCAAGCAGAAAAGTTCAAGAAAACCCTCGAAAGATACATTGATTACAGAGGAATCGATATCATTCTTCACCTCAAAGACGGAACCGTGATCGAGCTGGATAAGAACAGAAAATTGAACGGAGACGTGGTGATTAAAAACGGAAAGACCGGGATCGTAGCTCAGATCGAAATTTCAGAAATTCAAAGAGCCGAATTTTTTGCAGCCTAAAGAAATTTCGGAGAAATCTGTTTCTTTTTGAAATTTTGTCGGAAAACCCTTGACATAATACCCCTTATTTCTGGTATTGTAATTCTGTCTACCCATTTCTTTAGGGAAGTCGGTAGTCATTTTTGCATGCAATTTTGCCTTTGAATGTTTCGTTTTCAAGGCATCTATAAAAACGAAGGAACCTAAGAATCGAATGGTAGGAATTATAGTAAAAGACGGAGAGTCGATTGAATCTGCTCTGAAACGCTTCAAACGCGATTGCGCAAATGCGGGAATCATGAGCGAAATCAAACGCAGAGAATACTTCGAAAAACCGAGTATTAAAAAGAAAAAAGCGATCGAATCCGCAAAAAGAAAAGCAGAAAAGAAAAAACGTCTTTTCTCTAAAAAAGACAAAGCCTAATTCGGGCTTTGTTGCATGGAATCTAAAAGATTCCTTTCCGAATCCAAAAATAAAATCTATATGTCCCTGCAGATAAAAATCAACGACGATCTGAAAGAGGCGATGAAAGCAAAGAAGGAACCTCATCTTTCTACGCTTCGTCTTTTAAAATCCGATCTTCAATATGAGCTCACCAAAACCGGAGCAAAAGAACTTACAGACGATCAGGTCATTTCTCTGATTAAAAAAGCATATGCCAAACGTCTGGATGCGATCGGTATGTATCAGAAGGCAGGTAGAAACGACCTACTTGCACAAGAAGAAAGTGAAGCAGTCGTACTCAAAACATATCTTCCTCCTGAAATGCCGGAAGAGGAAATCATAGCGATCATCGATCAAATTTTTGCGGAGTTACAGCCTACCGCAAAGGATATGGGCAAGGTTATGGGTCGCGTTATGGCTGCATTCAAAGGGAAAAGTGTCGACGGTACAAAAGTTTCGGCCATTGTTAAATCCAGGCTTTCCTGAGTGGTCCACCTTTGTCTAACAAAAAGGATTTCATCGATCGCATTCACCGGGAAGTCCCCATCGAATCCTATATATCCCGTTTTGTTCCTCTCAAAAAAAGAGGGAAGAATTTTATAGGACTTTGTCCGTTTCATCAAGAAAAGTCTCCTTCGTTTAACGTTTCCGCTGAAAAACAATTTTACTACTGTTTCGGATGTAAGGCCTCCGGAGATCTTATCCGATTTGTGATGGATTATGAGAGAGTGGATTTTTCCAGAACTCTTGAAATTTTATCCGAATATTCCGGAATTCCGCTGGAGGAAAAAAATTCCAAAGCCGCGGAAATCACCGATTTTCTCTACAAGATCAATCAAAAGGTTTCGGAATATTATCAACACCTGTTACACACTCCTGTCGGGAAGAATGCTCTGGACTATTTGAAATCCAGAGAGATCGAAGATTCCGAGATTCGACTTTTCGGATTGGGTTATGCGCCCGATGGTTTTGATACTCTTGCAAAGGAACTCCTAAGAACCAAGGATGAGATTGCGGGTGCGATTCAGCTTGGCTTGTTACGCGAAAAAGAAGCGGGAAATGGACGCCCCTATGATTTTTTTCGAGATCGAATCATGTTCCCGGTTTTGGATTTATCCGGAAGAGTGATCGCGTTTTCGGGAAGAATTTTAGGCCCCGGTAAGGAAGCAAAGTATATCAACAGTCAAGCGTCCGCGATCTTTGATAAGAGTAGAACCTTTTATAACCTTTTCCGTGCGAGAGAAGGAGTCCGTAAAACGGGCGAAGCCATGCTTGTGGAAGGATATTTGGACGTGATCGGACTCGCGAGAAGGGATTATGAAAACGTGATCGCATCCATGGGGACCGCGATTACGGAAAATCATATTCGGACCCTTAAGAAATTCGCGGAAAGGGTTGCCTTTGTTTTGGACGGAGATACGGCCGGTAGAAAGGGTGCACTGAGAGCGGCTGAAATCTGTCTAAAGGAAGGGATGGAATGTTCCATCGTATTGCTTCCCGAAGGCAAAGATCCGTTTGATCTTGCAAAATCCTTAAATCGCCAGGAATTGAGCGAACTCCTTTCCAATCGTGTTCCAGGATCTGAGTTCGTCGTCGAGGAACTCCTAGAAAATGCGGATTCCAGAGCGCTTCCCGAGAAAAAGAGAAAGGCTCTTGAGAATCTGTATTCTTTTATCCAGAATCTGAATCGAGAAACGGATAAGCAGTTTTTTCTTGGACTCGGAGCGAATAAACTTGGAATCAGTATGGATGCGGTTCTTCGTGATTTTAAAGGGGGACCGAGTGCAAAGAATGGACCCTCAAATGCCGATACTATATCTAACTTAAAAGAAACACAGACTCTCACCGGTCCCGCTTTGGATTGTGAAAGAAAAATCATTTCCATGCTGGTAAAACATACCGGTCTCTTTTCCTATTCCGAGGAAATCTCTTCGATGGAATTTATGGATACCGCGAGTTCGTTTCTTTGGGATTATTTATATACGATCTATACGGGAGAAGGTGAAATTTCTCCCGTTCAGATCCTGTCCTCCGAACTTCCGGAGGATTTAAAACAGGCGCTGGCACCATATCTTTTGGAAGAGGATTCCGAAAAAGTGGAGCCTATCGAGTTAAATAAGGTTTTTAGAATTCTGTTGTTACAGCAGAAAAAGTTTCGGATCGAGGAGCGGATCCGGGAACTGGATCAAAGAAGAGAACGTTTTTTTACGCCGGAGATCTTTACGGAACTCAGCTTTTACCGTAAAGAAAAAGAAAAGATTCTGGAACATATCCGGAGTCAATCAGCTACCACATAAATAGAGGGAAATGGAATGATGGAAAATCTGCAAAGCATGCCTGAGGTTCAGAAGATTATATCTCTTGGAAAGGCAAACGGAGAAGTCTCGTATGATGATATCAACGAAATCCTTCCCGACAAAATTCTGAACTCAGAGAAGATAGACGATTTTTTCACCCTTTTACATGAGATGGGAATCGAAATCGTGGAAGAATACACCAGAAACACTTTGGAACCGGCTTCCACTCTGGTTCCAAAAGACGATTCCAAACCTGCAAGAAAGAAAAAAGAATCTTCCGCATCCGCGAGCGGTTCCGAAGATCCGATCAAACTTTACTTAAGAGAAATCGGAAAGGTAAGTTTGATTTCAGGTGAAACCGAAGTCTTTCTCGCAAAAAGAATCGAAAAAGGTGAGAAGATCATCGAAGAGACGATTCTCAGCTCTTCCATTCTTCGAGCGAATTACATCAAACTTCTTCCAAAAATTCGAAGCAAAAAGATCAAAGTCTACGACTTGATTCGTGTGGACAAAATGTATGCTTTGAATGCGGAGGAAGCGCATAAGTTAGAGGAATTATTTTTTAAAAATATTCTCGTGATCCAAGAACAGGAAAAGGTTCTTCAAGAAGCAGTTTCCAAGATCAGAAAGTATTCGGAGACTTCGAAAAAGTTCAAAGAATTCAAAGAGAAGATCGACGCGTCCACGGAAGTCATTCACAACGCGATCCGCGAACTGGGTGTTTCTCAGAAAGAGATTCAGAAAATTTCCCAGAAGATTAAATCCATGGTTTTTAGAATCAAGGAAATCGATCGTCATTTCTTAAAAATCAAGGCTCAATACGGACAAGACGTAAGAGACATCAAGGCGTTTAATCGTTTTATCGAAAAGAACGAGAAGTTAGACGACATCGAAGTCAAGATGGGAGTCAATATCGACGAGGTTCGTGAAGTCATTAAAGACATTCGGAACAACGAGAGAAAGCTCCGCCGTATGGAACAGGAAGCGGGTTCTACGGTTCAGGAAATCAAAGACTGGGGCGAAAAGATCATCAAAGGCGAAAGAGAAATCTCTCAAGCCAAAAAAGAACTCGTAAAGGCAAACTTGAGACTCGTAGTTTCCATCGCGAAACGTTATGCGAATCGCGGGATGCACTTCTTTGATTTGATCCAAGAAGGAAACATTGGTCTGATCAAAGCGGTCGATAAGTTCGAATACAAAAAAGGTTATAAATTCTCCACATACGCGACTTGGTGGATCCGCCAGGCGATCACGAGAGCGATTTCGGATCAGGCGAGAACGATCCGGGTTCCGGTTCACATGATCGAACAGGTCAACAAGGTGATTCGTGAAACAAGATTGTTTGTTCAGGAATTTGGAAGAGATCCAAGCAACGAAGAAATCGCAGAAAGGCTCGGATGGCCGGTTCAGAAAGTAAAGATGGTCAAAAACGTAGCAAGAGAGCCGATCTCTTTGGAAATTCCCGTGGGTTCGGAAGAGGATTCGGAACTTGGAGATTTTATCCCGGATACGGAAGTGGAAACTCCCGTAAACGCAGCGGCTTCCAGCATTCTCGCGGAGCAAATCCGTCAGGTGTTGCATACTCTACCGGCTCGGGAGCAAAAGGTGATCCGAATGCGTTTTGGTCTGGATGACGGATACCCGCAAACTCTCGAAGAGGTTGGGTATCAATTTAAGGTAACAAGAGAGAGAATTCGTCAGATCGAAGCAAAGGCGCTTCGAAGACTCAGACATCCGTCTCGTTCCAAAAAACTCAAGGATTATATCGACGGTTGATTTTGTAGGAGCTCATACAAAGAATAAGCGAGAATTTTTGATTGTAAATATGAGATTTCTCTGATATAGAAAAGGTTCTAGTTTTTTCCACCACCCACCCCTCCACCCAAGATCAGGGTGGGGTTCAAAATTTTACGGAAAGATTGTCGTAGTTCCGACAAAGAGGGCGCTCATTTTAGAATTAAGATCCCCTTTATCGATACGATTTTTTCAGACTTTCAATCAATTCGATCGCCGTTGCTTCTTCTTTTTGTTTTGTTTTCTCCTTCCACTTGAGTTGTTTGGAAAGAATATTCGCAATCGGTCTCACCATCTTTTCTGCAAGATCCAGGTTTACAAAAAGAATTCTCAATCTTCGCGCGAGAACGTCTGTCACGCCTAACGCGAATTCTTCTTTGACTGCAAAAATTACCTCTTCTTCGAAGTAGGGAACCCCCTTTCCGATCAGTTTTGGTTTTTTACCTAAGATCACAAAGACCTCGGTTCCATAGTAGTTCTGTAGTCTTTTGGCAAAGGCAGTGTCAATTTTATATGTCTTTTCGATTTCTTGGTAGAGGGTTTCCGAATACCCGGCGGCTCCCGGAAAAGGATACACTTTTGTAGAACATTCTTTTTTGGATTCTAAGTTTCCGACTTGGATCAGTTTATCAACGAGGTCTTCGGACATTTTCCGATATGTGGACCATTTTCCGCCACCCATGGTAACGAGTCCGGAATTGGAAACGAGAATGACTTCCTCTCTCGAAATATTTTTCGTATCCTGGTTTCCTTCCGGAGAAATCAAAGGACGGATTCCCACAAAGACGGATTGGATGTCTTTTTGAGTCAATTTCGATTCCAGATAATCATTTCCGGTATCGAGCAAGAACTGAACTTCGTTCCCAATCGGTAAGGGTTCGTCTCCGGGATTTTCGACCGGAGTATCGGTAGTTCCTAAGATGACCTGATCTTCCCAGGGAATGATAAACACCACACGACCGTCCTTTGTCTTCGGGATGATCATCGCGGATTCACAGGGAATTTTTTTCTTGGAGAATACGAGATGAATTCCCTGACTCGGAGACAACACGTTAAACGTCCTTGGATCGTCCAATTTTCGAACGTGATCCACCCAGATCCCAGTTGTATTTGCGATGATCTTTGCATACACAGGAAAAGTCTTTCCGGTCTCCAGATCTTTGAGATTGGCTCCTTTTAACTTTCCATTCTCCTTGATAAAGGAAACGAGTTCGACTCGATTGGCGACCGTGGCGCCTTCTTTTTGCGCGGACCTTGCTAAAAGGACGTTCAAACGCGCATCGTTAAATTGTGCGTCATAGTATGTGATTCCCCCAAAAAGACCTTTTTTTTTGATCGCCGCGAATTCGTGGATTGCCTCAGATTTCGAAATCGTTTTGTGGGAAGGTAGTTTACCTTTGGACGCGAGAATATCATAGAGTGTCAGACCGATTCCGTAATACGGTCTTTCGTAAAATCGATACGCGGGAAGAACGAATTTGAGAGGTTTTACGAGATGAGGCGCATTTTCCAAAAGCCTTTGCCTTTCGGTTAGAGCTTCGTGAATCAACTTAAAATGAAACTGAGCGAGGTATCGAACGCCGCCGTGAATGAGTTTTGTAGAACGAGAGGAGGTTCCGGAAGCAAAGTCTTTTTTTTCGATAAGCGCGGTTTTATAGCCTCGTTTTGCTGCGTCGAACGCTGCACCGGCGCCTGTGGATCCACCTCCGATAAAGAGGATGTCATAGGTTTCTTTTTGTAAGTTTAAAATTTGATTGGCTCTGCTTTGTTTTTCCATTTTCAAAATTCTTCCTGCTTTACAGGTTTCTTTCCCCCTGCAAATTTGCATTAAGTTTCACAATCTAACAAATATTTTCTTTCATGGACATTCAAAAACAAATCGAAATCATCCGCCGCGGTTGTGTGGATCTCATCAGCGAAGAAGAATTAAAATCCAAACTGCAAAAGAAGGGAATTCTCAAAATCAAAGCGGGTTTTGATCCTACCGCACCCGATCTTCATCTCGGCCATTTTGTTCAGCTTAAAAAACTAAAACATTTCCAGGATCTTGGTCACGAGGTTTCGTTTCTACTCGGAGATTTCACCGCGATGATCGGGGATCCGACAGGGAAGTCTGAGACGAGAAAGAGACTTTCCAAGGAAGAGGTTTTGGAAAATTCTAAAACTTATCAGAACCAAGTATTTAAGGTTTTGAATCCTCAAAAAACAAAAATCGTCTACAACTCAAGCTGGTGTTCCGGAATGAATTTCGAAGACGTTCTGGTTTTAAGTTCTAAATACAATGTAGCAAGAATGTTGGAGAGGGACGATTTCAGCAATCGATACAAGGCCGGTCAGCCGATCTCTATGATCGAATTTTTATATCCTCTTGTACAAGGTTACGATTCCGTTGCGATGGAATGTGACGTGGAACTTGGAGGAACCGATCAAAAATTCAATCTGCTTGTGGGTAGAGACTTACAAAGAGAATACGGTAAGGAGGCGCAGTGTGTCATCACTTTACCTCTTTTAGTCGGGTTAGATGGAACCAAAAAAATGTCCAAGTCCCTTGGAAACTATGTGGGAATTACGGAAGCACCCATCGATATGTTCGGTAAACTCATGTCTATATCGGACGATCTGATGTGGAATTATTTCGAACTTCTTACCGATATTCCTCTTTCCGAAATCGAATCCAGAAAGAACGGAATAAAAACAAAAGAACTCCACCCCAAGGAAGTCAAAACAGAACTTGCAAAATTGATCATGGACCAATTCTCTCCTGCACCTGCGAATCAAGAAGCGATCGAAGAATGGAAAAAAATTCACAATCCAAAGTCCAGGGCAATTCCGGAAGATATCAAAGAAGTAACTCTGGGGGAAGAATTTTTTGCGGAGACCCCGGAACCGTTGCTTGTCTGGGTCTTGAGTAAACTCGAATTTGTGTCTTCCGTTTCCGAAGGAAGAAGGCTCATCAAAGCGGGCGGACTCTATCTTTCTGAAGACAAGATCACAGACGAAAAATTGGCGATTCAGAAAGGAAAAGAATACTTGGTGAGACAGGGAAAAAAGGGGAAATTTTTAAAAATTCTTTCCTAAAAATGATTTGAAGGATGAAAGTTTTCTCGTTTCAATCGAATCTCCATGTTAAGTGAGGAAGAATCTTCAGAGCTTTCCCGAACGATTTCGGAAATCAAAAAAAGTGGAATCGAATCCGAGGTAATCGAACGGAAGTTTAGGATGCTTCGAATTCTTTTCTCCTTAGGATTTTTTACGTTTTTGGGCGCAGTTTCCATTCTCACCCTAACTCACAAAATTTTCAGACTGGAAGCGACCGTTGAAAAACAAACGGTTCATATCACCAATCTGGAGGAAACTCTTACTTCGCTTCGCTTGGAAGAACAGCAACAAGAGGAAGAACTTTTAAAATTCAAATCCGATCTTTATAACGCCGTTCCGGATGGGGACTTATCAGATCAAGTCGCCGAAAACAAAGCGATTCTCGATGCAATGCCGGGACCGGAGACGGGGAAGAATATCAACCGAGGGGACGTTCGATTTAAGGAAATCGCTCTTACGTTCGACTTGGGAACCGGAGAAGATCTAAAACTGATCTACGAATATCTTTCCAGATTTCCGATCAAGATCACTCTGTTCGTATCCAATGAAAATCCGGCGAGAAAGAACGGATCCTTTTTTAGTAATACCAATCTTTATTACCTCAAAAAAATTTCAGATCTCGGAAATAGAGTGGTTTTCGGAAATCACACATGGAGTCATTATAATATTCCAAGAAGTTTATATGAACCGTCTCTTAGAAAGCGGGCGTTGTTGAGTTACATTTCAGATGAACTTC
Organism: Leptospira sp. WS92.C1; assembly: GCF_040833975.1. NCBI lineage: Bacteria > Pseudomonadati > Spirochaetota > Leptospiria > Leptospirales > Leptospiraceae > Leptospira > Leptospira gorisiae. The sequence goes on from NZ_CP162130.1 coordinate 2,070,853, forward strand.
CGGATACGAACTTTCTACAACAAGAGATGAGAATGGTGGAAGAAAAATTCGTATCCGTCACAGGAAAAGAGCTTACTAAATTCTATCGTTTGCCATACGGAGGTTTTGATCCTCTTGTTATTAAGACATTTGGAAAGCTCGGCTATTCTCATCATATTTTCTGGAGCAATAATTCAGTCGGATCGTTGGATATTCCCGATTTTGTATATAAGAAATTTATTTACAAGAGAGATCCTCAGACTGGGAAAACGCGTATCGCCCCAAATCCAAATTACAAAACAAAAGCGGAAGCTCTCGATTTTTTATATCGTTGGGAAGAAGCGGATAAGAATGGGATGAACGGAGCCATCATTTTGATGCACTTAGGATCTCCGAGACAAACGGAGAAATTAATCTATATTCTGCCGGATTTTATCCAGGAGATGTTATCCAAAGGTTATAGTTTTGTGACCGTTCCGGAGATCATCAACGATCGACAAGATTGATTTTTTTGGAGTTCCTACGAAATGGTTGCGATAGTTTCTAATTTTAAACGGTATATTATAACATTCTGATGTAATGCAATCGGCAGGGTTTCCGATTTTTTTCGAATATTACCTTACAAAACGTGAGTAGGTTTGGTTTATTTAAGTCCGCTTTAACGACCGATTTATACAAGTTTCAATTCAGATAAAATGACATACCCTTTCCGGGTGCGGGTTATATACGGTACAAGAAAACCGATAGAAGGAACGTTATGAATTGCACGAAATCTTCTTTTGTTTGCATACTTTCTTTGTATATGTAAATTTGTATTTCTATTGGAAATAAAAAATTTCCAATAGAAATTTTTCATGAATTTTATTTTTTATCAATGAACGTTTTAATTTAAAAACGAAAGAATCCGAAATTTAGATTACCAATCCGCTCAAAGATCCTTTTTTGGTTCCACGCGATATACTGTCGTAAATTCTGAGATAAACAGTTCCCAGATCTTTACGAATTGTTAACGAAATGCTCAATGTTTTTTGAGATTGGTCGATGAGAGTTTAGAGAATCGATGATAACTGTTTAGAGAGATATGTTCCTTACCGCGATAGGCAAGATATTCATAAAATTAAATGGATCCACAAAGATCCAATTGATGAACCCGGAAGGAGGATTTCCTGGGATACTTCAAACCGAAGGTGGCGTTATTCCCGATAATAGGACCCATTCCTGATTTAGAAAGCTGAGAACATCTTTTGGAATAACGTAGAAAAACAGAATCGATTCCAAAGAACTGATAAAACAGAATCAATCTTTAAAAAAATAAATAAACTATTTTTATACAGGTGATGGAATGAAACTCATAGCGCATCGCAAAACCCCAGTTTACTTTGCCAGAAAGATCAAGCCGCGGCAACTCAACAGAACGATTCCTGAAGTAACGCAGCACAATGCTCACGGGAAACTCAATGTTTTCCTCTCTGAACTCGGCGCTTTGCTCTCTATGGATCGCTCAGCGGATCGCAAAACAGGATCGCATTGCTCCAGGGGGCGAGATGCTGAGTTGTTGCCTTTGGGACAGGTTCTTATACTTCTATTCTTTATGTTTTTCTCTTTCCCGACTTTTCTTTTGAGTCAGGATCTTTCGATCGAAGACAGACGATTTTTATCCGCAACGATCAACGGGAACGTTCTTATGGCAAAACGCGCTTTGCACAATGGAGCTTCTGTCAATGTGCGGGATCCACGTCCGAATTATTTGGAACAAACCCCCTTGATGAAAGCGGCTTGGAACAATGACGCTGCGTTTACTCGGTTTCTTTTAGAACAAAAAGCGAATGTTAATCTTTCGGACAGGGAAGGGGGGACCGCTTTGATTACGGCTGTGTATGGACTAAGCGTCGAAGTAATAAAATTACTTTTAACAAAAAAGGTCGACTTGTATGCGGAAACAAAATCCGGATTGAGTGCAGCGATTATAGCCTCTGATTTATGTTCTCTACCGATTTTACGAATGTTGAAAGAAGCCGGAGTGGATTTAAACCGTCCAACAGAAAAAGGCTATCGACCACTTTACGCAGCAAGCAGTCATTGCAATCGTAAATTCCTGGAATATATCCTTGAATCGGGTGCGGACGTAAACGCGGTTGCAGAAGACGGTCAAACAGCTCTTTTCAAGGCTGCTCGATTTGGTAATCGGGACGCACTTGAGATGTTGTTGAAACGAGGGGCTTCTACAAAATTTTTAGATCGCGATGGGTTGGATGCGTTTTATCATTATTTACTTTTTGGTCGACGGGAATCCACGGAAATGAAGGGAGCTGGCGAAATCATAAAATTATTTTTAGAGAAAGATTTAAATTTAGACCGGGAATATCCCGATGGCCAAACCGCTCTTATGCTTTTGCTTGATCGAAACATTTTGCGGAATTATCTGTCAAAAGAAAAATTCCCGCTCATTTCGGAGACAATTCAACAAAAGATAAAAGATGGAAAATTGAAAGGGGAAAATCGTTTCGGCTTGTCTTTATTTGAATATTCAAATTTACGAAAGAAATACGATTTTTATCCAAGGGATTCGATTGAATTTGAAAAAGATTTTCTAAAAATTGAAGAAAAAAATCCGTTCACAGCATTACAGATTTCTTATTTATTCGATTATCCGAGATCTAAGGATTTGCTTCGAAAGTTATTGTTACCAATTTTAACGATGCCAAAACGTACCGACTTAGGCGGATTGGAGATTTTTCTTTGGCGAATTGGTTTTATGCTCAACGAACCGGAACTTCTCAGACGATTGGACCAAAAATATCCGGATTCTCCTGCGGGGCTTTGGAGTTTAAATTTCAAAGCCGGTGCTTCTACGGGAACTTTAGAAATACCAAAGGATCCTTTTCTTGTCGATGTGTGGCTTCGTTCCTTAGAAAAAGGGAATGCGATTCTTTTTGATCCAGAATTCAAAACGTCCCAAAAAATAAATGCTATACAAGGACTTGGAATGATTGTCCGAGAATGTCGGGTGGATTTACTCGAAAGATTGGTAAATAAAAAAGACTTTTTTGCTAAAAACACTTTGGAGTCGGATGATCAATTCGGATATTCTTCTTTATTTAACATTTTTTATGATAGCTCGTTTGATTGTGGAAATGAAGAAAAGGAAACTCGGTTACTGCGCTTACTTTTAGAGATAGGCGCAGATCCAGGAAAAGAGAGATGGATCTCTTTTTCACCTGTCTGTTCTAGTTTACACCAAGCAATTCTTGGCCTCATGAATCCCTGGAAATATCCGATCACATTTGATTATAATTCGGAAAAATATCAAAAATCTCGAAAACGATTTTTGAAACTTTTGCAAATAGGAGGTAATCCAAATTGTATCGGAAACTTTATTTCTGATGATCACCTGAATACCGCATTAGAGAGTGTCCAGTTATTAGGGATCCAAGAATTGGAAAAGAAGCTGCTCGAATTTGGCGCATTGGATACTCGGAAAAAAGAGCTTCACTGGGCGATCCAAACTGCTAATTTACCTCAAATCAAAGAGTTGGTAAACAAAGGAGCTGTCATCGGCTATCAAGAACTTGATTTAGCCCGGAATTACGATCCCAATACTTTTTCTAATCTATTAGACTTCTTTAATTCTTTGGAATCTCCTTTATTGATCCAGATGATTTCGAATATTCAAATGGGTCGTTGGGCACAAGGTATGGAAATACTCAAACTACTTTCTAAAAAGGGTTTTTCTTACAAAATACGTTCTCATGGTAAGAATCATTTTAAGTGGTTGATTGCGCTCGATACAAAGGACCCCTATTTTAATCCATATCCGTCTTTTTTTAGAACATCCTGTGCGATTTCATCGTTCATCGAACTTAAACATAAAAAATTGAATGAGTTGCGATCCTTGATTGATTCCCAAGAATACACTTGCCGTGGTTTTTTCTCTTCTCCTGTGTACCGAAAGAACGCTGACTTGGTAAAATCCAAGATTCATTTTTTTAGCGAAGGAATAGAAAAAAACATTCGCAACTACGGATTCGAAAAAGTATTTCCGGAATTAGAGGATGAATCTTATTTTTACAATGCCTATTCTATGTAACCCAAATCTTTGAGTGGAGTGGATCACACGAGAGATTTACGAACCATTCCGGAATTAAAAAAGATGTTATTGTAAAACCTGGATTATCAAAGCAAAACGATTCGGACAACCCAGTCATAGAAAAATACAGATTGGATTCTATCGATTATCCGATAAAAAGTTGCTTCTACAACAAAATTGTCGGATAAATCAAGAGACTCATTCGTTCATATATATTGCTTTTTTATTAGAATCCATCCAGTTTGATTTGAATTTCTTTGAATAAAGGATCCCAAATGTTTATCTTACACCATTCCGCATTCAATTCCGTCTGTTCTATATTGTTATTCCAAAGTCTATATTTGACTGTTCGAACGGTCGCACTGGATTTATCACCGGAAATTTGCAGATAATATTTATGGAATGCCACAAACGATTGACCAGAAGCTGCATATTGAGTTCCGGTAACGTGCAATAATTCATAAAATGGAACTTTTTCGGTAATGATGATTCCTTTTGCTTTATCCTGTTTTTCAATTGCGATTTTAAATTGTTTCAACGCATAAATCGTAGCGTCGAATGTTTTGTCCTTGGATTGGGTGTAAGAGCGGGTCAGATCCTTGTTATAAAGAGCTTCATCGATTTTTGTCGACGTAACACAGTTCGAATAAATAAAAAGGAAAGCCAAAAGAATTAGGATTCTTCTCACGTTTTTTTGCACTCCTGCGTATGTAATGAAATATTCTCTTTTAAGAAAAATACATTCGTGCCGCGTGGTCAATCTGAAATAAAAAAAATAAGGAATGAGATATTTATTTTGAGAAACAAGATCTTTTATTCCTTTGGGATTCAAATTCAGCTGCTTGCCTTTCTCCAAAAAATACGATTGATTCTTTCCTGAACATTATAGACGGTTTTATACAAAACCGGAACTGCGACCAATGTAAGAACCGAGGAGAATGCCAACCCCCATCCGAATGCAAGAGCCATCGGAACGAGAAATGGATCTCGTCCACCGATTCCATACGCCGTCGGCAATAGACCTAAGACGGTAGTCACGGTTGTCAATACGACGGGTCTGAGTCTTAGCAAACCGGTTTCTATCAAGATCGAATCGATATCTTCGCCCGGTTTTTCCAATCTGAGCTGATTGGCAAAATCTACGAGCACGATGGAATCGTTAACCACCACTCCCGCAAGACCTACGATTCCCAAAAAGGCAAGGAAACCAAAATATTCTCCATGCAACACAAAGGCCAGGATTACGCCGATCAAAGAAAAGGGAATCGAACTTACAACGATCACCGGCTGAGTGAGAGATCGGAACAGGGACGCTAAAATCATAAAGATAATGATAAACGCCACTAAAAATGCGCGTCCCAAACTCGCTAAAGATTCTTCCGTATCCTTGTTTTCTCCGCCGAAACGCATCCGATAACCGGGATATTTTTCGATAATTCCCTTTGCTGACTTTGCAATCTCAGCGTTCGCTCTTCTTGTATCGGTTTTTGTTTCATCCAAGTTAGACGTCACCGTCAGGAGACGTTTTCCGTCCAAGTGATTGATGTTTGCAAAACCGGGTTCTCTCACATATGTGATCAATTTTGAAACTGGAATCAACTTTCCGATCTGATTGCTCACAAAGATATTGTTCAGAGATCCGATCGACTTTCGGACTTCTTCCGGAAAACGAACCTTTACTTCCACTTCCTCGTCCGCTCGTTTGATCTTTGTGGCTACGGTTCCTTGAAATGCAGTATTGATCGCTTGCGCGATTTTGAATACGGAAACTCCGGCCGTCGAAGCGAGGTGTTCACTCACTTTGATTCTGATCTCGTCTTTTCCTTCGTTAAAGTCGTCTCCGATGTCGGTAACCCCGGGAACCTTTGCCATGACTCCTTTGTATTCTTCTCCGATCCGAATCAGAGTTTCGTAATCGTCTCCTCTGATCTCGATGGCAACCGGTTTACCGACCGGAGGACCACCGGAGATTTTTTCAAAATCGAGGGCCAAAAGTTGTCCTTTAAATCGTGCAAATTCCGAAGGAAATCCGTTTAATGAAAAGGCTTTGTATTCTTCCTTTTTTTTCTCCGCTTCTTTTTTACGGGTTTCTTCGAGGATCTGGATCGATTTTTGATTCAAAAGCCAAATCGTTTTTTCTCTTACCTCGGCGATGATTTCATCGGTGGCACGTTTGCGATTTTCTTCCGGAGTCAGATATACTAAAACCTGCGCGTAGTGTTTTCCCCGTTTTGTAAACGGGTCGTTCGGATCCTTTTGAATGATTCCGACCCGAGTCACATAATTCTCGATTTCCTCTTTGGGGAGTTTTGCAAGTTCCATTTCCAAAAGATGCGTAAACTTCTCGGTCTCTTGTAGCGAGAGCCCGGTCTGACCCGTCAACTTGATCTGAAACACATCCACTGAGCCCGGAAAAAGTTTGAATTTTCCTGCGACTCCGAAAAGAGCGAAACTTCCCAACAACATCGCAATCAGATATAAGAAAACCTGCAATCTATGACCGAGTGCAAATTTTAAAAGCGGGAGATAGTATGTGATTTTAAACTTATAAAACCAACCACTCTCTTCTTTGATTTCCCCAGAGTGAAATTTGTGTTTATTGATATCATACAAGTGAGAGGGTAGAATGAAGAACGCCTCCGATAAGGAAGCAAGTAACGCGATGATCACAACCAAGGGAATGCTGTAGATAAATTTTCCAAAAATCCCCGTCATAAACAGCATCGGAGCAAAAGCAGCAACGGTCGTGGTCACAGTCGCGGTAACAGGATCAATGACTTCGGAAGTTCCCTTCAGAGCCGCTTCGTAGGCGGGCATCCCTTCTTCCATATAACGATACACGTTCTCGCAGATGATGATCGCGTCGTCGACGAGAATCCCCACGACTATGATCAAACCGAACATCGAAATTAGATTCAACGTGAGTCCGAGATAATTCATGATCACAAAGGTGGCGCCGAATGAGACCGGAATTCCAAGCGCCGTCATGAGAGCCACTCTCCAGCCTAAGAATAAAAACAGGGAAGCGGTTACCAAGATCAAACCACCGGCTGCGTTTGACAGTAAGACCCCCAATCGTCTTCGAATGTATTTAGAAAGATCGTTTACAAACGCATATTGGAATTCGTCGCCCGAACTTTTTTCAAATTCCGCGATTACTTTTTTGGCCTCGTCCACTACGAGAATCGCATCGGCTTTTTCGCGTTTGATGACAGTGAGCGCGATCGTTTTTCTTCCGTTGACCTTATCGATGTATTCTGCTTCTTTGAGACCTTCGGTAACTGTAGCGACGTTGTTGATTCGGATCGAATTTCCAATTTCGTTGGATCGAATATGAACCCCGGAAATTTCCTTTGGGGAATCGAATTCTCCAATGGTTCTCAGGATCACTTCTTTTTGGTTCCCGGCGATGTTTCCACCCGGGAAATTAATATTACGATTTTTTAATGCAAAGATTACGTCCTGGCTTGTGAGATAATGAGAGAACATCGCAGCGGGATTGATATCCACCTGCATCTCCGTATCTCTCCAGCCTCTTTTGGAAATTCTGGCGACTCCGGGAATGTCTTCCAAAGCCTGTTCAACCACCTTGGAATGCGCTTTGAGTCGTTTTTCTGCCTCGATACCTGTATCATTTGTTTTTAAACTGACGTCGATTTCGATCACCGGTTGTCTCGACGTTGTGATCTCATTGACCAAGGGATCTTCCGCTTCTTCGGGAAGATCCTCCACCCTGTCGATCGCGGACTTGATGTCGTCCACGACTTTCTGAGTGTCCTTCGAATCCGGATCCAAAGTGATTACGATTCCGGAACGATTTTCAATCGAAGCGGAACGAAATTCCTTGATTCCATCCACTTCCTTAATCGCTTCCTCCAAGGGTTTCGTGACGAGCTTTTCAATTTCGGAAGGAGAGGCCCCTGGAAATACGGTAACTACGCTCACGATATCAAAGTTGATGTTCGGAAACGCTTCGCGATTCATTCTTACAGCGGTAAAACCGCCGATCAGAATGATCAGAAAGGTGAGAAGATTTACAAAGATACTTTTAGAGAGAAAGTATTTAACCAGTGATTTCATATTTTTTTATTTTAGAATTTTCTAATCTAGAATTTTTCCGCCGGAATCGAGAGTGTCATTAAATCCGAATTGTTTTGTATCCTTTAGTCGATCGACATAGAGAATGCCCGCCAAATGATCGCATTCGTGCTGATAGACGACGGCTTTATATCCTTCTATGACTTCGTCAAATTTATTCCCTTTTTCGTCCATCCATTCCATTCTGATTTGATTCGGTCTTTCCACATAACCGCGCATTCCCGGAACGGAAAGACAACCTTCCCAAAAACCCGAACTATCCTGAGTCAAAGGAGTGATGATTGGATTCAAAATCACACGATCCGGGACGTCCGGCGTTCCCGGATAACGTTCGTTGTCTTCGGAGCCTACGACTACGATTTGTTTTAAAATTCCGATCTGAGGCGCCGCAAGACCGACCCCGTCCGCATGACGCATCGTATCAAACATGTCTCTAATGAGTTTTTTAAATTCTTTGGTTTGAATCTCGTCCTCGGAGACGGGTTCTGAAATTTGGCGTAGAATGGGGTCTCCCATTCTCAAAATTTTTCTTACTGACATATTAAAAACCAGGTTCCATCTTAAAGTTTGACTTTTTTTGCACAGAAGAAATCGGAACCTCTGCGAGAATTTTCGTGACAAGATTCTGAAAGAGAGCTTGGATCGAATGGGCGTCCTCCGCTTCGATTCGAAACACCCGGTATCTGCTCAGTTGTTTTCCTAAAATCCGAAACGTATCAGAGATGTTTCCCGAATTTTTTGTAAATAGAATCGAAGGCAAAATGGGAAAATCGCTCTTCCAAACCAGAAGATTCTCTTTCATGGATTCCAACAAAGAATGCAGTTCTTTAGAAAGTAAAAACCAAGGATGCCACGGAAATCGTTCCAAGATCCATTCCACGTTTTGTGGAAAAATAGGAGAGGCGGTCTCCGTTTTTAGAAAAGGAGGATTGATTAAACAAGCGGACTCGATTTGATCCGGATATCGTTTCAATAGATCAAAGATCATTCCGGAAAATAGCCCTTCTCCGAGCAATCGCACCTTTCTTTCGGAGTTTTCGATTTCAACGCACAAAAGTCTGATCCATTCTTCATAGTTTGGAAAATCGATTTGAAACGGATCGATTCGCAATTCTAAAACGTTTACCCGAAACTCGGAGACAAACGAGTTTCCGTTGAGAATTCTCCCCGAAAAATCAAAATCCGGGACCAGGATGAGCGGGGTCTGATTGGACGTTCCGGATCGAGAAAATTGAATTCGATTGCGCATAGTTTCTTTGGAATCTGTCATACCGAGCTTTGACGTTCCGGAACAAATATCCATAAAAAAAGTAAAACCATGTCCATGACTTTTGAGGAAAGAAAAGCCGTCTCTTAGAAGAAGTTGTAAAAGAGTTTGACAGAGGCGGGGAAAATTTAAAAACTCAAGTGCGGCGGAAAGTAAGCTTGGAGACGAGGGGAATCGAACCCCCGACCTTTTGAATGCCATTCAAATGCTCTCCCAACTGAGCTACATCCCCGCTGGAATCAGGATTTTTCCAAATTCCGTAAAGTCAATACAAATACAAAAGGAGTGGAAGGATGAGTGAATCGATCGAGGACTTACAAAAAAAGTTAAAGATCCAGAACGATATTATCAAAGGTTATGAAAAGGTTTTAAGACTCAACGAACAGGAGTTGGAAAACGCGGACGAAATCATTCGTATGTATGAAGGCATCATTCAATATTCCGGAAAAGAGTTAAAGGACATAAAGGAAGCGTATGACGCAACCAATCTCGTCACAAATCTTTCCAGAGAGGAACTGATCGACGCTCTGACTCGTATTAGAGATTTGGAAAATGCAAATAAGAAACTTAGAGAAGAATCCTTAAAGTTTCAGGCCGGCTGAACCTCTGCTTTGATCTCGAGTAAAAAACAAGATTCTCTCCTTAGACAAAGTTCTGATGGAAAACTTTACCTGGAAGACAATCCAGGATTGACGATTGTTTTTGAATCTCTTCTCACGGAAATCATCCAACTCACATCCGCCTCTTTTGGAATCTTTAATTATCGACTGGAAAACGGAACTATCAAATCCATTCTCGGAAATCCGCCCGAGAATGCTCTGGAAGAATCCAAACTCGTCTCCGAGTTTTGTTTTAAAACCGGACAAGATTTTAATTTTAAAAAAGGGGAGAGTCCAAATAAACTCGTCCCTCCTCTTGGACAAAATTCTGTGTGTTGTGTGTTGCACGTGGGAGAATTGGGATCCTCTTCTTCCGAAAATCAGAAAAAAATATTCGGAACCATTTTTCTCGGACGAATGGAAGATTCCGGCGGAGAATTTAGGGAATCCGATTTCGAACATCTAAAAGCCACAGCCCGAATCATCTCCGATCTTTTGGAAGAATCCTTTATCTCCGGAGAATCCTCTCTTGTCGTTCTTTCCTTAATGACCACTTCTCGAGTGGCGCTTGAGTCCGTTCAGATCCGAAAACAAACCGATCGTTTCGATTTTTTACTTACCGAAATCATACGTGTTTCCGGACTGATCAATAAATCCCTCGATCTCTCTCAACTTTTGGAAGCGATCATGCTTTCTTCGAAATCCGTTTTTAGAACCGAAGCGTGCAGCGTTTTACTTTTGGACGATACCAAGGAATATCTGTATTTTCATACGGTTCTTGGAGAAAAAAAAGACGAGGTGACCAAGGTTCGAGTTCCGGTAGGCAAGGGCGTTGCGGGAATGGTCGTTCAGGACAAAACGCCGATGATCATCAACGATGCGAGGAACGATCCTCGTGTGTATCGGGAAGTGGATAAGGTCTCTCATTTTGTGACGAGAAATATCATGGCGGCCCCACTTTTGGTAGAAGGCCAGGTCATCGGTGTGATCGAAGCGATCAATACGATTGATAGAAGTTTTTTTACCGAGGAAGACCTTGAATTGTTCCTGAGTTTTTCCGGAACCTCCGCGCTTGCGATTCAGAAAACGGGACTTCTTCAAAACCTGGAGACCGCAAACAAGGATCTCCGAAAGAAAGTTTCCGAATTGGAAAGTCTTTTCGAATTGTCCCAGGTGGTATCTTCCGCAAAAAATCAAGCGGATCTGATGAAACAGTCGATTCCTGTGATTCACGGCGAAATGGATGCGAGTAAAACGGGAATCTTTCTCATCAACCGAAAAATGGGAATTCTCACTTCGATTTCTTATACCTCTGAAAAAAAAGTGGAAATTTTCAGAACCACGAATTATCAGGACAGTTTGATTCATAGTTCCATAGAAGACGAAAAAACGACGGTCAAAGAAGATATTCAAAATTTTGAATTTACTCACGAGTTGGATTTGGAATATCTGAAAGGTTCTTATATCATTCTTCCTTTGACTCACCAAGGACGAAGCGCTTTCGGAGCGATCACGGTTTCGGATCGTGTGGACAAACTTTCTTACAATTTCTCCCATCTTCGTCTTTTACAGACCTTTGCCTCCTTGATCGCAAGGGGACACGAAACTCTAAAACTACAAAACGAAATGATTTCTCGAAAGGCGATGCAGAGGTCCTTGGAACGCGAAATCGAAATCACAAGGGAGATTCAGAAAAATATTCTTCCCGAATCCAAAAGTTTCGATTCCAATTTTGATCTCGGGGTTAAATCGGTTCCCGCAAAAGAAGTTTCCGGCGACTTTTACGATTACTATCAGTATCAGGACGGGCAGTATTCCTTTCTTGTATCCGATGTTTCCGGAAAAAGTCTGCCCGCGGCCATCTTTATGGCGATGAGTTCCTCCATCATTCGAACCTTGGCCCGAAATCACGACTTGAGTCCGGAAGAAATTTTAAAACAAGGAAACGCTCTTATCTACGAAGATTCCCACAATGGAATGTTCGTGACCACGTTTTTTATTCATTACAATCCCGCTATCTTTACATTGGATTATGCCTCTGCGGGTCACAACGATCAGGTACTCATCCACAAAGACGGAACCTGGGAACTCCTCAAAGGATCCGGTCCTCCACTGGGTGTAATTCCCTCTGCGAGTTATAAGGGCGGAAGCTTGACGGTGGAGCCGGGTGATATGGTTATTCTTTATACGGACGGAGCCATCGAGGAAAAGAATTCCAAGGATGCGGAATTCAGTCTCGAACGTATGATCCAAGAAGTGATCGCGAGAAAACATCTTCCTGCGACACGGATCATCGACGAACTTTTTGATTTAGTTCGGGAATTTTCGGAAACGCCGGAACTTTTCGACGACTTCACCGTGATGATTCTAAAGTTCAATGACGATTTTCAATTCAATCGAATTTTTGAAGCAAACACATCTTCCATTCCTTTGTTTCGAGAATTTGTGTATGAAACGATCAAGGTTCGGGACTTGGAAGAATCTCTAAGAGACGATATTCTTCTCGCTTGCGACGAAGCGGGTACGAATATCGTAATGCACGGTTATGAAAATACAATTCTGAAAAATCCAAAATTTGAATGTAAAATACGCTTTACAGGCGACTGGATTACCATTGTACTTATTGATTCCGGGAAAGTCTTCCGGAGAAAGGAAGTTCTAGAACCGTCTATCGAGGACAATCTGAGTGGAAAGAGAAAAGGCGGCTTCGGAGTTTATCTGATCGAAAAACTCATGGATTCGGTCGAATATTCCAGCGAAGGCGGGAAGAACGTTTTAGTTCTTAAGAAGAATTTTCAACACAAGGCCTCCCATGGAAATCACATCTGAAATAAAAAATCATTCCAAAATCGTTCATTTGATCGGAAATCTAGACGTTCATAATACACATAAAATCGAATCCGTGTTTATGGATCAGATCAAGACCGGAAATTCACCCGTTTTAATTTTAGATCTTTCTTCCGTAGAATTTATATCTTCCGCTGGGTTGAGAATTATCGTAGCCGCGCTCAGGGAATGCAAAGAAAAAGACGTCGAACTCAGACTCGCGGGAATCAAACCAGCGGTCAAAAAGGTTTTTGATATCATCGATATGAATTCGATGTTTAGCATTTTCGAAACTCTTGATTCCGCTATAAAATAGCGTTTCTTGGCGGGACTTCGCCGAATTTAACTTTCCTGAGAATCCTTTTTTTAAAAACTGGATATATTTTATTCCATTTAAAGGTTCCCGTATGTCCGAAGCAAAATACTCGCTGGAAAATCCATTCCAATCCTCGAATGAACCTGAGGTTCCCAAAGCTCGCGGTCTTTATGAAGATGCGAACGAATTAGGAAAAGAACTCCTGAATAAACCCTTTGAGGGCGGTGGTGTCGACAGGATTTTAGTACAACACTCCAAAGAAAGAATGACCGTTTGGGAAAGGATTAAAGTCCTTACCGAACATGAGCCGAACATCCTCTATCAAAACTGGGGAAAAAATCTGGACGGCGCCTCTTTGGTTACCGGGATTTTAAATATCAACGGAAGGGACGTCGCCGTTTACGGCCACGACTTTACTCTTCGCGCCGGTTCGATGGACGCAACCAACGGAAATAAACTCGCAAGACTGATCTATATGGCCGGCGAACACGGGATTCCTTTGATCGGAATGAACGATTCTGCGGGAGCCTATGTTCCTGCGGGAGTGGGCGGGCTTGACGGTTACAGCGAGGCGTTTACCGCGCTCAGAAAAATCAGCGGAGTGGTTCCGAGCTTGATGCTCATGTTCGGATTCAACGCGGGTGGGGGAGCGTATCTTCCGCGTCAGGGATCGTTTATGATCCAATGTGAGAACACATTCTTCGGTTTAACGGGACCGGGAGTTGTAAAATCCGTTCTTGGAGAGGATATCTCCGCCGATGATTTGGGCGGACCCAAGGTTCACGGACAGAGCGGGGTTGTGGATATCGTTACCGGAGACGAGTTGGGTTCTCTTAGAACTGCGCTTCGATTGCTTTCTTATCTTCCCAATAACAATCATTCCCTTGCACCGTTTCATCCGACATCGGATCCTACGGATCGTTTTATCTACGAAGAAGAAATTCTTTTTAAAAAGACGTTTAACTCTCCGACCGGGATGAACACTCCTTTTGACATCACTTTGTATCTCCAAAACATCTGCGATCACGGTCAGTATTTCGAAATTCAACCGCAACGATCCAGAAATCTCGTGACCGCGTTCGGAAGAATCGGAGGCCACGTGGTAGCTTTTGTTGCGAACAACTCCGCGGTTTCCTCCGGACAGATCGATATCGGAGCCGCCAGAAAAGGAACCCGTTTTATCCGTTTTTGCAATCTTTACAACATTCCTCTCGTATTCTTGGAGGATACGACCGGATTCTTACCCGGAAAAGAGCAGGAGCAAAACGGAATCGTTTTGGAAGGAAGAAAACTTTTGGATTCCATCATCGATATCCGGACACCGCGTCTAACGTTGATCATCCGAAACGCATTCGGAGGAGCTTATGCGTCCTTTAACTCCTATCATACGGGAGCGGATATGGTCTTTGCGCTTCCGACCGCTCGAATCGCAGTGATGGGACCCGCGGGAAAGGACTATGTATACAAAGACGAGGTTTCCGCGATCCAAAAAGAATATCAGGAAAATGTAAAGAAGGGAATGCCCGAAAAAGAAGCAATCGTGATTCGAGACAAAAAACTTCAGCTTCTTTCCACTCAATACGAAAAAGAACTGATGAATCCGAAAGAGGCTCTTTCTCTCGGATCGGTTTCGAGAATCGTGCTTCCCGGAACGACACGCAGCATCCTGTATCAAAATCTGGATTATTTAATCAGACATTACAAACCGGCACCTCTATCCGGACCTCAAAGGGAGTTTGAGTAATCGACATGATCGACGTTCACAACAATCGCATTCAATTTCATCAGTCCAGTTCGCCTTGGATTCGTTCCTTTTCTCTCGAATCGATCAAATGTCTGATCGTATGTAGGGGGCCGGTTCGTAAAGAAGCGATGGATATTTTCGATTCCATCGGGATCCGGGAATACGGAATTCTTCTTTCCGAAAAGGATTCGGTCGTATATCCGAACTCACTTGCTCCGGAACTCAGAGGGTTTCGTTTTCCGAACAATATCCATCGGGTTCCCGACTATATGGGATCCGGAAAGGAAGAGAAAGTGGAACGCATCCGGCAAATTATCTCTATCGCAAAAGATAACAAATACACTCATATCTTTGCGGGTTACGGATTTATGGCCGAGGATGCGGAGTTTATCGAGGCAATCGAAAAAAGCGGAGTCGTTTTTATGGGGCCCGCTTCGTATGTGGCCAATCAGGCAGGATCCAAGGATGCCGCAAAAAAAATCGCTCGAAAGTTGGAAGTTTCCGTCACTCCTGGGGTGGATAATATTTCCTCTCTTGCGTTGCTTTCAAAGGCGTCGGATGCAAAGTCTCTCGAAAAATTGGCAAAAGAAAAGGGAATCGAGTTTACGTTTAATTCTTCCGTATCTCCCGAAGTAAATGCAGAGAATTTATTAGAATTAGGATATTCTAAAATTATCGAATTGGTGAGCATCGCCGATCTTCAAGTGGAAGCGGAAAAAGAATGTAAAAAGATTTGGGAAAAATTTTCCACCAATCGAATTCGTTTTAAATACATCGGTGGCGGCGGCGGAAAAGGACAAAGGGTCGTTTCCAAAATCGAAGAGGTAAAATCTGCGGTTCAGGAAATTCTTTCCGAGTCCAAAGTGACCGCGCCGGGGACAAACAAAAACTTTCTCATCGAATTGAATATCGAAAACACCAGACACAACGAGATCCAGTTGATCGGAAACGGAGAATGGTGTCTTGCGCTCGGCGGTAGAGATTGTTCGGTTCAGATGCACGAACAGAAACTCCTCGAGATTTCCCTTACACAAGAATTATTGGAAAAAGAAATTGCTGCTTGCTCCGCGACCAACCCGAAAAAAGCAGAAGTTCTCAAAGGCGATTTGAAGGTTCTCCGAGATATGGAAGAACAGTCGGAACGTTTCGGAGCCGCGGTAAAACTCAACAGCGTTTCGACCTTCGAATCGATCGTAGAAGGAACCAACTTCTTTTTTATGGAAGTAAACACTCGGATCCAAGTAGAACATAGAGTTACGGAAATTGTATATTCTATGAAATTTAAAAATCCGGAAAATTCTAACGATTTTTTTATCGTGGATAGTTTGATCGAAGCGATGGCGCTTCTTTCCCTGCATGGAAAAAGATTACAAAAACCCGAAAGAATACTGAGATATCCTTCCGGTTCGGAGGTTCGAATCAACGCGACGAATAAAGCGATTCAACCTCACGCCGGCGGCGTGATCATGAACTGGTCCAAACCTCTTCCGGATGAGATCAGAGACGATCAAGGAATCAGCATCGCCAATCCGGATATGGGTCTATTCGTACATTATAAAGTGGCTGGAGCTTATGATTCCAATATCGCTCTTTTGATCACCCACGGAGAAAATCGATTCGATAACCTAAAACGCCTGGGAAATATTCTCAGAAAAACGGAACTGAGAGGAAACGATCTTCAGACGAATCTTTTAGTTCATTACGGATTGATCCATTGGATTCTCGGTAAAGATGCTATGTTCAAACCTTCCACTGCGTTTATGATTTCCTATCTCGCAGCCGTAGGGGTTCTCGAAAAAATCGTAAAAGACGTGGATCTTGAAATCGCTTGGAAAAAAATTATTTCCGAAATCGCTTCGCCGGATGCAAAAAAAATTCTGCACCGTAAGCTCACTCTGATCACAAGACCGATCGGAGAGGTGATCAAGGATGCGCATCTTCTTGCGGGATTTTTAGGATTTCATCTGAATCACTCTTGGAAAATTTCGTCTTCTAAGATAGAATGGCTCCGCAATCCGATTCACGTGATCGCGGATCTTTATCATTATCTCAATATGGAAGCCGATCCTTCTCAACCCCCTTCGGAGCAGATTTGGGATCACGATAACGAAATCCTACGGAACGCCCTTGCTTTTTATCAAGAACTATCTAAAAAAACAGGAATTGCAGCCGACTCGATCGAACTTGTGACGAATCTAAACGCTGGAAAGACGGTAAAAGGAATCGATTCCGGAATTCTGCAGCAAGTCATTCAGTCTCATAACGGATTTCAGCTCGGTATGGAACTACTAAAAATTCTTCCTGCCGCAGGGCTCAATTCCGGATTTTATAAATTGGAAGTGGATGAAAAACTGGAAGCGGTGATTCCGGATGAATTTAAGAAAGCGGACACAAGAGACGCTTTTATCAAATTTTTGGCCCCACCTCCAAAGGCGAGTTCTGACGAGATTGTGGCGCCTATGGGCGGAATGTTTTATTCGAAAGAAGCCCCAGACCTTCCTCCGATGATTCAAGTAGGAGATCATTTCAAGGCGGGACAACCTCTTTTTATCGTTGAGGTAATGAAAATGTTTAACAAAATTTCGGCTCCTTTTAGCGGAACTGTAAAAGAAATTTTGTTAAACGACAGCGACGGAAAGATCATTTCGAAAGGACAGACGATATACAAGATTGTTCCGGATGAAGTGATCCACATCGAAACCGAAGCCGAAATTTTGGAAAGAAAGAAAAAAACCACTTTAAGTCTGATCTAAAATCTTCGAATCGTATGCGGATTTAAACCGCATACGATTGTTTCAAAAATGTTGAACTTCTTTTACGATTTTTGAAAGAGGAAGAATCATGTCGACGGACCCTTTTAAGATCGCCTCTTTGGGCATTCCAAACACCACACAAGTAGCTTCATCTTGCGCGATCGTCGTTGCACCGCTTTGTTTCATTTTCAGAAGTCCGTTTGCTCCGTCGTTTCCCATTCCCGTCATAATGATTCCTTTTGCATTTTTACCCGCAACCTTGGCGACAGAATCAAAAAGAATATCCACGGAAGGTCTGTGACGATTGACTAAGGGGCCATCCATTACACGAATGTGAAACTGAGCGCCACTTAGATAGATTTCCATATGTTTGTTCCCGGGAGCAATGTATGCCGAACCGATTTGAATTCTATCTCCGTCTTTTGCTTCCTTGACTTGGATTTCACAGATGGTATTCAAACGATTTGCAAATGTTTCGGTAAATTTTTCAGGCATATGTTGAACGATCACGATTCCGGGGCAATGTACATTCAATTGTGTGAGAATGTATTCCAATGCCTGCGTTCCGCCCGTCGAAGTTCCGATCGATATGAGTTTGTCCGTGGTGTTGATCTTTGAAAAGTCCGGTTTTGTATTGGTCGTTTTGTTTTCGATTACTTTTAAATCGACATTCAAGGATGAATGTGATTTCATTCTCGCTTTTGCAGCCGCTTTGACAGCATCCGTAAATAAAATTTCGGATTCTTCCAGAAAACTTTTTACGCCTAACTTCGGTTTTTCGATGATATCGATCGCTCCGAGTTTCATTGCAAGCATCGCGGTCTCCGATTCTTTTTCGGCGAGAGAGGAACAAATGATCACAGGAGTGGGGCGTTCAGACATGATCTTTTTTAGAAATGAAATCCCGTCCATACGAGGCATTTCCACATCCAATATAAACACATCGGGCCAATCCGATAAAAGTTTTTCGGAAGCAAAGATAGGGTCGGAGGCAAATCCTATAATTTCAATTTCGAAATCCTTATTTAAAATTTGAGTGAGAACCTGACGCACTACCGCAGAATCATCTATGATAAAAACACGAATCATGAAGGTTTGGGCCTTTCTATATAAATTTCACCGTTCCATAAAGTGAAAAAAACCCTTCTATGAGAAAATCCACCCAAATCTTCGGATGTGATCGAAAGACGATGATCCTTTATGATTTCCTGAATAGAATGAATGTTTTTTGTTCCTATATCCCGAACCGATTTGATCTCTAAAAGTTTTTCCTCTTCTGTGGAAAACATGGACGCACCGCCGAAAAGTTTGATTTGATATTGAGTATATCTTCCGCCGGTTTCTTGAATTTTATCAAAAAATAATTGAATTGCATCGTCCGCATATTTGGGATTGGGGTAGTGATTGACTTCACCGGGCGGTCGTTTAGGAAGCATCACATGAGCCATTCCTCCGAAAAAATTCGTCGGATTCCAAAAGCATATCGATACACAAGAACCGAGTAAGGTCCTAATTCTTAAGTTTTTTTGACCCCAACAAAATCCGCCGGGCTGTAAAAATAAATCTCGGACAATATCCGGTTCAATCATTTTTCTTCCACAAGCATCTCAGAATTTTGGGTTTCTTCTATCGAAGTCAGTTCGTCCAGGTTGAGAATCTTTTCGGTATTTAAAATGATGATAAATCCGTTTTCCTGACGAGCCATACCTTGGATAAAATCAACCTTTACGCGCGCTCCGAAAGTCGGCGCAGGTTCAATATCGTCTAATGAAATTGAAACCACCTCGTTGACCGATTCTACAAGAATGCCTAGATCGTTTCTCTCCTTTCCGTCCAAACTTCTCCCAGAAAAAATCTCAACGATGATTACGCAGGTTTTTCGATCGGGTTCTATCTTTTGTTTAAAAAATTTATGCTTTAAATCCACCACAGGTACGACGTTACCGCGAAGATTGATTACACCAGGAATAAAGTCCGGCATCAAAGGAACATTCGTCAAACCGGAATATTCGATGATCTCTTTGATGTGTAATATTCCGATTCCATAACACTCATCTCCAAGATAGAATGTTAGAAATTGATTGTCTTCGATTGTATTCATACGAATTACTCCGAAACTCAAAATTTCTCGAACTTTTCCGCTGGAGACAATCCACCCGTTTCAAGCTTTGTAGACTTAAGAACGGATTCACGTTTTAAGGGTTGGGAGGTTTTTTTGAGACCTGAGGAAACCGTTTCTCTATTTAACAAACCTCCGTTTGTAATACGTTTTCCATCGGTTTCAAGAATCTTAAAAAAGAGAACGGATTCTCTGAGTTGCTCCGCCTGTGAGTTCATCTCTTCTGAAATTGCAGCTAATTCTTCGGAAGCGGAGGCGTTTTGTTGAGAAACCTGATCCAATTGTCCCATTGCTTTGTTGATTTCAGAAACTCCCGCGGCTTGTTCGTCGCTCGCCGCCGTGATTTCCTGAACCAGATCCGCCGTTTTTCGAATCGAAGGCACGATCTGTGAAATCAATTGCCCCGCCTTTTCCGCAATCGCAACGCTGTTTCCTGCCAAGCTACTGATCTCATTCGCGGACTTTTGACTTCTTTCCGCAAGTTTACGAACCTCGGATGCAACGACCGCAAATCCTTTTCCATGATCTCCGGCCCTTGCTGCTTCGATCGCAGCATTTAATGCGAGTAGATTGGTTTGATAGGCAATATCTTCGATAATACTAATCTTTTCCGCGATCTGTTTCATCGCCTTAACCGTTTCAATCACGGAAGTCCCGCCTTCCTCTGCGTCCTTGGATGATTTGGAAGAAATTTGTTCCGTTTGGCGCGAATTTTGTGCGTTTTGATCGATAGAAGCAGTCATTTCTTCCAGTGAAGAAGTAGTTTCTTCAACACTCGCCGCCTGTTCCGAAGCGCCTTGGCTAAGAGAATTTGCCGTGGATGAAACTTCCGTCGCTGAAGTGACAAGACTGGTGGATCTTATGATGATATCTCCTATGATATCATTCAACTTATCCATGGTAGCATTTGAAAATTCTTTTAGTTTACCAAAGGTTCCGTGATATTCATTTGTAATTTTTTGAGTTAGGTTTCCGGCGGAAATTCGTTCCAGAGCGTCTACAACTTCGTTCAATCCCTGATTGCTTACCTCTAAAAGTTGATTTACCGATTGACTCAGCTTCAAAAAGAAACCGGATTTCGAATCCAAGGAAATTCTTGTGGTAAAGTTTCCGTTAGCGGCTGCATTTACAATTCTTTCGACTTCATCTTGAACCGCCAATTCGTTTGTCACATCGGACCATTCCACAACCGAACCCAAACGTTTTCCGTTCGAATCCATGATGGGATTTGCGATCAAATTGAACGTTCTTCCTCCGATATTGATCGAAGCCTTATGAACACTGGTAAAGGAACTTAAAACCCCTCTTTGGTGAGCCGGATTTTTGTGAAACGTATCTATGCTGCTTCCTATTATTTCCTTTAAATTAAAATGAGAAAATTGTTTCTTAATATCGGACTCCCCGTTTTTAAACATTTCAATTACGGCTTTGTTCATATAACGTACGTTAAATTCGTTATCCGCTATCATCACATTCGTAGATGTGCTGTCCAATGCCACCTTGACACGAATCAACTCTTCGTTTTCGATCTTTCTTTGTTCCTGAATTTTATTCTGTTCGGTGACATCCGACCATTCCACAACCGAGCCGAGTTTATCGCCGGTTTCATCGATGATCGGATTTGCGATCAGATCAAACTGTCGTCCTCCTATCGAGATGGAAGATCGAAAGGTATCGGTTAGTTTTGCCAAAAGTCCTCTTTGGTGAGCCGGGTTTTTATGAAACGTATCGATATTGGTTCCCATCAGATTGGCGAGACTGAAATTGCTGAGTTGTTTTTTGATATCGCTTTCGGCTTTGTAAAACATCTCCCGGATCGCTTTGTTCATATAGACGATATTTAAGTTTCGATCCGCCATCATGATATTCGTTGTCACGTTGTCTAATGCAACCTTAACCCGAGTTAGCTCCTCGGTTTCGATTTTGCGTTGTTCTTTGATTTTATTCTGCTCTGTCACATCCGACCATTCGACGACGGTGCCTAACTTATTCCCTCGTTCATCCGTGATCGGATTTGCGATCAAATCAAAATCCCTGCCTCCTATCGAAATTGAAGATTTAAAAGTTTCCGTCAGTCGGTTTAGAAGCCCTCTTTGATGAGCCGGATTTTTGTGGAACGTATCAATATTGGTTCCCATCAGGCTTGAAATATTGAAATTGCTTAATTGTTTTCGAATATCGCTTTCTGCGGTTCCAAACATATCTCTGATTGCCTTGTTCATATAGACAATGTTAAAATTTCGATCCGCCATCATGATATTTGTTGTTACATTGTCGACGGCGGTTCGCATTCTTAGAAATTCTTGTTCCAGCTTTGTTATCACAGTCATTCTCGATCTGCTAAACCACCAAAGCAGTAGAATGAATAAAATCGAAAGAATTGAATATGTTAAAACCGAAATCAAAAACCGGTTATCCTCGCTTGGATTTACAGGAGGGGCTTCCGTGTTTTTTAAAAGTTGTTTGAGAACATCGTTTCGAGATTCGCGAAACGAAATAAGATCGTTAAAAAAATCGAATTTTGTTAGACTGGAAACGTCTTTTTTAAAATCTGGGGAAGACGATATTTTTTCTCGAAGATCAACAGTCGAGGCAACCAAGATGACGATTTTCTTTTCAAATTGTTTCGTATCCACTTCCTCGCCGTATAAGGATACGTTTTTTCTGAGATTTTTTAAAATCACTTCAACGTCTTCCAAATTAGAGATAAGAATTTTCTGATCCTTACCCTGCGAAAGATTTAAAGTGAATTCGGATATGGATTCTTCGCTTTTTAGAAACGACTCGTTTAAAGATTGAACCGTTTGCAGCAAATTGGAGCTTGTCGATTGAGTGGTCAAACTTGGAATTTGCAAATTTTCCACGAATTGAAATAATAAACCGTTTAAAAACAGAATAAACCCTATTAAAATTCCTATATTGTTTCGAAACATCTCATTTCTCCAAATTCTGAAAGTATAATTCCATTTTCAAAGATCGATCAAAAATCATAAAACGGTCTCAAATCTATATTAAAATCAAAATAATTGTCAATTTATTTTTATAAACAATAAATCATTATATGCAAATCTACTAATTTATTTTATGCAATTTCCCCGGTTTTCGTAAGATCGTGTTCTTTGACAAGTCCGTATAAACCGGGTACGTCCAGAATAAACGCGATTTCACCGCTTCCTAAAATGGAAGTCCCGCTAAAACATTTTACATTTTTAAAAATTTCAGACATAGGACGAATTACGGATTGTACCTCACCCTGGAGTTCGTTTACGATAACTCCAAACGATTTGTCTTCGTATTCTAAAATTAGTATATTCTCCTTATCGTGTCCGTTCGAATTTAGGGACAAAAGTCCAGAAAGGTGAAGTACCGGCAAAAGTTCTCCTCTCAAATTCATAGTACTGGAAAAAGATCCGTTAAATGCAACCTCGGATTTTACAGTCTCACGAACTATTTGCATCGGAACAATAAAATACGTTTGAGAAGCTTTGACCAAAAAGCCGTCTATGATCGCAAGAGTTAAGGGCAAACGAATAAAAAAAGAACTGCCTTGGTCTTTTACACTTTGGACTTGAACAGAACCTCTTAAGGATTCGATGTTTCTCAAAACCACATCCATTCCCACACCGCGTCCGGAAAGATTCGTGATTTGTTCGGCAGTGGAAAAACCAGGCTGAAAGATCAGAGAATAAATTTCGGATTCAGATAAAATTTGGTCTTTTCCAACCAGTCCTTTTTCAATCGCTTTTGCTCGAATCCGATCCGCATCCAATCCTTTTCCATCGTCACGAATTTCGATAAGAATACTTCCCGTTCCGTGACTCGCTTGGATTTGCAACTTTCCAGTTTTTGATTTTCCTTTTCGCAATCGCTCTTCAGAAGTTTCGATTCCGTGATCCAGTGCATTTCTCAAAATATGAACGATCGGGTCCGCAATCTTTTCGATCACGGAACGGTCCAATTCTGTCTCACCGCCGAAAATTTCAAGTTCCACTTCTTTTTTAAGTTCCTTTGATAGATCTCTGACGACTCGTTTGTATTTCTCGAATAAATCTGCGATCGGAACCATTCTCAAACTCAAAGCAAATTCACGGATTTCGCTCACAAGTCTGTATAAGGATTCGGAGGATTCTATGAGCTGCGTGTCTTCGGTATCGATAATTTTACGGCTAAGATTTGCTTCCTGTGTGATCAACTCTCCTACGAGACCGATCAAAGTATCGATTTTAGAAGAATCCACTCGCAAAGTTTTAGTCTGCATTTTAAGCGTCCCGGTTTCTTTTTCATTCTCCGAAGAATGATAAGAAGGGATCACGTTATCCGAAATCAAATCTCCATTTTTTAAAAGTTCTATTTCTTCGGCGGTCAAAGATTTTTGAATTTCAAGAGCGTTGAGATACGCCTCTTTTCCTCCGGGAAAGGTTTTGTAATTTTCAAAAAACGATTCCAGATCACAATGCGGTGGAAGAATTTTTAAATAACTGCCCGTCTTTAAAAACTCAAGAGTGGAATGAATTTCCTCTCCGTTTGAAGAAGATTCGTAAGAAATTTCGAATCCGAGATAACAATGCTCCGGATTGAATTCGGACCAATCTGGAATCGTCTCCGGATACACATAAAGATGTTTGACCGCTCCCGATTGAGAAAGATATTTTAAGAATGTAAATGGATCCATTCCGGATTCGAACAAATGAAGATTTGGTATAAGAGTGATCTGCCAAAATGAAGAACTGGATCTTCGCGTTGTTTTCGAAGAAGGATCGTTTGAACCTTGTAAATCAAAATTACTAGACAAATCTGTCTGAGAAGCAGGGGAGTCAGCGAGTAGCTTTTTTGCGAGATTCATCAATTCGGCTTGTTTTCGCGAATTTCTTTCGTCCAGAATCAGGGTATCTCCGACCATCTCTACAAGTTTATGAATATGATCACATGCTAAAAAAAGAAATTCGATCCCCTCCTTAGTGAGATTTTGTTTTCCCGATCGAATTCGATCTAAAAAGGTCTCCACCTCGTGTGTAAACTTTTCGATCGGCTCGTATCCAAACATTCCGGATGTTCCCTTGATCGTATGGATTGCTCTAAAAACCGAGTGAATTCCCTCTGAATTTTTGGAATCCTTTTCCAAAATAAGAAGAAAGGATTCCATAGAAGATAATAGCTCTTCAGATTCAGAAATAAAAATATCCCGCACTTCAGAAAGATTCATTTTTCAATCCCTTTCCAGTTCCGTATTGAAATGAAAATTCTTTTAAATCGTCTTTCTGAAGTTTTATCTTATCTCTAAGAAATCCGGTAAGTCCGTAGAGATCGATCAGTTTCAACGCGGAATGACTGTGATTGACAAGACGCACCGTAAATTCTTTTCTTTTGGCTTCCTTTTTTAAAGCCAAAAGAATTTGAAGACAAGAAGTGTCCATTTTTGTGATTTTAGAAAGATCGATTTCTAACAGAGGATGTCTTTTTGTAAGAATCTCATTTAGCTTTTTCTTGAATTCCAACGCATCATAAATCGTAAGTTCACCTTCGATTTTGATTTTTAGACCGTCGACCGAAACATTTTCGGAATTCAAAGAAATGGAATCTGTTAAAAATGAAAACGACATATATAATTACGGTAAAAGTTTTTGAATCGTTTGTACAAGTTCTTCGGGAGAAAACGGTTTTGTAAGCCAGGCTCTCGCTCCAGCGGCCAGACCTTCCGTCTTTACCTCTTCCTGCGATTCCGTGGTCAGCATAATGATTGGAGTGAACTTATTCTTGGGATCTTTTTTGATCTCTTTTACAAAAGTGATACCATCCATATTTGGCATATTCATATCGCTTACGATCAAATCTACTTTATCATTTTGTAATTTATCGAGTCCGTCGATTCCGTCCACCGCTTCCAATATGTGGAATTCGGAGTTGCTTAAATGAAGGTTTAGTATTTTTCTAAAAACCGCAGAATCATCCACGATGAGAATTCGTTTCATTCTTAACTCCTAACTGATCCAATGGTAAAAATATTTCTGCGAGAACACAAAGACTGATGTCTTCGGAAGTGTGATCGTTTGCATTGTGAATAAAAAATAATCCGCTATGTTTTCTAACAATATGATCTACGGCTGTGAGTCCTAAACCAAGTCCGAACTTTTCAAGATGACTGACAGCTTCCACCGGGGGATAAATTCGAAAAAAGGGCTGAATCACGAGCTGTTCCGATTTCTCAGGAACTCCTCCGTATGGCTTTTTATCGACTCGATTCTTAAACGTAATACAAAAATAACCCTGATTGATATTCGTAAAAATGTCGATAGGTGAATTTCGCGATGAATATTTATACGCATTGAGAAATAACTCCTCCAACGCTAAAGATAAGAAAGTGAGATTGACTTTGATTTTATACTCACGTTTAAAAATCGGAAGATTTACGGATATTCCTTTCGATGTCAAAAAACCGGATAAGTTTTCGGGTAATTCTTTGATCCTCTCCAATAAGAAGGTTGTAGAAATACTTTCCGGTTCCAAATCGTGATCGATCAGATTTAAAAGTTTTTCCAAACCCAAAAGCATGTTTTTTGTAATTTGGTTATTGGTTAAAAGAAGATCTAAAATTTCCTTATCTACTTTGTAGACTGTTCCGTCCTGGATTTTTACGGAATCTACCATATCAAGCAGACTTGTCATGGCCCCAATCCCGCTTCCTTGCGAAAGGGAAGTTTTTAAACTGTAAATGGAAGTTTTTTCAAACGATTCGTTATCCGACTTTCGAATGGTTTCCTTATATGTTAGCCATTCCAATTGACTTCTCAGTTTTTGGCTTTCGATCTGGGCCAAATTCTCTTCCATATTTTTTAAATAACAATAGTTTAAAGCTTTCTGAAGCGTTTTGAGAAAAATGTCCGGATAGATAGGTTTTAATATGTAGTCAAAGACGCCTAACTTCATGATCTCGATGATTTTCTCTGAACTATCAATAGCCGTCTGAACCAACACCACTGCGTTGGGATAATTTTCTCTGAGTTTGTTTAAAAAAGCGGCCCCGTCCATTACGGGCATCATCAAATCCAAAATAAAAAGCGAATATTCCCGAGTTTCTATTTTTTTCAAAGCCTCCGCTCCGTTAGGCGCAACTTCGTGTTTTACGCCGAGTTCGTCGCAAAGACTTTCCAAAAGAATGCTATTTTCCTGTTTATCCTCAATGATCAAAACGGGATCGTTCGGAATTCTATGAAGAGTATTATGTTTCTTTTTCAACTCTACTTCCAAGGGCTCTCTCCTTTTGAATTTCAATGAGTATTGATTTTAATTTATCCAGTGAAAAGGGGTTCTGAATCGTATAATCCGGAAAAAAAGGAAGCAGATTCTCTCGAAAAGGGAGAGGAATGTCTGCAGTTTCCAAAAGAACTAAACTACGATTTTTAGGAACCTCTTGGAGCCAGTTCCGCAAAGACTGGACCTCCTCTGTTTCTTCCCACAAAAGAAGTGAATCATATAGCAAAATGGTGTAAGAATCGAGTTTTTTTTGTCCATTTTTATAAAAATCTTTCATATTCTGAATTGAAATATATCTTTGAGACTGATTTTGAAAGTAACGGACGACCGCTGTGTCATAGATTCTGTCCTTGACCGCGATTAAAATAGGAGATGTGAGTAGTTCGACCGGATACGGGCGTTCCACCTCCATGATCTGCGCTGTTTCGAAAGAGGCTGTTCGGGATTCCGCAGCCGGATTTGGAAGCAGAATCGAAAATTTACTTCCTTTACCAGAGCTACTCTCTACCCGAATCGAGCCTTGATGCGCATCGACGATTTTTTTTACGATTGAAAGCCCTAATCCGCTTCCCTCAAAAGCCCCCCGGTTTTCTCCTTTGATCTGATAGAAAGTTTCAAAAATTTTCTGAGTTTCTTCCTCCGGAATTCCAATTCCCGAATCCTGAACCGAAAATTCAAAATCTCCTTCTGCGACCCTTTGCAAAAAAACGGTTACATCTCCCGGAGGTTTCGTAAATTTAATTGAATTCCCCAAAAGATTAAGAAGAACCTGTCTGATTCGTTTCGAATCCGCATGGATTTCAAAATCGCCGTCCTCCGGAATCGTTTGAAATCCGATTCGAATTCGTTTAGTAATCGCTTCTCCGGAAATCATTTGAATGGAAGTGGAAATTAATTCCTTCAGATCGAAGTCCGAACGATTGAGAACCAGTTTTCCCGCTTCGATCCTAGATAGATCCAGAATATCGTTGATGATATTCAATAGATGAACACCGGAATGAAAGATCAGATCCTTATACTGATTTTCCCGCTCCATTTCTTTGGGAAGATGCATGAGTTTTGAAAACCCTATTATGGAATTTAACGGAGTTCTGAGTTCGTGACTCATGTTTGCTAAAAATTCTGACTTTGCGCGACTCGCTTTTTCGGCTTTTTCTTTTTGTAAAATCAATTCTTCCGTTCTATGATTTACCAAGACCTCGAGTTTTTCTCTATGTATTTTCAATTCTTCTAATATATTTTTTCTTTCCAAAAAAACACTGATCAAATCGATAAAAGTTCGGATCGTAAAAATTTCCTCTTTTACCACTTGGGTGGTTTTAAAGTTTTCAAATCCGGCAAAACCAAACCATCGATTGCTTACAAAGAGAGGAATCAGTGTGATCGAACGGATTTTTCTTTTTTCAAAAAACGTTCTTTCGCTTTCTGAAAAATCCAATTCATTCCCTTGTAAATATCCTCCCGATAAAAATATTTTTTTCCATCGAATATGATCTTCGTTGTAAGAAATTTTTTTGATCATTTCCACCTTTGAAGAATCGCGAGACGGATCAAGAACTTCCAGATAAAGATCCGCCGAATTTTCATCAGGAGAATTTTGAAATAGATAGAGTCTTTCGGAATCTACAAACACCAAAAACTGTTCCATCGCATATTTTAGAATTTTGAGTTCCGTCGAAGTGGAGAGCAATATCTGAGTGGCAGCGGTAATTCCCATTTCCAGGCGAAGACGCCTGGTTGCAAATTCTCCTTTTTTAACTTTTTCGGTGATATCTCTTTGAATCGAAATATAATAGATCGGCTTTCCTTGAAGATCGCGAATCGCAGATATATGCAATTCCACGTTGTATGAGGTTCCGTCTTTTTTATAATTGACCGTTTCCCCGAAAAAATTCCCTCCTTGGGAAAGAGATTTCCTTAAATCCTGTATCAACGTACGCTGTGTGAGAGGACCTTGCAGGATTCGAGGCGTTTTGCCGATCAATTCGGGCAACTCGTATCCTGTCATTTTGCAAAACGCAGGATTGGCAAAAATAATCGTAGGTCCCGGATACTCCAAATTCGCATCGGTCACTAAAATAGAATCTGAAACCTGATTTACAAGAATCTCATACAGTTCTTTTGAATGTTCCAAATCTTTCAGATCTCGTCCCACGGACCGACAAATTCTCTAATTTTATAAAAAGATCAATCCTTTTCTTTTTAATATATCTTAAGGAAGATATTCAAAAAGTAAAAAGTTCTATATTATAAACTCGGAATAGTATACAACAAGGGAAAAACAGGGTTAAAAGAGATCGATTTTAATAAAAAAACTTAATTTAGCGCGAAAGAATCGATTTTTAAGTCTCTATTGATTTATCAAAACGAAAAGGAAAGTAAAACAAATAAATCATTCTATGTCACATAAGAAACGATCGACTATGCGAGCAAATTCGAAGGAAGTTTAAAGTTCATGGAATCCTCTCTGGAACCAGGAAACAATTCTACATTCGCATTCGGATAGAAGGTTTTTAATTTTGAAATGATCTCATCCACAAGAACCTGAGGGGTAGAAGCTCCTGCTGTCAGACCTAAAATTTGAATCTTATTATTTTGAATGTAGTCTTTGGAAAGATCGTCGGCTCCGGTTACTTTAAAGGAATGAGGTTTTGATTTTTGGGCGAGCTGCAAAAGTCTCAAAGAATTGGAACTATTATCAGCACCGATCACAAGCATCGCGTCTATGATATCCATCATCTGGGATACCGCTTCTTGTCTTTCGGTGGTCGCATAACAAATATCATCCTTTGCTGGATGTTCCACAAATGGAAACGTATTTGAAATCTGATCGACAACACTTCTTGTATCCGCCACAGAAAGGGTGGTCTGCATCAAATACGTCAACGGCTTGTCCGGATTGATCTTATTTTTGAGTGCGACTACGTCTTCTGGAGATTCTACCAAGAACATTTCTGCTTCGCCCATAGTTCCAATCGCCTCGTCGTGTCCCTCATGGCCGATATAAATGATTTGATGTGTATCCCGGATCTTTCTCGCCTTTCTGTGTACTCTTGTCACCAAAGGACAAGTCGCATCTCCGATCTTCATTCCTCGATTTTTTGCGGCCTCTACTACGGAAGGGGCAACCCCGTGAGCTGAAAATACAACCGTGGCTCCGTCCGGAGCTTCGTCGAGGTCGTTGATAAATAAAATTCCTCTTTTTTTCATGTCTTCCACAACTCTTCGATTGTGAACGATCTCTTTGCGAACGTAGATCTGTTCCGCTGCATTAGCCTGAACCTGTTCCACGTAAGAAATCGCATATTTCACGCCGGCGCAAAATCCTCTGGGATTGGCTAAATAGATTTTTTCTAACATGATCACTCCGTTCGAGTACCATTCTCCGAAACTGAGTTTGTTAAAGAATCAAAAAACTGTCACGAGAAACCGTTTTTCCACGACAGGAAAGGAAGAGGCGAAACACTTTTTGCTCCTTATATCGATCGCGTTTCAAGAGACATAGGGAACAAGCGCGGGAAGGCGTTTTTTATCTTAAAGTCTTATAAAAAAGACCGTTATCGGATTTCACGGAAGGGTCGATTGATTCTTTGAAAAGGTCAAGGAAGACCTTTGAAAAATCATTACCCCTAAGTTAGGGAATCGGATTCAAGGAGGAACCGAATGATTATCAACCATAATATCAGTGCCATTTTCGCGCACAGAACGTTGAAGTTCAATAGCGAAAACATGGGTAAGGACATTGAGAAATTGTCCTCCGGAATGAGAATCAACCGCGCTGGCGATGATGCTTCCGGTCTTGCAGTGTCCGAAAAAATGAGAACCCAAATTTTGGGTCTCAGAAGAGCGGAAATGAACACTGAAGATGGTATGTCTCTAATCCAGACTACTGAAGGATATCTCCAGGAAACTCATGAGATCGTTCAGAGAATCCGGGTTCTGGCTGTCCAAGCTGCAAACGGTATTTATACCGAAGAAGACAGACAACAGATCCAGGTGGAAGTTTCCCAGTTGGTCGATGAGATCGACCGGATCGCTTCTCAAGCCGAATTCAATAAAATGAAACTCCTTACAGGAGCTTTTGCAAGGTTGAATCCGACTGCGAGTATGTGGTTCCATATGGGTGCAAACATGCACCAGAGAGAAAGAGTTTACATTGAAACGATGAATACGGCGGCATTGGGTCTTAGAAACCCGACCGTTTTAACGTTTATTTCTCTTTCTACTGCAGGTAAGGCTAACTCGGTGATCGGACTGGCTGACGACGCGCTTCGTTCCATCTCTAAACAGAGAGCGGACTTGGGTGCGTATTACAACCGTCTGGAACACGCCGCTAAGGGTCTCATGAACGCTTATGAGAACATCCAGGCTGCGGAATCCAGAATCCGTGACACCGATATGGCCGAACAAATGACCAGCTTTACGCGTTATCAGATCCTGACTCAGGCTGCTACCGCAATGCTGGCCCAGGCCAATATGAAACCGCAAACGGTTCTCCAGTTACTGAAGTAACCGTTTCTTCCGGCTGAAAGACTTTAATTTCAGCCGGAAGAGTTAAGCAATCGCCGGAAAAGAACGATATCTAAAATGGATTTATAATTCCCGTTATAAATCGCCGTACGACTCTGAAGCCCGGGTATTCGATAAGAATCTCCGGGCTTTTTTTCATTCCAAATCGAAAACTCCGAAGTCAAAGAAACAAGATGATAGGAACGATTCGTAAATGGAGTGGGGGACTTTTCCTTTTGGGAATCGGATTCAATCTCTTCTGCGTTTCTTCGATGAATTTTTCCGGAATCTGTCCCGTTGGAATGCCGGGTTTCTCTAAGACCGTTTCCGAACAATCGCTTCCACCTTGTCATGAAGAATCTCCCAATTCGACTTCTTCCGAATCTTCGGCGCCTTGTTGTTCTTCGGAGATCTTAAAGGTCGATTCGGTCGTTGAATTTCGTTTCAAAGTTCAAAAACTTTTTCAATCGAATGAAATCCTGATTTTATTTTTCTTTCCTATGGAATGGACTTTTAATTCGATAGATTTACTTATAGGTCTCCATCGCGACCAAAATTTTTCTCTTTCCGATTTTAAAACCCCCCGGTCCTTTCTTCAAGTTTTCAGAATCTAATCCGACTCATTCTTCTTTTTTATAAAAAATTAGGAGGAACCTATGAGTTCTCTACAGATTTATCTTATCATTCTTCTATTCTATTTTTCCTTTCCGATCATTGGAGAAGGAAAAGACGTGCACTCAGTTTTGGAACTGATTGCAAAAGAACACCCCGAGGCAAAGTCCCTCGGACATTTGACACACTCGCATCAATCGCATACGGAAGCCTCTGGAATTCTTCCAGATCCTAGGATCGGTGTCGCCTACCGTAACTTTCCTACCCGAAACGGTTACGCTCTCAACGACAGACCTTTGGATACTCCGACGATGACGGGAGTCGAGGTTTCTCTTTCTCAAGAATTTCCGTTTCCGGGAAAGTTAGGATCCGAACAAAAAATTTCTAAATACATGGAGAAAGAAGCGGGCTTTAGTTATCTTTCCGGGATCAATCGGCTTTTGGGAGATCTTCTCTCCAAACTCAATCAATATCAAAGACTTCAGAACAAAAAAATCTTAAACGGAAAGATTGTGCAAATTCTTTCGGCGCAGAAGAATATTTCGGAAAGTTACTATTCTTCCGGAAATATTTCCCTCGCAGGAAGCCTCAAAGCCACGGTCGCCAAAACCGAATCCTTTGAAAAAGAGACCGAATACGATACGAATCTAAAAGACCTTTCATCCCAGTTGGGTTACTTTCAAATCGAAGAGAAACTTACCTTTTCCGATCTTTCTTCTCTGAATCTCGAAGAATACTTTCAGAAAAACGAATTTAGAATTCTGGGTTTGCAGGGCTCTTTAGAATCCTTTGCGACCGAAAATCCGGAATACAAATCTTTTCTTACGATTGAAAAAAGACTCAAAGAATCCGCGAAGCTGAGCAAACTTTCCCTCCTCCCGGAGACGGAAGTTTTTGTTTCGTATATGAACCGGAGAAACCAAAACTTCGCGATCGATCGTGGTCCTCTGGACTATCGTGTGATGGATACGACCGAATACAGAGGGGACCTCTTTAGTTTCGGAATCAATGTAAGAATTCCCGTTTGGTCCGCTCTCAAATGGCAAAGTATTACGGGTCAGTATGAAAGAGAAGCGGACGCCGGAAAAGAATCTGCGGAAAAAGTCAAGAGTCAGGTGATCTCGGAGTTACATCGTAACGTTGAACTCATTCGCGGTTACGAAAAACAAATCGAAATTCTTCAAAAAAAATTGATTCCGGAATTGGAAAGAGTGGTCCGCGCCAACGCATCCTTGTATGTCCCGGGAAAGGCGAGTCCGCAGGATATTCTCATAACTCAAGTGGAAGTCATCAACGCTCAGATTCGTAAAGAGGATTTGATCGAAAGAAAAAACGAATCCATTCTAAACGTACTTCGAATCCTGAGTCAAATTTACACCGACCCGCGCGAAGGTTCCCATCTCGGTCACGAAAACAAAGGAGCCCGTCTATGAAATTCCCGTTTCGTCTAACAATCTCTATTTTTCTGCTTTCGGTTTTTGTTTGGAATTGTACAAAGGAAAAGGAAATTTATTATTGCCCGATGCATCCGACCTATACTTCCGATCGTCCGGGTACCTGTCCGATCTGCAATATGGATCTCGTAAAAAAAGATCACGAAGAACACAATTCAAGTTTTGCCTCGGGATCGAATACGATGAATCCTTCGGATACGACGAAAAAGGTTTCCACTCCTCAAGAAACCGATTCCCAGAAATCAAAGAACGTTTTGGAGGATGTTTCTTCCAACCGGGAACTTTTTCTTTCCTTGGAAAAACAACAGTCGATAGGAATCAAAACGGATTCTGTGCTGAGGCGCAATCTTACAAAAAAAATTTCGGCCTATTCTTCGGTTGCTTATGATCCGGAATTGTATACGGCTATAATCGAATATCGGGAAATGCTCCGTTCTCGTGAATTTTTCCCCGATACCGGATCCTCACTCGGAGGTCAGAATCTTCAGATTCGTTTGAGACAGTTGGGGCTTTCCACGGATCAAATCCGACTTTGGACCTCAGGTAAAAGAGATCCTTCCGAACTCATCTTGGGGGGGAAGTCGGGACGATCTCATATCTATTCTCAAATCTATGAATCCGATTTTTCTTCGGTTCATGTCGGTTTAAAAATTTTATTCAAAACCAACGTCTATCCGGATACAACTTTTCACGGAACGATTCGAAGTATAGATACAATCCTGGATAAAAACACCCGAACCCTTCGTCTGCGAAGCGAGGTCGAGGATAAACAACAAAAACTCAAACCTCAGATGTTCGGGAATTTGGAAATTCAAATTCCTCTAAAACAAACTCTGAGCGTGCCGACTTCCTCGATTCTGGATACCGGTGCCTATAAGATCGTTTACGTACAAACCGGACCGGATCGTTTTTTGGCGACTTCCGTGAAAACCGGTTTAAACATCGGAGACTGGACTGAAATCAAGGAAGGGCTGAAAGAAGGGGAAAGAGTTGTCTCCGAGTCCACTTTCCTGATCGACTCTGAAGCAAGGATCCGTTTCGGCTCCGCCCTACATACTCACTGAGGTGGTCATGATTCAGAATATAATTCGTTTTTCAGTAAATCATAAATTTCTAATTCTTTTGATTACGATCGGACTACTTCTTGGATCCGTCGTTTCCTTAAAGAATATTCCCCTGGACGCGATTCCGGATCTTTCCGATACTCAGGTGATCGTCTATTCCCGTTGGGATCGAAGCCCGGACATCTTAGAAGACCAAGTAACTTATCCGATCATCACTTCTCTTTTGGGAGCTCCTAAAATCAAAGCGGTTCGCGGCTTTTCCGATTTCGGTTATTCCTATGTCTATGTGATCTTTCAGGATGGAACTGATATCTATTGGGCAAGATCCAGAGTTCTCGAGTATCTAACGAGAATTCAATCCAATCTTCCCGCTGGAGTGAAGGTAGAATTGGGTCCGGACGCGAGTTCGGTCGGTTGGGTCTATCAGTATGCTCTTTCGGATACTACCGGAAATTCTTCTCTTTCCGATCTAAGAACCTTTCAGGACTTTAAACTCAGATATTTGCTCAACGCGGTGCCTGGAGTTTCCGAAGTTGCTTCGATCGGAGGTTTTAAAAAACAGTACCAGATCACTCTACAACCAAACGATTTACGTTCCTATAATATAGATTTCGAAACCTTGGTTCGAAAAATCCGGGAAAGTAACCAAGAAACCGGGGGAAGGCTCGTCGAACTTTCCGGGGCTGAATTTATGGTTCGCGGAAGGGGTTATCTTTCTTCCTTGGAAGACATCGAAAATATATCATTAGGAAGCGATCTCAATGGAACACCGATCCTTGTAAAAAACGTAGCTACCGTTTCCTTGGGTCCTGATATCAGAAGAGGAATCGTGGATCTTAACGGAGAAGGTGATGTCGTCGCCGGAACTATCGTAATGCGACACGGTGAAAACGCGTTAAACGTCATCGAACGTCTCAAAACAAAAATAGAATCGATTCGAAAAAATCTGCCGAGTGGAACGGAATTAATAACCACCTACGATCGATCGGAGTTGATTCAAAACGCGATTTCCACGCTTCGATGGAAGCTGATCGAAGAGATGTTGATCGTATCTGCTGTGATTCTTTTGTTTCTCTGGCATTTTCCATCCGCGATCATTCCGATTCTTACGATTCCGATCAGCGTTTTGATCACTTTTATTCCGATGTATCTATTGGATATCAACGCCAATCTCATGTCCCTTTCCGGAATGGCGATTTCCATCGGAGTTCTTGTGGACGGGGCCATTGTAGAGGTCGAAAACGCGTATAAGAAATTAGAAGAATGGGAAACTTCGGGAAGGATCGGAGATTATCACCAAGTCCGATTGGAAGCGCTCTTGGAAGTCGGCCCGTCCGTTTTCTTTTCCTTACTCGTCATAGCGGTCGCATTTTTCCCCGTATTCGCGCTTGTCGATCAGGAAGGAAGGTTATTTAAACCTTTGGCATATTCAAAAAACATTGCAATGGCGGTCGCCGCGTTGCTCGCGATTACACTCGACCCCGCGTTTCGGATGCTTTTTACTAGGATGGATCCTTTTGTATTCAAAAACGCACTCCTATCCAAACTCGCAACAGGCCTTTTGGTAGGTAAATATTATCCCGAGGAAAAACATCCGGTCAGTAAAATTCTTTTCCGATTTTATGGACCTGCCTGTCGTTGGGTTTTACACAATCCCAAAAAGACAATTTTCGCCGGGTTCGTTTTAGTGATCCTTACCATTCCGGTGTATCTGAGCCTGGGATCAGAGTTTATGCCACCTCTGGATGAAGAATCCCTTTTGTATATGCCGACTACGTTACCCGGAATCGGAGTCGCCGAAGCCCAAAAACTAATGACTGCGATGGATCAAAAACTCAAATCCGTTCCCGAAGTCAAAAAGGTTTTTGGAAAATCGGGGCGATCCGAGACCGCGACAGATTCGGCTCCATTCTCCATGATGGAAACCGTAATTCTTCTACATCCAAAAGAAGAATGGAGAAAAGCGGATCGATTTTATTCCTCTTGGCCTCGAATATTGCAATGGCCCTTTTTTCCATTTACATCGGAAAGGATCACCAAAGAAGAATTGGTAAAAATTCTCAACGAGCAGATGCAATTTCCCGGAGCGACTAACGCATGGACGATGCCGATCAAAGCGAGGATCGACATGCTCAGCACCGGAATGCGTACTCCGATTGGAATCAAAGTTTTAGGGGCCTCTTTGGAGGAAATCGAAAAGATCGGAATTCAGGTCGAATCAATTCTCAAAACGGTTCCGGAAACACGAAGTGCATTTGCGGAAAGAACCACGGGAGGTTATTACCTCGATGTCGAATTTAAACGACCAAGTTTAGCAAGATATAATATA
Source organism: Leptospira sp. WS92.C1 (assembly GCF_040833975.1). Taxonomy (NCBI): domain Bacteria; kingdom Pseudomonadati; phylum Spirochaetota; class Leptospiria; order Leptospirales; family Leptospiraceae; genus Leptospira; species Leptospira gorisiae. Next base: position 2,107,860 of record NZ_CP162130.1, read on the forward strand.
TCTGTAGACTCCGCTCAACAGATCGTAGTATCCGCAATTGGAGGAGAATCGATCACTCAAACCATAGAAGGAAGGGAAAGATTTTCGGTAAATCTTCGTTATCCGAGAGAGTTAAGAGATTCCGTGGAAAAGATGAAATCCATACTCGTCCCAACTTCAATCTTTGGTCATATCCCGCTCAACGAGATCGCGGAGATTAGGGTCAAAACCGGTCCGTCCATGATCCGGGATGAAAACGGATTTCTCGCTGGTTACGTCTACGTAGATCCGTCCACGACGGATATTGGAGGATACGTGGATCGGGCTAAAATTATAGTTTCGCAAAAAGTCCCGCTTCCGAGCGGTTATTCCATAGAATGGAGCGGCCAGTATGAAAACATGCTCCGAGTTCGGGAAAGAATGAAGTATGTCCTTCCGCTTACGATTTTTATTATATTCTTACTTTTGTATGCGAATACGAAATCGTATGCAAAAACTTTGATCATCCTTCTCGCGGTTCCGTTTTCACTGATAGGGGCGATAGGATTGTTGTATGTCCTTGACTATCATATTTCGGTAGCGGTTTGGGTCGGAATGATCGCTCTTATGGGGTTGGATGCGGAAACGGGGGTTTTTATGCTTCTTTATCTGGATCTTTCTTTTGAAGACGCCCGGAAAAAAGGGAGGTTGCGCAATCCGGAGGAATGGATCGACGCGGTCTTGCACGGCGCCGTCCATAGAGTACGACCCAAGATTATGACAGTACTAGCGGCGATGATGGGGTTGATGCCGATCCTTTGGTCGCACAGCACGGGTTCGGATTTGATGAAACGAATCGCGGCGCCGATGGTTGGAGGTCTTGTAACGAGCTTTATCTTAGAACTGTTAGTCTATCCTCCGATCTATTTACTTTGGAAACAAGGAGAACTTTTCTCGCTTCTAAAATTTAGAAATCAGGCGCAATGAAAACAAAATACTATGGAGTTTTACTCTTCGGTAGAAAACGTCAGTCCTCTTATCAAGGAAGCGATATCTTCCGAGTCCGAACCGAAAAGTCCAAAAAGCGAAAATGAAAACAAAATTCAGAAGAAAAAAAGTTTAAAGAGGGAAAAATCATGATTCAAAAAACAATTCAGATCCTTGTCCTAATAGGATTTTTATCTGGGGCCGCGATAACCGCGCAGGAAGGCGATCGCAAGGAGCACAAAGATTCAAAGAATCAACGGGAACATGGAAAAGATTCCGATCATTCCAAACACAAAGATTCCGGGAAAGAGAAAAATTCCGGCAGGGAACACGATCATTCTAAGATGAAAGAATCAAAAGGGAAGAAGTAAGTAACGAGCTGCGAGAGCAGAATGGTTACTTACGGAGAATAAATAAAAAAGCCGCCCGAAGGGCGGCTTTGAAACAGCGTTGAAAGAGAAATCCGATCAGCCGAATCTGTCACTCAACAATTTTACGACCTGATCAGGTCTCATGTTCGCTTGAGCAAGCATAGCCGAACCGCTCTTGGTAAGAATTTGGTTTCTTGTATAATCCACGATCTGTTCGGCCATATCCGCGTCCCTTACACGGCTTTCCGCAGCAACCATATTGACATAACTCGACTGTAATCCCTGGGATGTAATTTCCAAACGATTGTAGTATGCACCAAGATCCGCCCTTTGCTGATTCACCTTTGTGATCGCGTTGTCCAAAATCCCAATCATCGCATTCGCGCTCGCGGGAGAAGAGAGGGCTTGTTTTTTTCCGTTGGAAATCAACTGCAAACCGGTCGCATTCATGGAGTCGATAAATACATCCAGTTTTTCGTTTTGATTTGGCCCCACTTGCAATTGAATCGGTTTATTGGATTGTTTGGAATGATCTCCGGAAAGAGGTTTGATTCGGTTGAATTCCGCAGATTTTCCGATCCGATCCACTTCTTCGATCAACTGATCCACTTCCAACTGCACCAACTTTCGATCGTCATTGGAATAAATTCCATTGGATGTCTGGATGGAAAGTTCTCGGAGTCTCTGCAGAATGTTATTTACCTGTTCGAGGGTTCCTTCCGTCACTTGGATAAAGGAAACGCCGTCCATCACGTTACGCTCCGCTTGCGCGAGACCGCGGATCTGTGTCCGCATCTTTTCCGACATGGAAAAACCAAGAGCATCGTCCCCGGCACGGTTGATCCGTTGACCGGTGGAGAGTTTCTCCATAGTTTTATCCAATTCTTTATTTACGCTTTTGAGTACATTATTTGTACGGAGCGCGCTTATGTTGTGATTGATGATCATTGTCACAACCTCCCTGTATCGTGTTACCCGGATCCGTCCGGGCCGAAATTTGGGGCAGAAAATCTGCCTTTGTTTTATCCACTGCGAACTTTCACTCTGTGCGGGACGGAGGTGAAAGTTTTTATATTTTTTCCCTAAAGTCTTGTGCGGAGGGAGCCGAACTTAAGTTTAGGGAGATTTTGTCAAAATTCTACTCAACTTATTTCCTGAATGCAACTCTTTTCCTATGAGTTGCAAAAAAATCCTTTTCTTTCCATTGTGTTTTCTGAATGTTTTGATCGTATTTTGTCTCTTTTTGGGACAAAGAGAAGAGTTGAAATCATGAAAATTTATACTAAAAAAGGGGACCTCGGTCAAACGTCCCTAGCCAGCGGAGCCAAAGTAACCAAGTCTGATGCAAGAGTGGGATTGTATGGAACCGCAGACGAACTCAATTCCACAATCGGAGTTGTAAAGGCGTTTTTACCAGCACAATCCGTTCTTCATTCCTCTTTGGAGATGATTCAAAATCTACTTTTTGAATTGGGCTCCGAATTGGCTGGTTTCCAGGCGAAAGAAGATTCCTGCATTTTAAAGGACGACATTTCGTTCTTGGAAACGGAGATCGATCGAATGCAGGAAAAGTTGACTCCTTTGAAAAAGTTCATTCTGCCAGGCGGAAGTAAAGCATCTTCTTTTTTGCATATTTCCAGAACCGTCACGAGAAGGTTGGAAAGAGATATGGTTCGTTGTAAAGAAGAGGGGCTTGAAATTCTTTCTCCTCCTATGGTATTTATCAATCGTTTATCTGACTATTTTTTTGTAGCGGCTCGATTTGCAAATTTAGAAGAAAAGATTCAGGAGCCCGTATGGACGTCCCGAGCAAAAGCGTAAATTCTCATCCCAAGGCACTTCCGACGTTATTCCTCACGGAAACCTGGGAACGTTTTAGTTTTTATGGAATGAGGGCCTTGCTTGTTTTGTTTTTAACAAAGGTCTTTCACTATTCCGATCCGATCGCCCAAGATATTTACGGATATTATATCGGTCTCGTGTATCTGACTCCTTTGATCGGCGGATATCTCGCAGATCGATATCTGGGTTTTAAAACTTCCATCTATCTCGGGACAACGTTGATGATGTTTGGACATTTGAGTCTCGGCTTTGAGACAAAACCCTTTTTCTTTTTCGGACTCTTTTTACTCATCATAGGAGTCGGTTTTTTCAAACCGAGTATCTCAACGGTAATAGGGAGAATCTACGAAGAAGAAAACAAAAATCATATGAAAGATTCCGGTTTTACGATCTTTTATATGGGAATCAACTTAGGCGGTTTTTTAGGTCCGATCTTTTGCGGTTATTTTAGCGAATCATTTGGATGGGGATACGGTTTTGGCGTTGCTGCGTTCGGTGTGTTTTTCGGAATTACGATCTTTCTTTTCGGACAAAAAAAAATCCCTCAAATTGTATTTCAACCCGGTAAAAAAAATCATATCCAACCATCCAAGAAACTCGTTCCCCTCACAAAGGAAGAAAAAGAAAGAGTAGGCGTGATTCTCATTTTCACAACGTTGATGATCATTTTCTGGGGAGTGTTTGAACAGATCGGATCTTCGATGAATCTTTTTATCGATCGTCATGTGGACAGAAGTCTTTTCGGATATGAGATACCGACTCCTTTATTCCAATCTTTAAATCCTCTTTTGATCCTTGTTTTTGCACCTTTGGTGGCGTCCTTTTGGACAGCGCTTTCTAAAAGAAATTTAAAACCAGATACTTCGACCCGCTTTGCATACGGCTTTTTTATTTTGAGTTTGGGATATTTGACTCTGGTCGGAGCGACGTATGACTTTCAGAAAGGAAGCAAGATCTCTTTTCTTTGGGTTTTTTTGATGGTGACTCTGATTACAATCGGAGAACTGTTTACCTCTCCAGTTGGCCTTTCTTTAGTTACCAAATTGGCGCCTACTCATCTTGGGGGATTTTTGATGGGAGTGTGGTTTATTTCCAGTTTTTTTGGAGGAATCTTAACCGCTAAACTAGGCGGACTGATGAGCACGGATAATTTTCCTGTTTTTTTCGGTATGTTTGCGGGTCTTGCATTTGCGGGAAGTCTGATTCTTTATCTCGCAAGAAAAAAATTTCAGACTTGGATGCATGGAGGTGATTTATGATCAATTTTGAATATTTAAGGATACATATAAATCGTATCGTTTTGATTTTTTTTATTTTGGTTTTGTTTCAAACAAATCTTTTTGCAGATCCTTTTAGCGATTTGCTCAAGGATGATTTCGAAGCGGGACAAACTCTTCTTATTAAAAATTCTGTCTTTCAGAAATTGGGTGGGAAGTCCAAAGATCCCAAGGTAATCGAAATTACGAAGAATACGATTCCTTGGGCGATCATGGAAGGATTGGCTCCGGAAACGATTGCGGACTTGATCGTAAATCAATATTACGTTTCTCTTTCCGGAATGCGGTTTACGGAATCTGAAGACGCGATTCCAATCTTATCCAAACAAAAACTTTCCGAAAAAGATTTCGTTCTGGTTTCCTTGTTTGTAAAGGAAACCGATCAAGCAGGAATTCGAGAAGAGGTTAGAAACGTATTCTTATCCACTGTTTTAAAATCTCGCTGGGACGGATTTTCCATTCTCGCGGGAGGAAGAGCTTTGATTGCCGGAAAATATGTCGGAATTCCAGAAAACAGACTCGCATCCAGGATCTTGAGTTTATTTCCCACCAAGGGCGCGAATTCAGCGTTTGAAAAAACGGATTCTGCATTTAGACAGGCTATCTTTTTCAATCCCGCAAACGATCGTTATACACTCGCTTCCGACTTATTATCTCAACTTAGATCTCTTCATTCTGGAACCAAAAGTAAGTCTTTGGATTCATGGACTTCTTCGATTGCAACCGCAAGATCCTTGGATGGCAGTTTGAATTCCGCTGGAGACGTTGTGATTGGAGATAGGCCCAAGTTTGGCTTTGAAGAAAACATTCCGGAACCGCCCTTAGTTCCGGAAATAGAACCGGACGCTCCTGTCATTCCTGTGAAGGCAGAATGGGAAGTATTACAGTCTTCGAATTTGAACAAGGTCGTTCGGGAATGGTTGGGAACTCCTTACTATTGGGGAGGGACTTCTAAAAAGGGTGTGGACTGTTCCGGTTTTACGTTTAGTTCCTTGACGGATGCCAGGGTTGGAGTTCCCACAAAAATCGTTCCTCGTGTAGGGAATGGTCAAGCAAAAGTAGGGAACAATGTGTCCCGTGAAAATCTAAAGGCAGGAGATTTGATCTTTTTTTCGGCTTCTCCAAATCAGAGTAAGATTACTCACGTAGGACTTGTGATTTCGGATAAGGAATTTGCACATGCCTCTTCTACAAGAGGGGTTGTAATCGATAAAATTTCTATAAAATGGTGGGTGGATCGTTATGTGACATCGAGACGCGTTTTTAAGAAAGTGAATCCTTAATCGATTCTGAAACTTTAAAGACATGAACGTTCTTTAACGAACCTTTTTTAGTCTTTTAAAGAGTTTTCCAAGGTCCTGATTTTTTTTTAAAAGGACTTCGTAATGATTTTTCGAATTTCTGAGACACTCTATTTTTTTGGTCTTCAAACTTTTTCTTGTATTTGAATTTTTTCCAAATATAGGAGCCTTATAGACAGCTTGCGATTTCTATAAGGTTCCCGTCTTTTTTAAGAATCAAACCAATCTCGATAATCCAATACAGAAAAACAGTAAGCCGGATCACATTCTAAGGTTCGAATGATTCGATTGTTTAGCAAATCGAGGTGGAGGATATACCTGTAATTCCTGTGAAACGTGGGAGCTCCCTCATTCATCATATTCACGATAGAATCTCCAACTCCAATCTCATCCAGCCATAACAAATAATTAAAAAGATAACAACGTGAAACGCCATGCGTCTGGGCAAGGGTTCCGAGTAAGGCCCATGCTCCCGTATTCATCCGAACGTTCATTCGCTTCATCTTTTCTGTCCCCAAACTCGGTTGATACATAGTTTTTCCTGCTTTTTTTCCTAAACGTTTGGTCGAAGTAAGATACTTTCCATATATCTTCAAAAGCGTGGGAATTCGTTTTGGCAACATTCGTCTCTTTTCTTCACGATAGCGGAGCAAAGTAGATTCCGGTATTAACAACGTAACCACGTCTGTTTTGCTTTCTCTGAGAATCGATTCAATTTCAAAGTCTGATTTTAAAAGTAATACGCCCATACCGAATACGGTTCCTGGACATTTCAAAACGAATCGTTTAAAACAAAAAAAAGATTGAATGGAAATCAAAAGTCAAAAAAAGGCTATGTTCAGTTGATTCAAGAGCTTTCTCTTCCTATAAAAAATCCGAGTTTTACAAATTCGTTTTTTAAAAAAGATTCGGACCCATCCAAAATAAAATGGATTTATTCCTTTAGATTGAGTTCTTCCACAATCCCCATAAGAATTTTGGTCTTTTCCATCGGATTGGGATCGACTAAGATTTCTTGTTTTTTTGAAAATTCAAAATTGAGAATGGATGCGATGAAGTCGATCGGGAAAGGATGGGTCATGAGTTCGTTCATTCTCAAAATCAGATCCTCTCCGGCGCCCTCGGAAAGAAGGATTCTTTTGGTCATGAACAAGAGTCTTTCAAATATTTTTATAAATTCTTCATTTTTGAGATATTCAAAATCGGGTTCTATTTTTTCGATTCTTGCAACTCGAAAGGGTTCTACGGTTTCGTAGTCGATGAGTTTTGCGATTCCTTTTCCTTCCAGAAGAATATTGGATCTTCCGTCAGGAAGCGGGTCTCTTCGGATAATCTTTCCCCAGCCGAATACGGTTTCAATTTCGGGATGTTTGGATGGAGCTCTCGATTTTGCGGGAATGATCGGAGCGATCGCCAATTCTTCGCCCGATTCCATACAATAATCCAACATCAGTCTATATCTCGGTTCAAAGATATGGAGAGGTAGGTATGTCCCAGGAAACAGAATGATTTCCGGTAAAGGAAAGATTGGGACAGTAGTGGTTGACACGGGAAGGATACTATAACTGCTTAGAGAGAAACCGTAAATCAAAATCCACAGGCATGGTAGAATTTGTATTATCTGGACCGAAACCGTTTTCAAACCTCCACTGAAAATCTTAAGAATTTAAAAATCATCGTAATCGGAGATTTCATTTTAGATGAATATTTGATCGGAGAAGTCAATCGAATCTCTCCCGAAGCTCCGGTCCCCGTAGTCTGGGTCCGCAAAGAAAAGATCACCTTAGGCGGAGCCGGAAACGTAGTCAAAAATTTATCGAGCTTAGGAGTTCAATCCATCGTTCTTGGAAGAGCGGGCAAGGACGATAAGGCGAAAATTCTTTCCGAGTTATTGGAAAAGGAGAATACGGATTCTCAAAAAAACTTTCTGATTCAATCGGCGGAAGTTCCCACCATTTTAAAAACCAGAGTCATCGCAGGTCATCAACAGGTTTGCAGAATCGATAAAGAAGAACTAAAACCGATTACCGAAAAAGAAGAAAAACAATTGATCCAAGCCTTTTTGGATCGAATCGATTCCGCTGACGGAGTGATTCTTTCCGACTACGATAAAGGAACCTTAACTCCGAAAATCATCTACGAAATTTCCAGGATCTGTTTGGAGCGAAAAAAGATAGTCACCGTTGATCCTCAAGTCAGTCATTTTTTTCAATACCAAGGTGCAAGCATTCTCACCCCAAACCACCACGAAGCAGGCAAGGCGCTGGGTAGAAAATTGGAAACCGATTCTGAAATTCTTCAAGCCGCGGAGGAGATCACGGAAAAACTTTCCTGTCCTTCTCTTATGATCACAAGAGGAGAAAAGGGAATGAGTTTGTATCTGACATCTCAAAAAGAAATCTTTCACATTCCCACGGTCGCGAGAGAAGTATTCGACGTGACCGGAGCGGGAGACACAGTCATCAGCACATACACCGCGTATCATGCAGCGGGTTTAAGCGAACTCGATGCGAGCGTGGTTTCCAACGCGGCTGCGGGAGTTGTGGTCGCAAAACTCGGGGCCGAAACCGTCACCCCGGAAGAATTAAAAAATTCTCTTTCTGCGATGGGAACCTTCCAAGGATAATCGATCTATGAATCTCAAAAGTCATATCGTTCCTTGGGAAGAAGCGGCTAACGTATCGGATCGAATCCGTAAAACCGGGAAAATCGTTTTTACAAACGGTTGTTTTGACCTCGTTCACCGAGGACATCTCACCTATCTTTCCCAGGCGCGGGAACTGGGAGATTTTCTTTGGGTGGGAATCAATGCCGATCTTTCCGTGAAACGCTTAAAAGGTGAACAAAGACCGGTCGTTTCCGAAGAGGACCGAGCCATTCTTCTTTCCAGCCTTCGATTTGTGGATGCGGTCACGATTTTTCCGCAAGATACTCCGTTGGAGCTCCTACGTTTGGTCCGACCGGCGATTCACGTCAAAGGAGGGGACTACAAAATTGAAGATCTTCCCGAAACACCGCTCGTCCGAGAATTCGGCGGCGAGGTCACGATTTTGCCGTTTGTATCCGGAAAATCCACCACGGGTTTGATCCAGAAAATCCTGAAACTCTAAAACAAGGTCTTTCTATTTTTTTAGAGACAGAATTCTGTGAAATTCCTGTTTGAATTTCTGGAAACTCCCAAAACTCTGTTCTGAAAGGCGGGAATGGAAGTTGTCGAGAACTAAGTTTATCTTTGTAACCGGAGGGGTGAGTTCCTCACTTGGAAAGGGAGTCACCGTTGCGGCTCTGGGTTGTCTGTTGGAAAGCCGTGGTTACACTGTTTCCCTCCAAAAGATGGACCCTTATATCAATATCGATCCGGGTACGATGAGTCCGTATCAACACGGAGAGGTTTATGTGACCGCCGACGGAGCCGAGACGGATTTGGATCTCGGTTATTACGAACGTTTTACTCATTCTAAATTGACCAGAAAGAATTCCGTTTCCACAGGACAGATTTATAACACAGTCATTCAAAGAGAAAGAAAGGGAGACTATCTCGGCCGAACCGTTCAGGTGGTTCCGCATATCACCAACGAAATTCGAAATCGAATGTATATCGTTGCCCGTGAAGAAAATCCGGATTTTATCATCGTAGAAATCGGAGGAACCGTAGGAGACATCGAATCGATTCCATTCTTAGAAGCGATCCGTCAGATGCGCTATGAACACGGAAATTCAAACGTACTTTTTGTGCACCTCACCTTGGTTCCGACCATCACCGCCGCAGGAGAAGCAAAGACAAAACCGACTCAACATTCCGTGAAGGAATTATTAGGGCTCGGAATTCAGCCCGACATTTTAGTCTGTAGAGTTTCTCAGCCGATGACCAAAGAGATGAAAAACAAACTTTCTCTTTTTTGCAACGTGAAAGAAGAAAACGTAATCTCCGCGAGTGACATCACGACTTCTATATACGAAATTCCTAAAATGTATAAGGAAGAAAAGTTGGACGAGGTCGTTCTAAAAACCATGGGCCTCGAACTCGGAACCTCCAAGTTCAAGGGATGGGATACGATGGTGAAAGGTCTTCTCACCACAAAACACACGGTTCAGGTCGCGGTAGTGGGAAAGTATATCTCCTTACAAGATGCATATCGCTCCATCTACGAAAGCCTTTCTCACGGCGGAATCGCTCACGAAGCGAAAGTTGAATTCGTAAAAATTGATCCCGAAAACCTGGATAAGGAAAATGTAATCAATACTCTCAAAAACGTTCACGGGATTCTGGTTCCCGGCGGTTTTGGCGATCGCGGAATCGAAGGCAAGATTCTCGCGATCCAATACGCAAGAACCCAAGGAATTCCATTTTTTGGAATCTGTCTCGGAATGCAATGTGCGGTTGTCGAATACGGAAGAAACGTACTCGGACTCAAAGACGCAAATTCCACGGAGATCAGACCCGATACCGAAAATCCTGTGATTTCCCTCTTAGAGGAACAAAATGATATCGAACAAATGGGCGGAACGATGAGACTCGGTTCCTATCCTTGCAAAATCAAAAAAGGAACCCTGGCTTTCGCGGAATACAAGTCCGAGCTCATACACGAACGTCATAGACATCGGTTCGAATTTACAAATCGATACAAACAACAATTCGAAGAAAACGGAATGGTTCTTTCCGGTTCTTCACCGGATGACAACCTCGTTGAGATTGTGGAAATTCCAAAACATAATTGGTTTATAGGAGTTCAGTTTCATCCGGAATTCCAGTCCAAACCGACGGCGCCGCATCCTTTATTCGCTGGATTTATCGGCGCAGCCGTGAAATACTCAAAGAAAGGATCATCATGAAAGACAATACCTGCACCCAAAGAGAATTCCTAAACGGAGCCAAGATCGGAGGAGACCAACCTTTCTTTTTAATCTCCGGTCCTTGTGTGATGGAGAATCGGGATTTATTGGATCGAGTTTGTGCCGAAATGATCGAGATCTGCGCAGAATTGAAAATTCCTTATATTTTTAAAAGCAGTTTTGACAAAGCCAACCGTTCTTCCGTAAATTCTTACAGAGGCCCCGGACTTGCGGAAGGTATTAAAAATTTAGAATATATCAAAAACAAATACAATGTTCCCGTTCTTACGGACATCCACGAAACACATCAAATCGGTCCGCTCAAGGACGTGATCGACATCTATCAAATCCCTGCTTTCTTATGCAGACAAACGGATCTCATTGCAGAATCCGCTAAAACCGGAAAATGGGTGAACGTAAAAAAAGGACAATTCCTCGCCCCATCCGACACCCGTCATATCGCGACAAAGATGAAAGAATCCGGCAACGATAAGATTCTCGTGACCGAAAGAGGAACCTCCTTTGGCTACGGAAATTTGATCTTTGACGGAAGAGCGATTCCCATCATTCACGGATTCGACATTCCTTTGATCTTCGACGCAACCCATTCCGCACAACTTCCCGGAGCCGCTGGAAACAGCACCGGAGGACAAAGAGAATTTATTCCGAGTATATTACGTTCCGCTGTTTCTTTGGGAATCGAAGGGATTTTTATGGAAGTTCATCCCGATCCGGAAAAGGCGCTTTCGGATGCTACAACTCAATATCCTCTTTCCCAGATCAAAGCTCTGCTCAAAGAAATGATCGGACTGGATCGATATATCAAAAAGGAAATCTTAGTTTCCAGAAACCAGTCGTAATCGGATCTTTTATGAAACGAGCTTACAACAGGATTCGAATTCTTTTCATTCTGATTTCGTTTTGTTTGTCCGCATTCTTATTTACGGATTGTAAAAAGCTAAATTACGAAAGAGTGGAAAAAGAAAGAGAAGCGGGAGCATCGATTTCCATTCGGAACTTTAAAAGAGAAGCATATACTCAGGACGGAAGACTTCAATGGGAACTCAAAGCGCTGGAATCCTACGTTTTTGTAAACGAAGATCGGACCATCTTTTATAATATCGATTTCGATCAGTATGAAGATGGAAAATTCAAATCCAAACTACTCGGTGAAAAAGGAGAGATCAATCACAAGACACGATTGATGAAACTGGAAGGAAAGATCTTTCTAAGAACGGACGATAACAAAACCCTCACTGCAAGAGCGATCGAATACAATATGGATACCAAAAAATTGGTATCGGATTCTGAAGTTACCGTAAGTGCAGATGGAACCACGATTCATGGGGTGGGCCTAAGAGCAGATAAAGATCTCAATAAGTTTACAATCCTAAGACCTACCGCCATTACACAGGGAGGCACCAACCCATTAAAAGCCGCCGGTTCCAAATGATTCGAAAATCAACATTCTTACTTTTTTTATTTTTACTTGCGTTTCCTAATTTCGGAAACGTAAAACCTCCTTTGCCGATCGGAAGTGAAACCGCGGATCGAAAATTTATCAGCATTCCCGATACCATTCCCGAAAAGAAAAATTCCGCTCCCGACTTTCCCACGCTTTGGGGAGGATCTTCCTTAACCCAGGAAGATAAGACAATCTCGGGTTTAAAGATCACAACTTTTAGTTTGGATGGAGGAGCTTGGATCCAACACAGAAAGGTAAAACTTTCGGCGAGCCAGATCGAAGTCTACGGAAAGGACGCATTTAAAGGATTTCTTAAAGGTGGAGTTTTTATCCAGGACGGAGACAACGGAGTCACTCTCAGAGCGGGAACGGGAGAATACGATAAAATGGAGGAAAAGATTTATATCAAAGATCGTCCCCGTCTGTTTCACACGGATAAAAGCGGAATCAAAACCGTCATCTCCGCAACCTTTATAGAAAGAAACCTCGCTAAAAAAACTACGATCTTAAAAGAAAACGTAATCATCGCACATCCTCAGATCACCATCCTTTGTAAAGAAGCAGTCTTTGAAGAAGACGAGGATAAGATCACAACGGATCCCAATCCGATTCTGATTGCGAAAGACAGATATCTGACCGGAAAACAACTCACGTTTCATACAAACGAAAATAGAATCGAACTGACCGGAGACAGCATTCTATTTCAAAATTATACTGAAACCGAAAAAGTGGAAAACAAGGATTCAAAAAATTCGAAACCTGCCGAAGAAAAGCAGAAAAAAGAAGTTACCCGAGTCGCGATTTTAAAAGGAGATCAGCTGGTCAGCGATAAGGATGAAAACGGAGAAACGAGAGTGGGTCTGTATGGAAACGCCAAGATCTATCGGCACACGATGAAAATGGAAGCTGAAAAATTGATCAGCTATGGAAAAAACTCCACAAAGATAGAGGCTCGAAATCAAATCACAATTCACGATCGAGAAAACAGATTGATCCTCTCCGGGAATGTCCTTGACTACTTTAAAAACGAACAGTACATTCATTTGACCGATTCGGGGAAAATCGATTTTCTTGATAAAAAATCCGAGACAGTTACAAGCACAATGACAGCCGTCGAATTTGAACGATTTCTGGATAAAAATGAAACCGTGATTCGTGGAAACGTAATTATAGAAGGCAAGGATTCTTCCGCAACGGGGGAATACGCAACTTATTTTGAAAAAGAGGAAAAAGTGTATCTTGAGGGAAATCCTACGTTAAAGAAAAACGGCAGAGACATTCATGCAGGAAGAATCATATTCTTTCCAAGAGAAGGTCGCGCGCTTTTAACCGATGGAATCGTTCCCGGAAAGTAAACTACGATTATGAGTAAAACCTTCCGAATGGAAAACCTGGTCAAGGTCTACAACAAAAGAAAGGTAGTAGACGGAGCCAGTTTTGATATCACTAAAGGAGAAGTAGTCGGCCTGCTTGGTCCGAACGGCGCCGGGAAAACCACTTCTTTTTATATGTCCGTGGGTTTTGTTAGACCCGATTCCGGTAAAGTTTATATCGACGGACAAGACGTTACCGATTCTCCGATGCATATCCGTGCGAGATCCGGGGTCGGTTATCTCGCGCAAGAAGCTTCTATCTTTCGAAAACTCACGGTCGCCGAAAACCTGGAAGCAATCCTTGAGACGATGAATCTATCCAGAACCGAAATCATAAAAAGAAGAGACGAACTCCTTATCGAACTACAGATCATGAGAGTCGCCAACCAAAAGGGTTATACTCTTTCGGGAGGTGAAAGAAGACGTTGTGAAATCGCGAGAGCTTTGGTTACAAATCCCGATTTCATTCTTCTGGACGAACCGTTTGCGGGAGTAGATCCGATCGCGGTAAAGGACATTCAAACCGTAATCCAGTCTCTCAAAAAAAGAGGTCTTGGAATTTTGATCACGGATCACAACGTTCGCGAAACTCTAAAGATCACGGACCGCGCGTATATCATGTATAGCGGTAGAATTTTGATTTCCGGTTCCACACACGATCTCGTAAACGATCCGGAAACAAGAAGAATCTATTTGGGCGAGGATTTTACGCTGTGAATCTCAGTCACTCACTGGTTCAAAAACAAACCCAGAAACTGGTGATGACTCAAGACTTAAGACAGTCCATAGAATTGCTTCCCCTTTCCACGATCGAACTCTCCGATCGGATCAGTTCGGAACTCATAGAAAATCCGATGCTCGAAGAAGAATATGCATCCGAAAAAAATCGAACCCCCGATCTTTACAGCAGAGACGATCTCCGAAGAAAAGAAAAGAACGACTTCATTAAAAATTCTGACGTAACCTGGCAGGATAATTATTCCATCGATAGAGCCGGATCAACCGGTTCCGACGCAGGCGATCGAAATCAAAAATATATAGAATCCTCTCCTGAAAAAAGTTCTCTTTCGGAGCATCTTCTCTGGCAGCTTCGACTTTCAAGTTTAAAACCCGACGAGATAACGATCGGAGAAATGTTGATCTCGATGTTGGACGATCACGGATTTATCTCGATTCCGATTCCCGACTTTTGCAAGGAGATGAGTCTGAATGAAAAGAAAGTGCGTAAGGTTCTCGGACAAATCCACAGACTGGATCCTCTCGGCATCGGCGCGAAAGACGTGCAAGAAACACTGCTCATTCAGGCAAAGATTCTTAAGCCGGAAGACATTAAACTGCATACTCTAATCCAAGATCATATCAAGGATCTTGAAAAACTGGATTACAAGACCATATCCAAAAAAATGGAGTTGTCTTTGGAAGCGGTGGAATCGCTCGCCTCAGAGATCAAAAAGCTGGAGCCGTATCCCGCAACTCTTTACACTTCCAACAAACCCGATTATGTGATGCCGGACGTGATCGTGCGCGAAGTCGAGGGGGAATTTGACATCTATATCAACGACGAATGGATTCCAAAACTAAAAATTAATAAAGAATATAAGAATATTCTAAAAAACGCAAAAGATAACGACAAGGAATATATCACCACGAAACTCGGTTCCGCGGAATGGCTGATTCGTTCCGTAAATCAAAGAAGACAAACCTTGTTTAAGGTGACATCCGCAATCATCGAAATGCAGATCGAGTTTTTTAGAAAAGGAATCCAATTCATCCGCCCTTTAACCCTAAAAGACATCGCCGAAAGACTCGATATGCACGAATCTACCGTATCCAGAATCACTTCCAATAAATACATACAGACATCTCGTGGAATTCTCGAATTAAAATGGTTTTTCTCTTCCGGTGTGCGATCATCGGAAGGAGGAATCGAATCCTCCAAAAAAATTCACGATCTCATTCGTAATCTTGTCAAAGAAGAAAAATCGGAAAGCCCGTTGTCCGATCAGGAAATCGTGGAAGCAATTCAAAAACAAGGAATTGAAATCGCGAGGCGAACTGTCGCGAAATATAGAAAAATTCTAAAAATTCTACCATCGAGTCAGAGAAAGAAAGTTAAGTCATTGGAGTCTAGGTAAATCGTATGTCCATGCCGGGAATCAACGTTTCCAATATTCTCAAAGAACACGAAGAACTTGGACTGCGTCTTCTGGCAGGAGAAAAAGGACTGACCAATCGAATCAACATGTCCGAGATCAACAGACCCGGTCTTTCACTCACAGGCTTTTACGAAAGTTTTGCACACGATCGAATTCAGATTTTCGGAAAAGGAGAATGGGCGTTTATCACTTCTCGATCCCCCGAGGACTTAAAACAAATCGCGGCGGACTTTTTTAGTTTTCATCTCAACTGTATTATCTTCACCCACGGAAACATGCCGCCGCCGATTTTTTTGGAAAACTGCGAGCGTCTCGGAATTCCTCTGATGATCTCGGACGTATCCACGCATAAATTCATCACTCTCATTTCAGGAATTTTGGATCGCAGTCTGGCTCCGAGAACGATGAGACATGGGGTTCTCATCGAAGTTTTCGGGATCGGAATCCTTCTCTCCGGAAAAAGCGGTGTTGGAAAAAGCGAGACGGCTCTCGAACTCATCGAACGGGGACATCGTTTGGTAGCGGACGATATGGTCGAAATCCGAAGACTTTCCGAAAGTTATCTGATAGGAACCTGTTCGGATCTTTTGAGACATCATATGGAGATTCGAGGATTAGGAATTTTGAATATTAAGGATATTTTTGGGATAGGATCCGTTCGAGATCATAAACTGATCGAACTTATCATTCACTTGGAAGAATGGACCGAGGACAAGGACTTTGACAGAACTGGTCTCGAAAATCCCACGGAAGAACTTTTGGGGGTTCAGATTCCGCTCATTCGAGTTCCCGTTAGACCGGGAAGAAACATTCCCATCATCGTCGAGACCGCGGCCATGAATCAGCGTTTGCGTAAATTGGGTAAAAACGCGGCACAAGAATTCAATCAAAAATTAGGCCAATATTTACAGCAGGGTAAAGTTGAAAGAAATCCTCCTCAAGATCAATGAAAACGGAACCGGAATGCACGCAAGACCTGCTTCCGTATTTGTAAACTGTGCGTCTAAATTTCCGTGTGAAATTTTAGTAGTCAAGGACGACGTCGAAGTCAACGGAAAAAGCATCATGGGACTAATGATGCTCGCGCTCGCTCCCGGAAACGAGTTTAAAATTTTAGCCAAAGGTGAAAAGGAAGACGAGGCACTGGAAGCGCTTACAAATATCGTAAACAACGACTTTGTTTGATTGAATTCTAACTCCAATGAACGATGAAACCAGATATTATCTAAGGGATTTACTCATCTTAGGTTTGATCATACTGTTATCGATTATTCTCGCCGAAGCGATCCAATTCTCGGGAAGAAATTCTCCGTTAGACGAAATTGGATTTTTGGATCGAATCGTTGTTTATATCTTTTTTTTTATTCCGCTATTTTCTCTTTCTCTGATCATTTCCTACTTTTATCGAAATAAAAGAAATCTCGAAACAGGAAGACTCAAGAGTTCGATTCGCTACAGACTCACTCTTTCTTTTATATTTGTGGCGATCTTACCTTCGGTTCCGATTCTTTTTCTTTCCTCCAATATCACCGGAAAGATCTACGAACGATTTTACGGGATCGATATTGAAGACGCACTTTCCTCAGGGGAAATTTTGATTCAAAAAGAAGAAGAGCCGAAAATAAAACTTCTTGTCGAAAAAACAAAACTTCTCGAGAGTTTTTTAAGAATCCAACCTCTCAACCTGGAATCCCTCGTGGCAGGCGCTTCCAAACTCAATCTCATTCAAACTGACGAGTTTTACGTTGGAATTTATGAAAATGAAAAACCAATATTAGAAAACCGAGGTTTAAAATACAGACCAATAGAAAGCGAGTTTCAATCGCATTCAAAAAACTTAAACTGGAAACAGTTTGTGAGTTATCGACCCGATGATTGTATTTATTTTATCCGAGTTCCGTTTCCAGTCGGAAAACGAATTCTACAAACCGGGATCCGGATCCATAAGGGTAAGGAAAAGATCGTGTATTCGTTGATCTCAACTCGAAGGAATTACGATCGAGCGGATTTAGCCAAGGAAAAACTTCCGTATCGAATTCGTCTCACGTTTAGTGTGATTACCGTTTCTATTTTCCTTTTGGCGATTTACTTTTCTCTTTTGTTTGCTCGAAAAATCTCTAGACCTATCATCGAACTCGCGAATGCGACTCAAAAAATTTCGATGGGGGATACGGACATCAGCCTGGAAATCAGAGAGACCGGAGAGATCGGAGCACTCATCGACTCCTTTAATCAAATGGTTCAAGATCTAAAATCCAAAAACGCGGAACTGATGCAGAGCCAAAGGATCGCAGCCTGGAAAGAAGTGGCACAAAGAATGGCTCACGAAATCAAAAACCCTCTGACTCCGATTCAACTTTCCGCGGAACGGATCCGAAGAAAGATGAAATCGGAGAACATAGAACAATTCAAAGAAATCGTGGCGAACGGAACGGATACGATTATCAAACAGGTAAGAGTCCTCGAACATCTGGTAAACGAATTTTCAGACTTTGCGAGAATGCCCGCACCAAAACTGATCAATCAAAATTTAGAACCGATCATCCTCGAAGCTGTAAAACTTTTTGAACATACTTCGCAGATCAAAATTACAACAAGTATAGCGAAAGGATTCCCGCAGCTTTTTTTGGATCAAAAAATCATCTTGAGGGTTTTGACCAATCTCATTAAAAATTCGATCGAAGCCATCGAACGAAAAAAAGAAAAGGAAGAGCTTTCCAATTACAACGGCTCTATTTTGATCACTGCCACGATCAGCAGAAAAATCATGAGAAGAGTGGCGGTGATCGCAATCGAAGACAATGGAATCGGGATCTCTCCTGAACTGAAACAAAAAGTTTTTGAACCTTATTATTCCACAAAAAACAATAATACTTCCGGAATCGGCTTGGCCATCGTTCAGAAAAGTGTGATTGACCATAACGGGCATATCTCGATAGATTCTTCCAATATGGGCGGTTGCCGATTTCAAATCGAGCTGCCGGTATCTTAAAATGAAAATCTTTATCGCCGACGACGAACCCGAAATCAGAAAGTCCTTAAAAGAAATTTTAGAAGACGAAAATTTCGTGGTCGAAATCTTTTCGACAGGGAAGGCATTGCTCAAACAACTGAGAATCGAAAGACCTTCTCTCATTCTTTTGGATGTATGGCTTGGAAAAGAAGACGGAATTCAAGTCTTGGATGAATGCAAAAAACTCTATCCTACGCTTCCAATTCTCATGATTTCCGGGCATGGGACGATCGAAATCGCGGTCTCTGCAACCAAAAAAGGAGCGGTTGACTTTTTGGAAAAACCGCTTTCCATCGAAAAGGTATTACAGGCAATCGAGAACGTAATCAATCCGGAGGATAAAAACCCTCTACCGGATATCAAATTAGAATATGATGAAATACTTGGAAATTCTTCCGCGATCCAAAAAGTAAAATTTGCGATCGCACAAGCCGCTTCCACAAATGCTCGGGTTTTTATCTATGGTGAAAACGGAACCGGAAAAGAACTCGTAGCAAAAACCATTTTTAAAAATTCCAAACGAAAGGATCTTCCCTTTGTGGAGATGAACTGTGCGGCGATTCCGGAAGAATTGATTGAATCCGAATTGTTCGGTTTTACAAAAGGCGCGTTTACCGGAGCCAACGATTCTAGAATCGGAAAATTCGAGGCGGCAAACGGAGGAACTCTATTCTTAGACGAGATCTGCGACATGTCCCTTTCCACTCAAGCAAAAGTATTACGAATCTTGCAAGAACAGAGATTTGAAAAACTCGGAAGCACGGAAACGATCACTGTGGACGTTCGGATCATAGCCGCCACCAACATTCCGGTGGAAGAGGCGATCCGCGACGGAAAGTTTAGAGAAGACTTATATTATCGACTGAACGTGATCCCGATCACGATTCCTCCTCTCAGAGAAAGAACCTCCGATATTCCCTTACTCGTAGATTATTATATTTCCAGAACGCTGGAAGAAAACAATCTCCCTCCGAAAAAAATTGAGTCGGAAGCGGTTTCGATTCTTCAAAACCATTTTTGGCCGGGAAACATCCGGGAACTCAAAAATATTATGGAAAGACTTTGTATCATGACGGTTGGTTCCACGATCACGGCGAACGACGCAAAAGACGCGCTCACAGGTTTTAAAAAGGCAAACGAGATGGTGGAACTCGGAGATTTCAGAAAAGCAAAGGAAGAATTCGAAAGACAGTATATTATTAAAACATTGCAGACCAACGAGGGAAACGTAACACGCACTTCACGGGTTTTGGGAATCGAACGTTCTCATTTGTATAGAAAGATGAAGTCGCTGAACATTTCTTCGGATCAGTATACCGATGGATAAACAGACTCTCACAATCCTAGGAAGAATTTTGGGTGATCTCCGTTTTTTGATCCAAAAAAAACAGATTCCGATTTTACAGTTTTCCGGAGAAAAACCGCCAGAAACCACGGAACTCATCTGGAAAGAGGAGACTTGGGATTCTACCGAACAAAACAAGGATCTGCAACTGGAAGCAGAGGGAATTCAGGTCCGTAGACCCGCTCGAGCCGCAGAAAGAAATTTCATCTGCAAACTCTGCACGGAACGAATCAGCGCGATCCGCAACTTTCTGGTTAAGGGAAGAAAACCTATATTAGTACTTCATTATACAGGCGAGATTGTGCCGGGAAGACCTTCTTTTTCCAAAACTTCTCCGGATCAGGTTTTTAGAACCAAGGACGCAGAAGACCTTTTTGGAAGAATGATTCAAAAACAATTCGGCTTTAGTCATAAAGAATTCTACTATCAGGAATATCCCGCTTGTATTTTCAATCAGACAAAATCGAATGCGAGCGATTGGAAAACAAGAACTGAAAAATGCGAGACCCAGGTAAAAGAAACCATCGATTCCGAAAATATCAAAGGAATCATTCTTTTGGGCTCGAGTGCGATCGCCGTTTACGGAAAGGAAAAAGCTCTGGAGATGATGGGACGAACCCTGGACTTTCTACCCGGAATTCCTATGATCGTTTTACGTTCTCCTGAAGCGATTTCCGCAATCGAAACAAAAAGAAAAAATTTTACAGGTTCCAAAGAATCGTTCGAATTCGAGACCATCAAAAAAGAAGAGGTTTCGATCAAGGAAAGCATCCTGTCCCAATTGGCTCTTTTCCAAAACAAGCTCAAGGACACGCTTTGATCTATTACGCAGAGGTTGCATTCGATCTTCCTCTTGAGGAAGACACCTTTACATACGAGGTTCCTCCCGGAACCCAAGTTGGTGTCAGGGTTTTGGCAAAGTTAAGAAATCGGGAAGAGGAGGGAATCGTCCTCTTTATCCACCAGAACGAACCGGATTACAAAGTTTTATCGATCGAAAAATTGGTGGATAAAACACCGATCTTACTCCAGGAACAAATCGATCTCGCATATTGGATGAAGGATCAATACCTCGCTTCGCTCGGAGAATGTGTTTACAAAATGATTCCCGCGGGCAGACGACAGGTAAAACTGGAAGGTTTTCCCTCGGACGCGGAAGGAAAACCGGTAACCTTAAATCAGGAACAAGAAGTCGCATATCGAAACATTCTTTCTTCGTTTGGCAAAACCGCAGCGCATCTGTTGTTTGGAATCACGGGTTCCGGAAAAACGGAAGTATATATTCATCTCATCCGGAAGGTTCTGGAAACTCAGAATCAATCCGTAATTCTTCTCGTTCCCGAAATCAGCCTTACGTTTCATATCATTCGAAAACTGGAATTGATCTTTCCAGGACAACTAGCGGTTCTTCATTCCGCTTTGAAAGTATCCGAAAAATTCAAGGCTTATAACGAACTTCTTTTAGGAAAAAAGAAAATCGCAGTCGGCACCAGGAGCGCTGTTTTCGCGCCCGTGTCCAATCTCGGTCTGATCATCATAGACGAGGATCACGATTCTTCCTTTAAGGAACACTCGAGTCCGAGATATCATGCGAGACAGATCGCGATGCAGAGATGCAAGACAAATAACTCTGTACTCGTGATGGGAACAGCGACTCCTTCTTTGGAAATCTATCATCTCGCAAAGGAAGGAAAAATCCAACTTCATACTTTGACCAAAAGACCGGAAGGGGTTCAACCTCCGACCGTTCGTATCGTGGAAAATCAAAAGGAATCCAATGTTCTCAGTTCCGAGCTTTCTTTTGCGATCAAACAGAGATTGGATCAAAAGGAACAGGTCATTCTTCTTTTAAACAGAAGAGGATACAGTCCTCTGATCTTTTCTCCTTCTACGTCCTCATATGTCCCTTGTCCAAACTGCACCACCAATCTTTGTTATCATAAAAAAGGAACCGCGATCTGTCATCTCTGCGGGCATGCGGAAACCCTGGATTCTTTGGAAAAAAGAATGGGGGAAAGCCTTACCCTGAAAGGAACGGGCACCCAAAAGCTGGAGGAGAATCTTCTCGCAGCATTTCCTCAGACCCGAGTGGAACGGCTGGACCAGGATTCGATTCAGGATCGAAGTTTGTTAAATGAAGTCATCTCCCGTCTTCTCGGAGGAGAGATTGACATTCTCACCGGAACCCAGATGATCGCAAAGGGTCTCGACGCTTCTCAGGTCACGTTAGTCGGCGTTTTGAACGCGGGGATCGGCCTCGGACTTCCCGACTTCCGCGCCAACGAAAGAGTGTTTTCTCTTTTGACCCAGGTCGCCGGAAGGGCGGGCAGATCGAAATTGAAAGGCGAGGTTTTGATCGAAACCAACGCTCCGGATCATCCCGTGATCAAGATGGCCATGACACAGGACTACATTCAATTTTATGAATCTGAAATTCCCGTTCGAAAGGAATTGTTTTATCCTCCGTTTTCGAGATTGATCCGGATCGTTTCCAGATCCAAAGACGAACAGATTTCCTTGGATACGATCGAACTCGTTTTCGGAGCATTGAAAAAATACTTTCCAGCAAAGGATGCGATTCTTCTCGGACCTGCGCCTTGTCCGTTTTATAGAATCGATTCCAACTTTAGAAATCATATCATTCTCAAAACGTCGTCTCTCAACTCCTGGAGAGAGATTTTAAAAAAAGAAGTTCGTCCTTTGAAACTCTCCAAAAAAGTATATCTTGAAATTGATTTCGATCCGTTGGATCTGGTGTAATAGTATGAAACTTGGATACTTTGGAACCCCGGAACATTCCGCAAAACTCTTAAAGGCTCTGATCGATTCCGGGCTCGCGGAAGTTTTGTTCGTGGTCACAAACCCCGATCGAGCCAAGGGCAGAAGCAGAACTCCCGAGCCGGGTCCCGTAAAAAAGATCGCGATCGAACACGAGATCCCGGTATTTCAATACGAGTCGATCAAAAAGGAAAAAGAAACGGCTCTTTCCGATTTTGGAAGTTACCCAGCGGATCTTTATATCATCTTTGCTTACGGTTCCATTCTTCCCGCGGAAATTTTCAGACATCCTCCTTTGACATCCGTCAATTTGCACGGATCGTTGCTGCCCGATTTGAGAGGAGCGTCTCCGGTTCAAACCGCGATCTGGAAGGGATATACAAAATCCGGAATCACGATCCAATACATTACCGAAAAGATGGACGAAGGCGATATCCTCGTTTCGAAAGAAGTGGATGTCACTCTCGAAGACGATACCGGAACCTTGATGGATAAGATCACCGACGCCGGAATTACAGCGATTCTCAAACTGCTTCGCGACTACAACGGCAAACCGTTTTCGGCAAGTTCGCAGGATCAAACAAAGGCGACCTATTGCGGTAAAATCAAATCCGAAGATCGAATTTTAAATTGGTCTTCTGACGCGAACCAAATCCACAATCAAGTCCGTTCCCTGTATCCGGATGTGATAGCGACTACGCAGTTCCGTGGAAAACGTCTGAGCATTCTCAAAACAAGACCGTTCGATCTTCTTCCGGAAGCCCGATCGGAGCCTGGTAAATTGAAACGGTTGGACAAAAAAGGCCTTCTTATTCAGTGTGGTGATGGTAGATTTTTGGAAATTCTGGAATTGCAACCGGAAAACAAGAACAGGATGTCCTCATCCGATTTTCTCAACGGTTTCAGAATCCAAGAAGGGGAAACATTCGGGTGAATCAGGAACAAATCAAAGAGAAATATCTTCCCATCGGAGGATACATCTTATTTTTAGCGGCAGGACTTCTTTTATTCTTTAGCGCCGCATTTTTAGTCGTATTTGTAAGAACCAAAAGCACAGCCAAGGTAATCGTTCCTGATCTGATCGGAAAATCGTATCCGGAAGTTCACAACGAACTCAATCGTCTTCAATTGAAAGTGCGTCTGGAAAACAAACGTTATCCGGATAAAACAGACGGAATCATTCTCTATCAATCCATCCGTCCTGGAAGAGAAATCGAAGCCGGAAGTAAAATTGTCCTCGCGGTCAACACGGGAGCGGATCGACTTCTTGTTCCCGATGTTCGAGGACAAGCGATCGATTCTGCAAGAGCCAATCTTCAGAAAGTTCTCGCAGGAGAAACCTATGTGGAACTCCAAATCGGCGGAATCACCTATATCGAACCGCAATCGGATCAACTGCCCAATACGGTAATCGACCAAATTCCAGAACCTGGAAAGAATACGACTTCTCGTGAAAAAATATTCTTACTCGTAACCAAGGCGCCGACAAAAACCAAGGAAGAGTTTTCTCCGACTTCGTTTCAAGGAGCCTCGTTTCCCTTAGTACAAAAAAGTCTGACTCGCTCCGGTGTGAAAAGCAGGGTCGAAGAAATCGTTTCCACTCGGGTTCGTTTGGAAAATGGCTTAATCCAATCCGCTCGTTTGGAAGGGGATGAAATTCGTTTTAAAGTATTCTACTTTGAACCCGAGTTGGCAGTGGAAAGCGGATATGAATTGTTTTCCTATGAAGTCGGAGACGACGGAAGTTACAAAGCAGTGATCAAACCGTCTGATCAAGAAGAAGCGGATGTTCTGACTCTTCCGGTCGCACTCAAAGACGGGGAAAAATTCCAAACCGTATTTTATCGGAAAGGAAACGTAAAACTGACTCTTCTTGATTCCTTCGATTCCAAAGTAAAATCAAAATCCTACGAGAGCGAACTTTGAAAATCTCCGCGTCGATTTTAGCAACAAAACTCACAGAACTCGGCAAGACGGTTCCGCACTATGATTCTTCCGCGATCGATCTCATGCACATGGACGTGATGGATGGAAACTTTGTCCCGCAGATCAGTTTCGGAGAAGCCCTGAGCAAGGAAGTAAAGGCTCTCACTTCCATTCCGTTAGACGTTCATCTCATGGTTTCGAAACCCGAAAACCATGTTTCGAAGTATTACGAACTCAGTCCGTATTGCATTACGTTTCATATCGAAACCACCGATTTCCCGGTCCGACTTGCACAGGAAATTAAATCTCACGGAACCAAAGTCGGAGTTTCTTTGAACCCGGGGACCCTCGTATCTTCTTTGGAAAACGTTCTTCCTTATATCGATTTGATTTTGCTCATGACCGTCGAACCCGGATTTTATGGACAAAAGTTTATTCTCAACGGAATGGAAAAAATCAAAAAAGCGAAAGAACTGATCGGATCCAGACCGATCGAGCTCGAAGTCGATGGGGGAGTCAACGACACCAATATTCAAGAGCTCAAAAAGAATGGGGTAGATATCGTAGTCGTCGGAGCAGGACTCTATAAGACAGGAAATCCGGTCGACAACGCGAGAAATCTCAAATCTTTGACAAAGTAATCAAGATTGATCATTTCCGTCGGATCATTTCTTGACGGAGGGACATATTGTCCAATATTGGTAAAAATCATGCATTCTTTTTTGGTCTGTTTCAAAAGATCAAAAATATAGAATGGTAAAAGGAAAACTATCCCTTGGTAAAGCTTAGATTACAAAGAACTGGAACCAAACACGATCCTCATTATAGAATTGTTGCTGCAGACAGCAGAGCTCCTAGAGACGGAAAATTTGTAGATATCGTTGGTCATTATCATCCAGCACAAATCAAAGACCAAACTACATTCCATAAGGAAAAAATCCTGAACTGGCTGAAAAACGGAGCACAACCAACCGGAACCGTTTTGAATCTTTTCAAAAACGCCGGCATTTGGTCGGAATACAAAACCACCCTTAAGAAGTAATGGAAGAATTACTGAAGTACATTGTTGCTTCTCTGGTTGAATTTCCCGAAGAAATCGTAATTCGAGAAATTGAAGGGGAAGAGCAGAACATCATCGAACTGAGAGTTTCTCCCAAAGACGTAGGAAAGGTAATCGGTAAGAACGGTCGAATCGCTAAATCCCTGCGAGCGATTCTGACTGCAGCTTCCGTAAAAGCAGGAAAGAACTTTTCACTCGAAATCATTGACTGAGGGTTGGATTTCACTCGGCCAATTAGGAAAACCCTTTGGAATCAAAGGGTTTATTCGTTTTAACGTCACAGAAACAATCCTCACGGAATTCGAACTTCCTCTTCGTTTAAAACTCAAAAAACCGGATCCTAATTTTCCGGAAAAAGAAATCACTCTCCTCGAAATCAAACCTCATACCGGCAAGTTCATCGTACTCATCGAAGGAATCCATTCTCCGGAAGAAGCGGATCGGCTTACCGGAGGAATCATCCTCATTCCTCAAAATTTACTTCCCGAGATCAAATCCAAGAATGAATTTTATATCTCCGATCTAATCGGTCTCCAAGCTATCGACGAGGACGGAAAAAATCTCGGATGGATCCTAAAAGAAGTACAGGATAACCCCGCTCATTCCATTCTAATTTTTGAGAAAGAAGGCGGGGAAGAAATTCTCATTCCTTTCATCCACGTCTTTGTTGGAGGCGTCGACATAGAGAAAAAAACGGTGGTTCTGATTCAACCCGAGGTTTGGAATGAAGTTTAATTTCATCACTCTCTTTCCCGGAAAAATTCAATCCTACTTTTCAGAAGGCCTTCAGCAAAAGGCGATCGAGTCCGGAGTGTTCTCCGTAAACGTGGTTCAGCTTCGGGAGTTTGCGGGAAACAAACACAACCGTGTGGATGACACGATCTATGGAGGCGGCCCGGGAATGCTCCTCAGAGTCGAGCCGATTCACAAAGCGCTTTTATCCTTAGGAGAGGACAGAGGTACCGTCATTCTCACTTCCCCCTCCGGAGTTCCGTTTCACCAAGGCATCGCGACCAAATTGATGGAAGCCGGAAAACCTCTGACCTTCATTTCCGGTTATTATGAAGGTGTGGATCACCGTGTTGCAGAACATCTAGTTGACATGGAAATGTCCCTTGGAAATTATGTATTATCTGCCGGGGATTTGGCCAGCATTTGTATAGCGGATGCGGTGTCCAGACTTCTGCCGGGTTTTTTAGGGGCAGGCGAAAGCCTTCTGGATGAGTCCCACAACCATCCGGATATTTTAGAATATCCGCAGTTTACAAAACCCTCAGAATACAATGGATGGAAAGTTCCTGACGTCCTACTCAGCGGCAACCACGCTTCCATATTGGCGTGGAGGGAACAAAATAGAAAGAAGATCGACCCTGATCAAGAGAGGAAATTATGAATCAACTTTTAAGAGAAGTATTAACCCCAGATGCGGAAAGAAAACAAAATTTTGCCGTAGGTGATACCGTTAAAGTACATTATAAAATCGTTGAATCCGGTAAAGAAAGGGTTCAGGTTTATGAAGGTGTCGTGATCTCCATCGCCAACGAAGCAAATGGAAAAACGTTTACCGTACGCCGGGTTTCCTACGATATCGGTGTGGAAAGAATTTTCCCGCTGTTTTCTCCCAGAATCGCTAAAATCGAACTCATCCGCAAAGGGAAAGTTAGAAGAGCAAAACTTTACTACCTCAGAAATCTTGCCGGAAAAGCTGCTCGTATCAAGGAACTCAAGGGCGGTAAAACTCTCGTGAGTGAAGATAGAAAGAGACAGATTCAGGAAGACGCAGCAGCTACTGCGAGTAAAGCTGCGGCTCCGGCGGCAGAATAATCCGGTTTGCCGGATTTCAAACTCAACTTTGAACCGGAAGAACACCGGTTCTACTCTTCGTCGATTCCTTGCGGGATCGACGAAGCCGGAAGAGGCCCTTATGCTGGCCCCCTCTCTGTTGCTCTCGTCTCCTTCAGTCAAGAAACCCTGGTTCAAATCCTAGAAGGCAGATTTCTCAAAGGTCTCACCGATTCTAAAAAACTCTCGGAAAAAAAAAGAGAAGCTCTTTATCCCGAAATTCTCAAACACGCGCAGATTGCGTTTCGAACTTTTTTAAGTCCTCGGTATATCGACAAAGAAGGAATCAACCGAGCCGTTTTGGAAGGAATCCGAAAATGCGCCAAAATGGCGATTCGAACTTCCCATTCCATACAACCGCTTCAACTTTTGATCGACGGAAATTACAATTTTAATCGTTATCCGGAATGGAGTTATCTCAAAAACAGATCCGTTTTTTACACCAAAGGGGATCTCAGGATTGTAAGTATAGCAGCGGCATCCGTGCTCGCGAAAGTCAGTAGAGATCGTTATATGATGTCGATTTCCGCCAGATATCCGAACTATCTTTTTGCTAAACATAAGGGTTATGGAACAAAACTTCATGAAGAGCTGATTCTAAGGCACGGTCTTTCCGATATTCATAGAAGAAGTTTTACCGGGAAATTCTCTCTATCTGTTTTAAAACCGAACTCGAAATATTAGAAAATATCGGCGCGAATTTCGGACTTTCTCGTAATATCTATGCAACTGTTCAAAAGACATTTTTGGGGTAGATTCTGATGAGACTTCCCACGGATTCCTCTGTAGGAAGTCTACGTCTATCCTTTAGTCAAGAAAACGGACCCAAAAATTTGACAGTCAACCTTCCCCTGGATCAAAAGATCCGGGGCTTTGTTTTGGAGGTTTTTTCGGGTGGAGCTTTGCTTTCTTTTTCGGGTAAAAAAATCCGGACCGTGACGGACGGAACCTCCTTATTTGTGGGAGAAATTCTTACGTTAGTCGTAAAGCAGGGAACAAAAGGAGTCGAACTCAAGATCTTAGAAAGAGAATGGAGCGATGGAAAAAATTTATTTTTAAAGACCGACGGAGTTGGCGTAGGAATCGCAGAATTGACGGAGAAAATACTCGGTGGAGATTCTAAGGAAGCCTCTCCGGAGATTTCGATTCTCAAGATATTGAAGTCCTATTATCCATTTTTTGAATGGAGTGCGGATTTACCATACTTCAGCTGGGAATTACCGGGCGGAAATGCGGAAGGAATCTATAGCCCAAAGGAAGAAGAGAAAAAGTTTTTATTTCGGATTCAAACCGAAAAAACAGGTAGGACATTGGTTTTATTTATATGGAAAGAACTTTCCGGAGAAGATCTGCAAATCAACGTTACCTTTGATAATTTTAAAATGTACTTGCATGCTTGTCAAAACAGAGAAAAATTTAAGAGAATTTTGATTGAGTCATCCGTGAATTTTCAAGGATACAATTTGGCTTACAAACCATCCCTGACTCAAAAGGAATGGAATGCGTAAATGATCAGTGTTGCTCTAAAATTTATCCCTCAGAAGGACGACGCACCCGTAATCACAGCTTCGGCTTCTGGCCTATTGGGGGACTCGATTCGAAAAATAGCGAAAAAAAATTCCATTCCGATCGTGGAGGATCCGATTCTAGCAAAAACCCTTTCCGAATTTCCAGTAGGTCAAGAAATTCCGGAAAATTTATACAGAGCGGTTGGGGCCATCTTTTCGATGATCCTAGAATTGGATTCGAATTCCGGAAAAAGGAAAATGTTAAAATGAAAAAGCTATCGGTATCCGAACTCAAACCTGGTATGCGGTTTACCAAACCCGTCTATTTGGATAAAGAGAATCTATTTATCACTTCCAACACTCCTGTGACGGATAGCGATCTGGATCGATTGAATAAATTCGGAATTCAGGAAGTTATGACCGCAGGCGAGTTATTGCTTCTCAATTCGATCTCCTCCGATCCGGACGTTTTAGAAACCAGCATAGACGATATCATTGTAAATACAGTCGTAGAAGAGGAACTCCAACCTCTCAAAACAATCTATGACAATTTAAACAGAATCAAAGTTACATTTGGAAACCTATTTCGCGAATCCACTCAATTGATTCAGGAGGTCTTTAAAAAGACCTTAGAGGAAAAACCTCTCGAGGTAAATCCTGTTCGTGAAATTGCCGAAAAACTTAGCGATTTTGTTCGAGCCAATCATAATATCTCCTATTTGATTCTTTCTAACAATCCCTCTGGTTACTATCTATACAATCAGATTACAAATGCGACTCTCTATTCTCTAGTTCTGGGAAAATTACTGGAATATTCCAGACCAAAAATGATCGATCTTGGAATTTCCTGTCTGCTTGCGGATATAGGAATGTGTAAGGTTCCACCGACCATTTCTGAAAAAGGCGAGCAGCTGAACGAGGAAGAGTTTAAAACGATCATGAAACATACGATTCTCGGTTATCAGATTCTCTCTCAAAGAATGAAACTGAAAAACAATCTCGCGATCGTCGCGCTCCAACATCACGAAAGATACGACGGAAACGGGTATCCGCAGAAATTATCGAACAATGCGATCGAGGAACAAGCGAGAATCTACTCGATCGCGGATAACTTTTCCGCTTTGGTCACGAATCGCCCTCATAGAAAAAAAATCCTTCCTCACGAAGCGATTAAGTCCATGATCAGTATGGATGTAGGCAAATTCGATCTCAAACTCGTTAGAACTCTTCTCAATCACCTGTCTCTGTATCCGGTTGGTTCCTGCGTGGAATTATCCGATAAAAGAATCGGGGTTGTGTTGGGACCCAATCCAGACAAACCGATTCGCCCCTGCATTCGCATTATAAAAGATGAATATGGGGAAATGGTACGAAACTTGATTCTTGTCGATCTTCTTAGGGAAACAAACCTATTTATTTCACGCCCCGTAGATTTACAAGAAATCACCGCTTGAGTTTCTCCGTTTGGCTCACTCCCGAAAAATCAAAGGCGATTTTGGGGAATCGATTGCAGCCGAATTGTTGATTTCGTTAGGACATCAAGTTCTTGAGAGAAATTACCGCTTTCATCGCGTCGAAATCGACATAATCTCCCAAAAAGAAGAAGTCTTATTCTTTACAGAGGTAAAGTTCTGGAAGGATTTTGAAAACTTTGACCCTTTGTTTTCTCTGAATTCAAGAAAACAAAACCGTATGAGAACCGCGGCGGAAGGATTTATCTCTCAAAATCTTTCCTTTCAGAACCATTTTGTCTCATTCGGTCTTGTCTCCGTAAATCTCAAAAAGGGATGTAAATATTATCCTGACCTGTTCTGAAATAGTGCATTAAGGTACTTTGAACAAGCACCGAATTCTTAAATTGTCTGCGGGTTCTCAAGGATGAGAGCCTTAAATCGTTACAAGGAAGTAACTATGAAGAGCATCCCGATTTTAGGAAATCTGGCCGAATCAGATGATTTCGGACCGGATCCGGTAATTCTCCGCAAAAGGGGAATGCCTGTCAAAAAGCGAAAATTTGAAGATTACAAAAAGAAATTGGAAGATCCAAGCTATATCGATTTTGCCATAGACAAAATCGCTATGGAAATCTCACACTTTCTTTCGAAATAGACTTCTCTCGCTTAACGGGAATTAAGCGATGGCCCTGTTTTCTCCGTTATTTCCGGCGTTCTGGAAATTCAGGGCCTCTAGAAGGTGAACTTCTTCCACAAACTCTTTCTCATCCAAATCCGCGATCGTTCTTGCGACTTTGCGAATCTGATTGAACTTTCGAATGCTTAATTTTCTTTGTAGAATCTCTTTTTTTAATATTTCCTCGCAACCTGAATTGAACCTCAAAAGATGATTCACAAATTCCCCCCGCAATTGACCGTTAAAATGAATACCGATTTCAGCATACCGCTCTTTCTGAATTTTCGAGGCCTTGTCGATCTGAGTTTTATATTCTTTTAATGGAATGTAGATTCGTTTTCTTTCTTTTTCCTTGGATGGAAATATCTCCACTTCCAAATCGATCCGATCTCGAAAAGGCCCGGAATAGGGGGATTGATATTTCTTGATTTTTGGGGGACTGCAACCGCAATTCTCGTCTTTGACCCCATGATATCCGCAAGGACAGGGATTTGTGGCTGCTACTAAAAGAAAATTTGCAGGATATGTAATGCTTCCGGAAATTCTTGAAATCGTAATATTCCCTTCTTCCATCGGCTCCCTGAGAGCCTGAAGAACTCCCGATTTGAATTCAGAAAGTTCGTCCAAAAACAAAATCCCGCGATTTGCCAAAGTGACCTCTCCCATTCTCAATTCTCGAGAACCTCCGACCAAAGATATATCCGAAGCGGTATGATGCGGAGCCCGATATGGTCTTTCTACGATCAGTTCTTTTAGAGGAGATTGTGCGGATTGTATTTTTAATATATCCAAGGCTTCCAATTCTCCCGGAGGAGGAAGCAAAAGTCCGGCCATTTTTGCCAAAAGACTTTTTCCGATTCCGGGCGGTCCGATAAATAAAAGATGATGCCAACCCGCAACCGCGATCTGAACCGCTCGAAACGCGACCATCTGATCCTTATACAATTCCAACCCGTTTGCAATGGGAAGATTTCGAATTTGAATTTCGGACTTCAATTCCGGATTTTTTCGATTTTCCAAAACATCCTCCAATTCTTTTAACTGGGAAATTCCAAATACGTTAAATTTTTTTAATAGAGCCGCTTCCTCTCTGTTCTGAAAAGGAAGAATGACCGTATCGTATTTTTCCGAAGAAATTCCGGAAAGAATCGGAAGAACCCCTCGAAGAGGTTTTAAACTTCCATCCAAACCCAATTCTCCGAGAAGGAGGGTTCGTTTTAATTTACCTGACGGAAAGATTTGTCCACTTACCGCAAGGATTCCACAGGCGATTGAAAGATCCAAAAGGGTTCCCTCTTTCTTTCTTCCCGCAGGAGCAAGATTGACGAGTATATTTTGGAACGGGCAAGAATAGCCGCTGTTTTCCAAAGCGATCCTGACTCGTTCCGAAGATTCCCGGATGGATTGGGCGGCAAGACCCGTAATCGTAAACCGGGGAAGTCCTCGTTTCAGGTTGATTTCCACAGAGACAGGATATGCTTCCAGTCCTTCTAAATTTGCACCCGTTAGACAGATCCAAGAATTTTTCATAACTTTCCTCCATTGGATACGGTTCTTGGGATAGAGAGGCGATTCGATCTCCGAACGTGGAATTTTCGGCGCTTATTCCGGGCTTTTGAAAAAAACTAGTTTCAAATCCCTCCTGCTTTTATAGTTTTGCTCTGAAATGTTTCGCATTACGGTTTTCCTGCTTCCGGGAATCATTTTTTTGCTGGCAGGTTGTGGAAGCCGGTTGATCCGCAAAGATTCCATCACCCAGGTCAATGAGTATTACGCGGATAAAATTTATTACCTAGTCCAGGATAAGAAAGTATCCAATACTGAAATTTTTAAAAAGGGAATGTTGGTTCGGATTTATATCGAATCCACTCCTTCGATGGTAAAAATCAAATGTTATCCCGCGGATCAGAAACGGGAATATGCTATCGGGAGAATGATCATCTATCAATTGAATGATGAATACACCGGTAAAAAAATAACGATCGAGGATCTAAATAAGCTCATAGCCAATGAACTCGTTGAATACAAAAAGAAAAAATAATTCCGCTCGTAGGGCCGGTTCAAGATCGGCAGGGACGTTGTCCGATACTAAAAAGGTGAACGGAAAACTCATTTTGATCCCGCTACTCTCGTCTTTGGTTCTGACCTCTCTTTCCGCGGATCCTTTGAAAAGTTACGACGCGGAGATTTCAGAATACACCAATAAGGATTCCTCTTTTTTTACGGATAAGGAAGAGCGTAAGATCAAACAGCTGTTTTCCCAATCTCCTGAAAATTGGCAGGAAGAAAAGTATTCACTCAACTATCACAAAGACAAATCCAATCTCGAGTTACCGAGTTTTATCAGTGTCAACAGAATCATTTCCTCTAAAATCATCAGCCGTAGCGGAATCGTTCATAAAAATTATGTAGTCAAGACCAAGGATACACTCTCCAAAATCGCGAGAATGATGCGGACCTCTGTTCAAAAGATCAGTGCCGCAAACGGACTCAAAAAAAATTCAACTCTTCAAGTGGGTCAAAATCTTTCGATCCCCGTGCAGGTTAAAAATGCAAGCCGTGAAAGGATAGAATTTCGTAAGGTTTTTGTTTCTCCCGTCGTGAATGCAAAAATGACTTCCCGTTTTGGAAGAAGAAAAGATCCGTTTCATACCGGATCCGGAGGATATCATACCGGTTTGGATTTTGGAGGCGCTCAAGGGGCACCGATTCTTGCCTCTGCGGATGGGGTGGTTTTCTTTACGGGTGTAAACGGTGGTTACGGAAACACAGTCATCATTGATCACGAAAACGGCTATAAAACAATGTATGCCCATTGTGCAAAAATAACGATCGAACAGGGAACGAGAGTCAGCGCAGGCACGGTCATAGGAGCTGTTGGCAGGACGGGATCGGCTACGGGACCTCATTTGCATTTCGAGGTTTTTTTAAATGGAAACCGAATCAATCCGGAAACGGCTTTGAGAAAAACACTGAAAATCGTGACTCCCTTAGATCCCGGTAAGTTTGCCAGACTATAAAAATAGAAAGTATTTGAGAAATAACGGATTCGTTCCTTTGTATTTCTGAAATCAATTTACCGACGAATCCTTATGAACGCGATTTTTTTAGAACTCAGGAAGAATACATTCTACACTCTCATTCCTGTAATTTTGTTCTTTTCCTATTCGCTTTCCTATTTTTTGCGAGCCGTCATTCTCGCGTTTCTGAATCCAAATCTTCAAACGGCGAGTTCGAGTAACGGTCCCGTTCGAAAAAACAATTCGGAAACCAATCGGGCACTTTCTTCTTATGAAGAAATGGTTCAAGGAAATCTGATTCGAGGAGTGATCTCCAGAGCAGGTGAGATCCAAGCAGAAGGAGAATTGTCTTCATCAGCCCCGACGGACACCGGAGAAGGGGAAGAAATGAGGATCACTGGAACATTGAGCGGTCACTGGTCCTTTGCTCGAGTTACGATCTTAGAAAAGGGAAAACCGGATTCTCAAGAATTTGCAACGGGCGAAACTGTAGCAGGATACAAAATCAAATCGATCGCCTTAAACTATGTGGTTTTGGAAAAGGGCGGCACCTCGCTAAAAGTGGAAATCGGTCAAACCCCGGGAGAAGCCAGAACAAAACTGGGCATCGATACGGCTGCAAAAGGAGAGCCGGGCCAGGCAGCTTCCGCTGATACAATCCGGAAGGTTCTTTCCAGACAGGATGTGAATAGGAAATTGAAAGACCCGGCTGCCATCTATAAAAATGCGCGTTTTGGACCCGCTTTGATCAACGGTAAAATCGCAGGTTATAAAATTTATAGCGTCGGTCCGGATCATATCTTCTATGCTCTGGGAGCGAGAAATGGGGACACGATCAAACGAGTCAATGGAATGCCACTTACGGAAACGGAAAAAATGTTAGAGATCTGGGGAGCCGTAAAAACTGCCGATAAGATTACGGTAGATGTGGAAAGAGGTAGCCAGATTCTCACCTACGAATTTATTATCAGAAACTAAACAAAAAATGTTCGGCACAACCAAGCAACTTCCAATCTTTAGAGTTTTTTCCATTCTCGTACTCGTTCTTCTTGTATGGGACAAACCGGTATTTCCTCAAAATAAAAAGAAGACTTCCGTAAAAACAAAATCGTCCGCTCCCGAAGAACCTTCCGAAAGAACGTTCTATGCAAATTGGAGAGATACGGAACTCAATGACTTTCTCAAAGGAATGAGCGCTATTCTTAAAAAGAACATTCTGTTGGATGAAAGTTTAAAGGGTAAAAAGATCACGATCATTTCGCAAAAAGAGATTCCGATCAAAAACGCATTCGTCTTTATGAAGTCCGTTTTGGAATCACTCGGTTTTGGGGTGGTGGAAGAACCGGATCTCATCTCGATCGTAAAGGTCAAGGATGCATTGGCAAGATCTCCGATTGTAAGAGTCGGTAAGGACCTGATTCCCGAATCGGAAGTCGGAGAATACAGAAATATTACACAGATCATTCCCGTTGAAAACGTAAAACCAGAAGAGCTGGAACCAATTCTAAAACGCCTGACTTCTCCCAATACCGATGTGATCGTTTATAAAAACACGAACACAATCGTACTTTCCGGCTCCGCCGCGGATATCAACAAACTGCTGATTCTTGTAAACGAATTGGATTTGAAATTGGATGAAGCAACTCCGGGATCGATTTCTTCCGCGGGAGATGTGCATATCTATACCTTGGAACACAGTGAGGCGGAAAAAATCGCCGCGACTTTGATCAAGCTGGACAATCCTGTGGTTCACACCGAAGAGATCTCACCGGAAAAAAAAGCGCAAGGACAGCCCCCCCCCAAAGCCGAAAAAATCAAGGCGGTCGGTCATAAAGAATCCAACTCGGTAATTGTAACGGCTACGAACACCGAATGGAGCGAGATCCGAAAGATCATCAAGGTTCTTGATTCATCCAGAAAGCAAGTTTTACTCGAAGTTCTCATCGTGGAACTCTCTTCCAGCGATCTAAACGACTTTGGTATCGATTGGAGATACAAAAGTTTAGCTTACGGCCAATTTAACTCGGGGCTTTCCAAAGAAGCGAACATTATCAACGCCAATGGTCAGATCAACCCAAACATCAATACTCTCAGCGGTTTTTCTCTTGGATTCTTAAAAGCGGGGTCGGAACAAATCTTAGGAATTTTGAGCGCGAATCAAGGCAACGAAAACTTCAATGTTTTATCTGCGCCTCAAGTGTTGACCGTCGATAATCAGGAGGCTGAAATCAGCGTTGGACAGGACGTTCCGGTCAGAACGCAAAGCAGAAACGCAGGAACGGGGGGCGCCAACGCGGTCACTGTGGATAACTTCGAGTATCGTCCTACCGGGATTAAACTGAAATTTACCCCTCACGTGAATAAAAATAATAAAATCACTTTGGAACTCTTTCAGGAAATTAAGAATATCGCGGAAATCGCTCTTGCGGGTGGAAACCCCACCTTCAATCGAAGAGAAATCAAAACGTCAGTAACGATTGAAAACACCCAATCCATCGTAATCGGAGGGTTGATCTCCACGGATAAGCAAAAGAGAATCGTGAAAATTCCTTTGCTTGGAGACATTCCTTACTTAGGTCATTTGTTCAAACGAACTACCGAAAAGCTAAAAAAGACAAACTTGATGGTTTTTATCACCCCCCATATTCTGGATAGCCGTGAAAACGCGGATAAAATGACCGTGAAAAAGAAAATGCAGCAGGAAAGATACGAACTGGAAAGGGAAAGAACTTTGAACAAAGAGAAAGAAATCAAAGAAAGAGGGGACTAATTTGAAAACTCTCGGAGATATCCTAATCGAAGAGGGGATCATATCCGAAAAAGATCTGGAAGATTCCCTAAAGGTTCAGAAAAAAAACAACCTTCCCCTCAGTCATATCATTCAGAAAAAGGGAATCGCGGGAGAATCGGACATTCTTCGTGCACTCTCCAAACTCTACCATTTCGAATTCCGCGAAAAACTGGAATTCACAGGAATGGAAGAAGTGTTTCTGCAAATTCCTCTCAAACTCATCCAAAGAAGCAGGATCGTTCCGTTTCAACTTTCCAAAAAGACGATCCGAATCGCGGTATCCGATCCTTCCGATCTGCATCCGATGGACGACGCACGAAATTTTTTAAAGGGATATAACGTAGAATTCGTTCTCGCTCCAGAACCGGAAATCATGCGAATCATTCATTCGCATTTTGACACAACCTCATCCGCGGCAAAAGAAATGCTGAACGAGATGGAAGGAAGTTTTTCCGAACTCGCAGAAGCGTTTGAAAACGATTCCTTAGACCTCAGCGACGACGCTCCGATCATCAAGATGGTCAACGTCATTCTTTCCCAAGCCGTTAATGAACGGGCTTCGGACATTCACATCGAACCTTATGAAAAATCGTTAATTGTACGTTATCGTGTGGACGGTATTTTGCATAACGTCCTTAACCCTCCCAAGTCGTATCACGCGGGGATTTCCTCCAGAATCAAGATCATGTCTAACTTGAACATCGCCGAAAACAGACTTCCTCAAGACGGAAGAATCAAACTTAGACTTACGGGAAAGGATATCGATATTCGAGTATCCACGATTCCTTGTCAATTTGGAGAGAGAATCGTGATGCGACTTTTGAACAAAACCGATCAAAAGTATTCCCTCGAAACAATGGGGTTTTATCCCGAGTTAATCAAAACCCTGAGATCACTGATCTACGAACCACACGGAATCATCCTGGTAACGGGTCCCACCGGATCCGGTAAATCGACTACATTGTATTCGGCTCTGAGCGAGTTGAATACCGAAGAAAGAAACATCATCACCTGCGAAGATCCTGTCGAATATCAGTTCGAAGGAATTTCCCAAATGCAAATGCAGGAAAAAATCGGACTTACCTTTGCGACGGGTCTTCGCGCCATTCTCCGTCAGGATCCGGATGTGATCATGGTGGGGGAGATTCGGGACGAGGAAACCGCTCGAATCGCGATCCAAGCGTCGCTTACAGGTCACCTTGTATTTTCCACTTTACATAC
This sequence comes from Leptospira sp. WS92.C1, assembly GCF_040833975.1. Classification (NCBI taxonomy): domain Bacteria; kingdom Pseudomonadati; phylum Spirochaetota; class Leptospiria; order Leptospirales; family Leptospiraceae; genus Leptospira; species Leptospira gorisiae. The sequence goes on from NZ_CP162130.1 coordinate 2,146,057, forward strand.
AAACGACGCCGCCAGCGCAGCAACACGTTTGGCAGATATGGGCATCGAACCGTATTTGATCACTTCCACAGTTTTAGGTTTTATGGCGCAACGACTTGTCAGAGTGATCTGCGCTCATTGTAAGGAAACATACAAACCAACCGCAACGGAGCTCGAATCCATAGGAATCTTAAAAAAGACGCTGAAAAATGGAACCTTACACAGAGGAAAGGGATGTTCTCATTGTATGGGAACCGGTTTTAAAGGAAGAACCGGAATTTACGAGCTCTTGTTGGTTGACTCTCCCATCAAACATGCTATTCTTCAAGGCAGCGACGCCGGCAAACTCAACGAAATCGCGCTCGAACACGGTTTTAAAACTCTAAAGGATTACGGAATCAAAAAGGTAATCGACGGAGTCACTACGATCGACGAAGTATTGAGAGTTACTTAATCAACATGGCTATTTATTCTTACGTTGCGTTTAACAAAAAAGGAAAGGAAGAAAAAGGAATTATCGACGCGGCTTCTTTGCAAGCCGCCAGATCCAAATTAAAGAACAAAGGACTTTATGTTCGTAGTCTTTCCGAAGATTCGGAAAAAAAAGATAGAGAGCTCTTTCCGTTTTTAGCCAAATATTTTTATAGAATTCCGCGCAAGGAAGTAGGCCTTTTTTCAAGACAACTCGCCACATTGCTCGGAGCCGGAATTCCCCTGGACAAATCTCTTGCCAGCATCGTAGAACAAACCGAAAATCAAAACTTTCGAAAAGTGCTGACAGGAATGCAGGCAAACATCACCGAAGGATCCTCTCTTTCGGAAGCGATGAAAAAATATCCGGATGTATTTCCCAATCAGTTTCCATCCCTGGTCGCAGTGGGTGAAAAAACGGGGGATTATGAAGCAACTCTTACCCGACTCGCGGAACTGGAAGAAAAATCCAGCGAGTTAAAAGCCAAGGTTCAGGTTGCGATGGTATATCCTTTTATCATGGGTTCTCTTTCCATCTTTGTGACGATTTTTTTGTTAACCGTAGTGATTCCTCAGATCCAGGAATTGTTTTTGCAATTCGATGCAAAACTTCCTTTGATTACCCGAATCGTGATCGGAGTTTCGGATATTCTTATCGGATTCTGGTGGCTTCTTCTTGCGATCGGCTTTGGGGGAATCATGGGATTTATCTATTATAAAAATACCCCGAAGGGAAAAAGGAATTGGGACGAATTCCTACTCAAGGTTCCGATCCTCGGATCGCTTGCGCGTAAAGTTCTCGTGAGCAGTTTTGCAAGAAACATCGGAATCCTTTTGAGCAATCGGGTTCCTTTGATCGCAACACTTACAATCGTAGAAAAAATTGTAGACCATTCCATCTTTGGTGAGGAGATCAAAAACGCGGTGGAACGAATTAAGGAAGGGGAAAAACTTTCTTCCTCTTTTAGCGGCTCTGCAATTCTCCCTCAGATGGTAATCGGTATGATCGCTGCGGGAGAGGTTTCGGATCGGGTACCGGAAATGATGAATAAACTCGCGGATATCTACGATACGGAAGTGGATACGGCCATAAAAACGATGACACAATCCATGGAACCGCTTATGATCGTGGTAATGGGTCTTATGATTGGAACGATTATGGCCTCGATTATGGTCCCAATGTACAACTTAACGCAACAACTTCAGAATATTTGAACTATTTAAAATTAAGGAGAATTCCATTGAATCTGTCTAGATTGAAAAGAAAATACAGAAAAGGTCTTACACTAATAGAACTCGCGGTTGTGGTGATCATTTTAGGCGCTCTGATAGCTCTTGTCTATTCCAACTTCAAACCAGGCGAAATCAGCGATGATACGGCGGCCCTCAAACTCAAAAAAGACGCATACGAGCTTCAATCTCATTTGGAAAGATACGCACAAAGAAACGGTTCTTATCCTTCTGACGAACAAGGGCTGGAAGCGCTGGTTGAAAAACCTACCACCGGAGACGTTCCCGAAGATTGGAAACCAATTCTGAGTAAAAAAAACGCCATTAACGATCCTTGGGGAACGGCTTATAAACTGAAGCGGGATGCAAGCGGCGACGTTCAGCTTTTTACTTTAGGCAAAGATAAAAAAGAAGGCGGGGAAGGCAAAAATGCTGACTTCAACATTCTCAACGAAGACGAATATCCTTCCGATTACCGCAGAAAATAACTCCTCTTTTCCTTTCCGGTTATGAAACTAAGAAGTATCCGGAAAGGATTTACCCTGATCGAGTTAATCGTAGTCATTGCGATTCTCGCGGGGTTGATTAGCATTCTTGCAAGTACGGCAGCAAATTTTATAGTTCCGTCTAGTTCGGACGCGGCACAAACGCTAAAACAAGCGGCGGAATTTTGTTATCGTAAATCCATTCTTACAAACACGACGATGGTTCTTGAATTGGATATAGACAAGGATACGTATACGGTTAAAAAACTTCGAAGAGACGAAGCGGGGATCAAAGAAGAATTAGTATTTAAACCGCAAAAACTGCCTTACAATTCCGAAATTATTGACATCACAGACATTCGTGGATTTCGATATTCCAAAGGAATCGTAAAAGTTCCTTATACCTATTTAGGAATCGCAGCGGATTACAGCGTCCATTTGGGAAACGATCCTTCCATCTATCGAACTCTCACCATCTATCGATACGGAGGAAAGGTTACGATTTTAGAAGGGGAACAGTTTCATACGTCCTCAAAACTCGCAGACGATAAAAATAGGAAAGAACGGGATGAAAACGAACAGCAACAACCGTAATCGTTTTTCCTTTTTCAATCAAAACAAACGAAAGGGTTTCAACCTGATCGAAGTTTCCATCGCGCTTGCGTTAGCCGGAATTGCAATGACTTACACCTATATGGTGATCTCCACCGGGATCAGACAACAGAGAATGGCCGCGGTAATTTCAAACGCGGTCCATCTTGCAAAGATCAAAATGGCTCAAATCGATTCCGTCTCCGTACTTCAATCGGACAAAACTTCGGGTGATATCCCTGGATATCCCGGTTATAGTTTTGAAACGGCAATCGGCGAAGAGGATATGGATCTTTTGAAACTTGCAGGAAAGGAAGGAAAAAAACCGGAGGATCTTTTGGGTGGAAGAGATTCGTCGATGAATAAATTGATCATGCAAAGATCCGGACAAGCAAATCAAGGCGCGGCCACCGCGGGTATCATTCGAATCTTTAGAATCAAAGTAACGATCAAATATCCGACGGGGAACGGGACCGAATCGTATATCGCGGAAACTTTTAAATCGGCGCAGTATTGATAAAAATGATGAGGACATATTCTATACGCAACGGTTTTACGATGATCGAGATTTCGATCGTAGTTATGATTTTAGGAATTATCTTTACCGGAATTTTTTCAACATATTACACCGCCCTCAAAATCTCAAGAGAATCGTCTTCTCCGGGTGGAGCCGCTAAAAGGGATATCCTGATGACGATGGAAAATATCCGAAGTACGATCTCTATGGCTTTTTTTCACCAATCGCAAAGAAGATTGATCTTTATCGGAAAAAACGACGGTAGAAGCGGGGAAAGAAAAGATCGATTGGACTTTGCGGCGACTCATCCGAATTCGGAAGAAACTTCGATGCCCGAGGTCAGAGAGGTTTCCTTTTATTTAAAACCGATGGCCGAAAATTCGGATTACAATGTTCTAATTCGAAGAGAGGACGAGATGGTGGATCGGTATCCGAAATCGGGGGGAACCGAATATGAACTCCTTGGATACGTAAAAAGCTTTCAGCTCAAGTATTCCAAGACGGGAGCCAAATGGGAAGACGAATGGGATTCTAAACTCACCAAGGTTTTACCGAGATTGATCCGGATCGAACTGATCGTAAACTCCGGACATAGGGAGGTTCGTTATGAAACGCTCGCGTTTCCGGGAATTCTTTTTAAGTAAATATCGGATGTTTTTTGCGGATTTTTTTTCCCGAGGTTTTATATCTCCTCGAAAAAGTCGGAAGATTTTCAGAAATTCAAGACAAGGTTTTATGGTAGTGATTCTTGTCATGGCCATTGGAACGGCTTCTTTTTATACTGCGACCGAATTCGGAGAGAGAGCTCTGGGAGAAAGAAAAATCGCTCAGGCGGACGCGGATGGTTTTCGAGCGTTACTTCTTGCAAAGGCCGGTTTTCAAGGAGCTCTTGGTGCGTTGAAAAAAATTCCCGAAGAATATCTCTACAAAAGCGGGATCGCGCTCAATCCGCCGCCGCTGCCCATGGGCGGGGGAACGATCTACTATAAAATTAGCTCTGAGGACGGAAAAATCAATCTGAACTCGCTCCTCAATCAGGACGACAATCAACAGAACGCACGTACCGTGGAAATGGTCTCGAGACTTTTTGATAAACTCGGAATCAAACGGGAAAAAATATTTCCTATCTTTGACTGGATGGATACCGATCTTCAAGAAATGGGAGGAGGAGCGGAAGACGGATATTATTCGACCTTAAAACCTCCCCGAAAGAATAAGAATTCTTTTATGTATTCGATTTCGGAACTCGTTTCCGTAAAGGGGTTTGATCGTGATATCGTATATGGTTCTTTAAAACCGGCAAACTATGATCAAAATTATTCGAAAGCGTTTCAATCCGAAGAAGAAAAAGCGCTGATCGGAGACAGTGATTTTGTTCTCGCAAATAATATCACCGCGTTCGTTCCCTCCGGACAAAATTCTGACGATAGAATCAACTTGAATGCCGCGCCTTATTTTGTTTTGATGTCCTTATCCGATTTTATGACGAAACAAGCCGCTATGAGAATTCTAAAATTCAAATTGGAGAAGGGCGGTTACATCAAAGAATTGAAGGACATCGAAAAATTTCAGGAATTTCAGATCCCGACTGCTGGAGGACTTACCCTCTATAAAGAACTTGCGGGTGAAGGAACGGAAGTCTCAGGCGGAAGAGTAAAAACAAAGGGCGAAATTTTTCGAATCGTCGCGGTGGGACAGGTCGGAAAAACGATTCGTAGAATCACCGGAATCTTCGATCTGACCAACAACACAATGCTTTATTATATGGAAGACTAAACACAGATGTTTATTTACGATCAATTTCTCGCAATCGATTACGGAACGAGCACGATCAAGGGAGTTCTCTTTCAAAAAGTTCTTGGAAAGCTCAGTATTTTACGTTCTGAAATTATGAACATCACCCATGGGGAAGAAGACGAATATAGACACAATATTCTTCGATTTATCAATTCTTATTTTCCGGGAGAAACCAGCATCGTTTTGAATCTTCCTCTGGATCGTCTTTTTGTGAGGGAATTGCATATCCCGCTTACGACGGTAAAAGCGATCCGAGAAGTCATTCCTTTCGAGGTAGAAAATAGAATTCCGTTTCCTATGGAAACCGTGGAAGTAACAGGAAGTATCTGGAGAATCGACCAGGAAAAATCCGATGTGATCGCGTATTCCGCTCATCATTCCGAATTGGATTTTATTACTTCCCCTTTTTTAAATACCAACATCATTTTCCGCGGACTGTATGTGGATTCGGTCAGTCTTTCCTCCGTGATCGCTCAACATTCGCACAAAGAAATCACATCCAAAAACTGCGCTCAAGCGGATATCGGCGGCAGAGTTACGATCCTGAATATTCTTGTAGAAGGAAAAGTCGCGCACACAAGATATATTTCCGTCGGAGGGGATACACTCACGGAACAAATCGCATCCGATCTCAAAATTCCTTTTGAAAAGGCGGAGGCGATCAAACTCTCATTGCAGTTCGAACCGTTTGGCGGAGAAGAAGACGGACTCAATCTTTTCGCAAAAGAATTCAAACTCAAGGTTGCGGATATCAAGAAGGCCTTTCAGAGTGTTGTGAAGTTTTCTGAAAAATTATCTTCCGAAATTCATAGAAGCATCGTGTCTATGAACGAAACCGAAAGACCGGAGGTTCTATATCTTTCGGGGGGGGGAAGCAAAATTCGCGGAATCGAATCCGCGTTCGGAGAATCTTTGGGTCTTATCACTCGTAGATACGACTTTCTTTCCTTGGATGGAGACATCTTCTCGACTTGTTTCGGAATGGGTTATCATTTCGGATTCACCAAAAAAGATAGGATCGATTTTATCGATACTCCGCACGTAAAACGAATCAATAAGAATATTCTAAACTTCGAACAGTTTCGTCCTCATTTGATTTTTTCAGGAATTTCCTTATTCATTCTGATCACGGTCTTTTTTGTAGGAATTGTAATCGATAAAAGAAAGCTGAGCGCCAACGAGAAACTTCTTGCTGAAAAATTTCAAAAAGGTTTTGGACGATCCCCTGAAGAAGACAGCGATATTTTAGAATACGCCGCAAAGATAAAAAACGATGAAAAGAAGAAGACAGAAATTTACAGACTCTATCTTAGTAAACCGAGTATTTTAGACATCCTATTCGAACTTTCCATGAACTTTCCTTCCGCTGACATGCAACCGTTTCAATTAGACCAATTCGATTACGATCAGGATCTGGTTAAGATCGGAGGAAGAGTAAACGAGTTTAGCGAAATCGGAATCGTCCAAAGATCGCTTGAAAAATCACCTATGTTTAAGGAAATCGAAGTCACAAACAAAAGATTGATGCAGGGTGTAAAAAGCTATAAAGTATCCTTTACAATTTCCATGAAGGTAGTCAACAAGCCGGTTTCTTCAGAGGAGTCCTTTCAGTAGGCGATATAGTATGCTCGAAAAATTAGAACCCAGAGAAAGACTTATTGTTTTAGGCGGTATCGGCGCGATCATTCTTTTGATCGTATTTATGGCCGTAAGAAAAGTTGTAACATTACGCCAGGGTTTATCCGAAAAAGTCCAGGATTTGCGAACTGCTCCCGTAAAATTAGATAAAATCATTCAAGAATACAACGACTTTCGTTCCTTGGATTCGTCCGGTGGAGAAACCGACGTAAGTTCCATTTACGCTAAATTGGATGAGATTTTTGTAAAATACGGTTTAAAAGAAAAAATCTCAACGATGAAGGATTCCAATTCGATTGAAGATAAAAAATACAATCGAATCACGATCGATATCAACTTCAGATCCGTTACTTTGGATAACGTATTCAAATTAATCTTTGATATCGAAAAAAATAAGATGATCAACGCGAGGGTGGAATATCTCAATTTTAGGAAACCGTTTCAGGGCAAGGAAATTTACGACGTAAATCTAAAATTATCCACATATAGCAGAGCCGCGGGTAACAAACGATGAAAAAAAAAGAAGAAGAATTTCAGGAAGAAACCGCACTCACCCCCGAAGAAGAAGAATTTCTTACTCTCGAACTCCAAGAGGAGGAAGAGGAGGTTATCCCCAGATTCACTCTTAAACAGAAATTAATCCTAATCGCTACTGGGATATTTTCCTTTTTCATTTTTATGATCTGGCTTTTTCCTTTGGATGAAATCATCCGTAGTTCGTTGAATTCCTCTTCTTCTCAAACGGGAACAATCATCAATTTTCGAGATTTGAGTATTTCCGTTTTAGGAAACGTCAGTTTAGACACTCTGGAAATCACAACCCCGTCCAACCTGAAAATCAAAACGGAAGAGACGGTCTTAAAAACGTCTTTGTTCGGATTGATAAAACGAAGGTTCGACGGTAAATTCAAATTGATTTCCTTAAAAATCGATACAGAGAACGGTCCTCTTGCAAAAATCAAAAACCTAGAAGGTCAGGGAAGATTTGAAAATTTAGATTCCGGGTTAACAAAGATCAATGGGAACTTAGATTTGGAAATACCGGCAGGATCTTCCGGTATGATTATGGAACTCCCCGAAATCCCATTACTTGGAGAATTGAAAAACATTACTGTCAAAAAATTTCTTACAAAGGTTAACCTTCAGTCCGGCAATTTAGTGTTTAACGATTTTACCCTAGATACCTCGATCGCACGTTTTGATATCACCGGAAACATTCGGTTATCAGAGAATATCGCTTTTTCTCAATTGAACCTTAAAATCTGTTTGGAACTGGATCGCAACTTCGCGTTGGAAAGACAGGATATAGAAGATATGCTGACTCTTTTGGAAAAACAAAGCGGAGGAAAGTGTATCCCGGTTATGGGAACGATCAACAAGCCGGAAGCCAAGATTCCGGGTTTATCGGGACCACCCGCGCCCGGCGGAGCTCAGTAAGTAAATCAGACGGACTCTATTCTTTCTTTTTAAGAATTCGTTTTTATCGATCTTTACTTTTTTCCCATCTCTAAAAATAAGATATTGTTTTCTTTTAAACGGAAAAGATTCCGATTTTTCAGAGAGGTATATATCGCACCGTGAAACGTATTTGGAAATTTTCATTCTATGTTTTGGTCTTACTCTTTGATTTCTATGGTGAGGTTCATTCCGAAACCCACGATCTAAAATGGACCAACGGAGAGATTGTTGTTCAGGGAAAAGCTTATAATCGACAGATTTACTTTCGAGATGGAAAAAGGATCCATAGGTTAAGCCGGTTTGCCAAATGGGAAAACATAGAAAGATTGGCGATCTCTCCTGATAAAAAACGATTAGTCGTTTATCACCGCAGCAATAGAGAAAAGTTTCATCGCCTGAGTATATTCGAACTGGAAAAACGGAACAACTCGTTTGTCTCGAGTACCCGTCCAGGAATGGCTTGTTTCGATTTATTTTGGTTCGATAAAACGATCGTTTTTGAAACCGACGCCACCCGGCTACGGAACGATTTTTAAAATCTACGATAAGAACCTTATCAAAAAAGATGAAATTCATTCTTCCTATCTGTATATCGATCGCGATTTCGGAATCGTCATCGCACAGCCCGTTTATGCGACCGAAGACAATATATTCAGAATTCATAAATTAGATTCCAGTAAAATATAGGAATTTTTCGATTACAGAAAAGAAGTCGGAGAACACTATTCGGTTTTTAATTTTAAAAAAATCGATTTCAATCGTTTCGAAATCGAAGCCAAAGGATTGGATACGAATCAAAAAAAGACATTTATCAGGAAAATTGCGATTCCTAAAAAATAATCCTACTCAATCGAATACAATCCTTCCTTTAGTTTTAACCAACGTATAAAAAAACCCGAATGTGTATGAATCACACTCGGGTTTTAAAAGAAACTGATTGGGATCAACTAAAATCGATCAAGAACATCCCGTCGTAGAACCGCAGGACATACACTTGAGACAAGAGCCGTTTCTTACCATTTCAAAAGATCCGCACTCGGAACAAGAATCACCGGTATAACCTTTGATTTTCGCAAGTTTTACTTCTTCGAGAAGAGCAACTCCTGTCGGGGCCGGATTTTTTTCTCTGGAAATGACTTGAGAATAGGAAATAGTTTCTACTTCTTTTTTCGAGGAAACGTCCGCGACAGCAGTCGCAACGGGAGCCGGGGTCACGGTTTCTTTTTCGCGGACGTTGGATTCTGCAGTCGCACGCTTGGAACCGATCTCGTCTCCTCTGAGATCTTCTGGAGCCACCTGTCCTAAATCGTATCTTCCGAGATAGGTGATCGCCAATTCCCTAAAAATATAATCGATTACCGATGTACTCATCTTGATGTGCTTGTTTCCAGATACGATTCCGTTCGGTTCAAACTTAAAAAACGTAAATGCATCGATATATTCTTCCAAAGGAACCCCGTGTTGAAGTCCCAAAGATACGGAGATTGCGAATGCATTCATCAGACTTCTGAAAGCCGCTCCTTCCTTATGCATATCGATAAAAATCTCTCCGAGTTGACCGTCTTCGTATTCGCCGGTTCTCAGATAAACCTTGTGGCCGCCTACAATCGCCTTTTGAGTGTATCCGGCTCTTCTGCTCGGAAGTTTTCTTCTGTGAGAAATGTATTTTGTGATCACTTTTTCAGCAATCTGAACCGGATCTCTGGAGATCATTGCTTCTCTGACTTCTTCTTGTTCTTCCACTTCGATTCCGTTGAGGAGTTCCAATACCGAGTTCAGAGGTTGAGAAAGCTTGGATCCGTCTCTGTAAAGAGCGTTCGCCTTGATCATCATTTTCCAAGAAAGGAAATATGCGTTTTTGATATCGTCCACAATCGCGTCTTCTGGAAGGTTGATCGTTTTGGAAATCGCACCGCTGATAAACGGCTGAGCCGCGGCCATTGTACGGATATGGGATTCGTACGATAGAAATCTTTTTCCATACTTACCGCATTTGTTCGCACAGTCGAATACCGGATAATCTTTCTCTTTTAAGAATGGAGCGTTTTCGATCGTCATCGTTCCGCAAACGTAGTCGTTTGCTTTGTTGATATCGTCTTTTGAAAAACCTAAGTATTCCAAGAGAGAAAAGCCGGGAACATCGAAAATTTCTTTTGCGATTCCTAAGTTTCTGGTTAAGAAATCCTCTCCCAAGTTAAACTTGTTGAACGCGAAGTTGATATCAAAAGCAAGAGGAAGAGACGCTTCCACCTTTTCCAAAATCTCGTTTGTAAATCCTTTCTCTTTCAGGGATTGAGTATTGACTATGGGGGCTCCGTTTAGAGTCGCATAACCTTTACAGTAGTTTACGATCGCTTCGATCTCGGAAGGAGAATACCCCAGTTTTTTCAAACCGTAAGGAACCGATTGATTGATGATTTTGAAGTAACCGCCGCCGGCGAGTTTTTTGAACTTTACGAGAGCAAAGTCCGGCTCGATTCCAGTCGTATCACAATCCATGACCAAACCGATGGTTCCGGTCGGCGCGATTACAGTTACCTGCGCGTTTCTATACCCGTGTTTTTCTCCCAGAGCCAAAGCCAGATCCGAATCTTCTTGAGCCGCTTTGAGCATATAAGAAGGGCAGAATGCAGGATTGATTCCCACAGGAGTGATGGTCAGACCTTCGTAGTCGCCGGATGGAGCGTTGTATGCCGCTCTTTTGTGGTTACGGATCACTTTCAGCATATGCTTTTTATTCTTTGCATATCCTGCAAATGGACCTTGTTCTTTTGCCATTTCCGCGGAGGTCGCATAGCTAGTCATGTGCATGATGGAAGAGATCGCACCTGTGATCGCCATCGCTTCTTGAGAATCATAAGGAATTCCGAGAATCATCAATACGGAACCTAAATTTGCGTAACCCAAACCGAGGGTGCGAAATTTATAAGAAAGTTCTGCAATTTCCTTGGAAGGAAATTGAGCCATAGTTACGGAGATTTCAAGAACGATGGTCCAAAGTCTACAAAGATAACGAAATCCTTCCACGTCAAAGTTCAACGTTTCCAAGTTTACAAACTTTTGTAAATTCGCAGAGGCGAGGTTACAAGCGGTGTTATCTAGGAACATATATTCGGAGCAGGGGTTTGATGCATGGATCGGCCCGTCTTCCGGACAAGTATGCCACTCGTTGATGGTTGTATGATACTGAGTTCCCGGATCCGCGCTCGCCCAAGCGGCATAAGAGATTTTTTCCCAAAGTTCTCTTGCCCGTAGAGTCTCGGAAGGTTTCGGTATTCTACCTTCTGCTTTTGCCCTTTCTTTCTCGGTTCTAAAATACAAATTCCAAGGTTGGTCTTGTTCGACTGCGGTCATGAACTCGTTGGTAAGACGAACGGAGTTATTGCTGTTCTGACCGGATACGGTATTGTAAGCGTCTGATTGCCAGTCGGTAGTCAATTCTTCAAAAAGAATTTCCTTGTATCCCTGTTTTGCAAGGTCGATCACTCGTTTGATGTAGTTGTCAGGAATCAGAACCTTCTTTGCTTCGAGAATGGTTTTTCTCAGAGCGGAATTCTTCTTAGGATCAAAACGATCTTCGGTTTCCATCTCGTAACAAGAGGATATGATCGCGTTGAGGTGGCGGTTGTTCAGCATGGAACCGGTCACAAGAGAAGCGACTTTTTTTTCTTCGGTCACTTTCCAATCGATAAAACTTTCGATATCCGGATGATCCACATCCAAACAAACCATCTTTGCCGCGCGACGAGTGGTTCCACCGGACTTGATCGCACCCGCAGCGCGATCTCCGATTTTTAAGAAACTCATCAAACCGGAACTCTTTCCTCCGCCGGAAAGCGGTTCATTTTCTCCTCTTAAATTGGAGAAATTAGTTCCTGTTCCGGAACCGTATTTAAAAAGACGAGCCTCACGCACCCAAAGATCCATGATCCCACCTTCGTTGACGAGATCGTCATCCACACTTTGGATAAAACATGCGTGTGGTTGAGGATGTTCATACGCGGAAGCCGATTTTACGAGTTTTCCGGTTGCGGGATCCACATAATAATGACCTTGAGATTTACCATCAATTCCATACGCCCAGTTCAGTCCGGTATTGAACCACTGGGGAGAATTGGGAGCCGCCATCTGAGTAGCGAGCATATATACGATTTCATCATAGAAAACTTTTGCGCTTTCTTCGTCGGAGAAGTATTTATATTTATATCCCCAATACGTCCAACATCCCGCGAGTCGATGAAAGACTTCCAGAGCGCTGGTCTCTCCGCCGAAACGATCTTCCGGTTTTAAGGATTCCAATTTTTCTGTATCAGGAACCGATTTTTGCAGCCATGCCGGAATTCCATCCTCTTGTACCTTTTTCAGATACTTGGGAATTCCTTTTCGACGAAAGTATTTCTGAGCTAAGATATCAACTGCAACCTGCGACCAACCCTCGGGAACACGGATGTCGTTTGCTTCAAAAACTTTTGATCCATCAGGATTGGAAATCTTGGAATTTCGTTTCGCCCAGCGAATTTCAGACGATTCTCCACTTTGGGAAATGGTAAAATGACGGTTCAGCTTCATATATTTGCTCTCAGACTCCGTAAAACTAGTAAGAAGGGATTATGTCACTCTAAAGAAGAGGAAAAATGATCCAAAGCTTTTTTTCACCCAGAACATTCCGAAGATTCAAAATTTTTCCTTCAAAAAGTTATCAAAACGCTACCCAATGCGACAAATTAAAGTTGCGCTCTTACCCCATTTCGAAAATATAGGCCTAACTACCGAGGATACTCCCCTTTAGCTCAGTCGGTAGAGCAAGTGACTGTTAATCACTGGGTCGCTGGTTCGAGCCCAGCAGGGGGAGCCACCTTCTCATCCCTTTATCCTATCTCTCATTTTTCCCTTCTTCGGTTTTTTTTAGACGGGTAGTTCCCCGTTTTGTTTCTAAAAAACTTCCTTTTTGTATAGTGTTTTTTTCAAAATTCCAAATTAAAATCCGATTTTTATCGTATAAAAAATGAAAAAATACGGGAAACACGAACAAAGTATATTCAAAAAATTAAATATATCTTATTCAATTTGAGAAAATGAAAAATCTGAAAAAAGACAAAAGCCATTTTCAAAAGGTTCTGTTTTTATTTTAAAAACTCAGAATAAAAAAATTCCCCGGCAAATTTTGGAAGATCGAAAATTCATTGTTTTGTAAAAAAGATCGTCGAATCAGGATCGTTTTTGATAGAAACGTTAGATACTCTTAAAAAAGATCTTCCGTATCAATCGAAGGTGTGATCTTTGTTTCGGCAGTTTTGGGTTCTCCGCGAAATCCGGTTTTATTGGTTTTTTTAGATTCGTCCTTGGTGAGGGCTTCGATCTTTCCTTCCGCCGTATCCAGAATCCCCTGACAAATTTTTTTTAGCTCCATTCCTCTTTCGTATGCTTTGAGAGATTCTTCCAAACTGAAGTCTTGACGTTCCAGTTTTTCGGCGATTTGTTCAAGCTCAAGAAGCGCTTCTTCAAAAGAGATTTTAGATTTCGATTCTGGCATTTTATTTTCCTTTTCTAATCACTTGCATCGTTCCACCCGCAAGTAAAATTTGTAATTCCTCTTCCGGTTTTGTCTGCTCCGGTGAAGTGACGATTTTTCCTTTTCCGTTTCGAACGATCGAATATCCTCGTTTCATCGTGGAGACAGGGGAAAGATCCTCCACTTTGGAAAATAAAAACTCAGCCCTTTGTTTTTTGTGAGAAAGAATGTTCTGAATTCGAGGGGTGAGATTTGTATATCGTTCCCATTTCACTCGGGCGAGACTCAATTTATTTTGAACCGCTTTTTGAAGTCGAACCCCAATTTCATCCACTCTCTGACTTCTCTGATTGAGAAGTTGCATCGGTTCTTTGAAGATAAATTTTCCGGATACAAGCCTAAGCCTATCTTTACTCGAAGAAACCCGAGCCGATAGCGAAGTTCTCAATCTTGCTTCCAATTGAGATAAAAATTGTAGGATATCCTCTTCCTTAGGAATCGCGTGCTCGGCCGCCGCGGTCGGCGTTGGAGTCGCATAGTCCGCCGCAAAGTCGCTTAACAATATATCCGTTTGATGTCCGACCGCGGAGATGATCGGAACCCTGGAATTCGCGTAGGCTCGAACGACCGTTTCATCGTTAAACGCCATGAGGTCCTCAAAACTTCCACCGCCACGCCCCGCGATGATCACATCCACACCCCATTCGGGACGATTCAGCTCGTGAATCGCGGACACGATGGAATCAGGTGCATCCTCACCTTGAACGACGCAAGGTGCGATCAAAATATTGATCCCAGGAAATCGGGAACGAGCTACTTTGATGATGTCCTCGATGGCCGCCCCGGAAGGAGAAGTCGCGATCCCGAGAGTTTTTGGAAACGCGGGAATTCTCCTTTTATTCTCCGGATCAAAAATTCCCTCCGCGGTCAGCTTTTGTTTCAGCCTTTCGATTTGGAGAAGAATGTCTCCCTGACCCAATTCCTCCACTCTGGTTACGTTGAGGTTATACGAACCTCCGGCTTCGTAGAGTGTGACCGCTCCATACACTTGGATTTCCATCCCGTCACTGAGAGGTTTTCCCGAATAATTCTTATTGGAATAATTGAAAAACGTACAGCGGATGAGAGAGGTCGCGTCTTTCAGAGAAAAATAAATATGACCCGAGTTGGGTTTGCTGTAATTGGAAATTTCCCCCCGAACCCATATATTTTTTAGATCCTTGGATCCGGTGATGATGGTTTTAAGAATTCGGGTGACTTCCGAAACGGAGAGGGGTTTGGATTCTTCCAATCGTCTTTACCGATGCCCCTTGTTTAAAAGCAATTCTCTTCGATACAATTTCCAGAAATCCCAGAGAATCACGACTAACGTTACCGCGACGGGGCCGACTACCAAACCCATGATTCCGAATTCCTTGATTCCACCAATCAAAGACAAAAAGATCAGAAGAGGGTGAACCTGAAGTTTTTTATCCAGCATTCTCGGTTTTACAAAATTCTCCAAAGCCAGATAAAAGAAAAGACCGCTCCCCATAAAAAATACGGCCATTACCGGATTGTTTTCTAAAAATAGAATGTAAAGTCCGATCGGAAGCCAAACCACCGAGGTTCCCACCACCGGTATAATCGAGAAGAATGCAGCCAAACTCGCATACAAAAACGGACTCGAAATTCCGGCGATCAAAAGAAGGATGTAAACCGCGGTTCCCTGCAAAATAGAAATGATTAGGTTTCCTCGAATGATCGTTTGCACGGCCAAAGTCACCTTTCTTCCCACCTGTTCTTCCAATTGTCTGGAAAAGGGAAGGTTATCCAATATGAATCGCTCCACCTTCTTTCCATCCTGATAGAGAAAGAATAAAACCAGAAGTGCAAAGAATAGATTCATCAAAATTCCAGTTGGCAGTTCTATGTTTCCCAAAATGAAAGAGGATGCGTTGCTCAAAATTCCGTAGATGCTATCCAGATTGAGAATATCCACGTAGTTTTCGGCAAATTCTCCATAGATCTCGGGAACTTTGACCCAGAAGAATTCGTTGTCCGTAATAAAGTCTGTGAGCATTGCAAAGTTCATCAGGGTTTCGATGACCTTTTCTTCGCTCAAAGAAATTCTCAATTTGAATAAGATCGAAAGCGCTTCCTGAATCAGGGTACGGATCACAAAATAAGAAGGAATAAAAACGATCATTGAAACGAGAGTGATCATGATCCAAGGTACAAGCCATTGAAATCGCTCTCCCAAATAATCCTTTAGCAATTTGTATTGTCCGCGAGTCGCCAAATACAAAATCAAAGCCATCAAAGAAGAATAGAGATAGGAACGAAATACGAGAAAAAAGACACCGAGCGCAAAAGTAAATAAAATCGAAAAAAAGATGAGAAACGTATACTTTCCCGGTTCCGGATTTACGTGAACTGGCTCGATCATTTCTTAGCTCCCCGACTTTTTATAGAATAATTTGACTCTACTTCCGGCGTCCGTCGCTTCGATTTGAATCGTGATTACTTTTTTATTTGAACTTTCCACCATGATCAGCGTTTTTTGATCCGTGATTTCTTCTTGTAAAACCTTCCAAACAAGAGCTTGAAAGATGGATGCATAATACACTTCCATCTGTTTCTTTTTAAAAGAGTGGGTAAACAATAGAAAGGATTCTCTGGTATCAAAATATCCGCGTTCCGATTTCAGTTCCGTAGAATGAATGAGATCGGATCCTTCGGGAATAAACTCTCCTGGAAGGGATCTCGGCTGTCGAACCGGATGATTTTGAAGCGTCAGCTTGTTATAACGATACAACTCGGTTTTGGATTCCGAAGAATTCGCAAAAGTCGGCGAGACAAACGCGTAAAAAACGAGAAGGATGGAAAAAAAATAGAAACGTTGAAGGTTCACTTTTTTTACTTGAACCCTATCCTCACTCACTGACAATTCTTTTATTCATCCTTCATGACTTTTCAGGAAACACTGATTCAATTTCTCACTCGATTTTCCGAGGCGGACCCCGTTTTTCTTTGGTTCTTTTTTGCTTTTTCCAATCTTGCGGAAAACGTTTTTCCTCCTTGGCCGGGGGATACGATCACGGTGTTCGGCGGTTTTCTCGTCGCAAGAAATCAGAATTCTTTCGGATGGTTGGAACTGACCACGAGCACGTTTGCGGGCAACCTTCTCGGCGCCTGGATCATGTATCGTTTTGGTCAGATCTTTTTACAATGGATTCGAGAAAGACAGTTTCCGTTTCAGGACTCTCTCTACGATAAAGAATCTCTGGAAAAAACATTCGCTTGGTTTCAAAAAAATGCGATCGTCGTAGTTCTGTTTAGCAGATTCTCCGCGGGAATTCGTTTTTTTGTTTCGATCGTTGCGGGAATGGTAAAGATGAATCCTATTCTTTTTTTCGGATGTTTTACCGTAGCGGTCTTTTTATGGTGCGGAATTTTGATCTTCTCCGGTTTTTATCTGGGCTCTCACTGGGAAAACGTTCTGGACTTTTTAGAAATTTACAATCGGATCATCATTTCTCTCCTCATTCTCTTTGCCGTTTTGTTTTTTTGGTATAAAAAAAAACAAAAAAAAGCCGCTAATCAAAATCTTTAGATCTACGTGGATCAAACAAAGACAAGACTACAACCGCGCGAATCCTATCTTGGAAACGTTTTAAAAATCCCCCAGCCCTTAAAATTACGAAAAAATCTTTATCGTAAAATTTGATTCGAAACGGACTTGAAGTCCGGATGCAACCTTTTTTTCGGAAAAACAACTTTGTCGGACCAATTACCGAAATCATTTTCTACAATCCAGTAAAACGGTTTCAAAAAAATCTAGGAAATTTCCTCTTTCTCCAAAGCTTTTTTGAGTCCGTCTATGATCAGATCTTTTTCATCTTGATAATCCCCGGGCAAGGATAAGTTTCGAATCCATTCCATCAACGCCGGAGCGTCGATCACGCGACCTTCCATCCATTCTCCCGCCATTTCCGCCACAACTCGAAATACAGCAGAAGTATCTAATATTCCATTGTCTTGAAGTACGACCGCAAAACCGGGAGCGCCCTCGGTTAGAACATAAGGCTGAATTCCGTCTTGTTTGAAGGGATCGATTCCCGCCGGCAGTGCACTCTGAACGTTCCAGTGCATTTCCTCTTCTTCCGGACCAAGAGAGGTTTTATTGATCAATACCAGAACGACTGAATTGAGATCTCCGTGAATTTGTCTGTTTTCCTCACCAAGCTCCCGAATGATCTTTGCGGCATCCCTTGTGATCGCGTCTCTTCCGAGAAAGTTGAGACGGTATAAATAATCTTCCAATTCCCTTCCGGACATTTTTCCGGAAAGAATGTACTGATACAAAAGAAAGATCAGATAATCACTTTCGGTGTTGTCTCCGATCAGAATTTCTTTCGCATTCGTGGGAAGATACAATCTGTCCCGAAGCAGAATCGTAAGTTTATAACTCATCTGATCAAACAAACTCTGAAACGACGCTCCCGCGAATTTTCGAATCCTTTCCACGGACCCCAAAATTCCATCGGTGATAAACTTCGTAGGATGTGTCACCGAGTCCCAAAATTTTTCCACGATTCCTTTGATGGTCCCTTCCAGATATTTGAGATGCAAAGACTCGGTAACAATGGAATGACTTCGAATCGTCGTCAAAAGCGTCCTTCTAAAAAAATGAGGACTTGCTGAAATAAAACAAAGCGGAGAATCATCGGTCGCCAAACGGATTTCCCTGTAAAGCGCGGGCATTCCCGGAAGAGGGAGTTTTTGTTCGGGTGTTTCGAATAACGTGGAAAGTTTTCCTTTGTTGGAATGAATGTCGGTTGCAAGATACGTTTGATCGATATCGGAAGTGGTCACGTATCCGTCAAAGGATTCCGAAAGGATTCTCAGTTTTCCCTTTCCGATCAGGGATTGCCCCGAAATTTCACTCTTGCCTTTCTGATTTAAGTAAGCGATATCCTTGGTAAATTGTCTGTAAGAGTCCAATCTTCTAAAATGAATCCGAAATGTGTATTTTCCGGGAGGTAAGGGTTTGGTGAATTCGTGAAAAAAGAATCCGCCGTCGTCTCCTTTGATTTCAGGGGATTGATGGACGAGATTTTCGGATTCGTCCCAGATCTCCGCAACCAGAATCGGTTTGCGGACCGGTTCCAGACCATAATCTAAAAAAGGAGTGATTTCCTTTTCCTGGTCTTCGAACAAACCGGTCAAAAGATTCCAGCGAGAATCGTCGCGCATTTCCTCGGTGATCCCCGCGTCCACAACCTGACCTCGAACATAATACCGATTTTCGCGTCCGAGAGTACCTCCGCAGATCGCGATTCTTTTTTTGTCCACTAACTTGGATGTTTCTGTCTTAGAATCTGGTTGTTCGCTCAACTTTATAAGTCCGCCTCTGGTTTTGATCGATGGGGATGGATTGAAAATTGTACCGAATCGCCCAGAGAGTGAAAGCATAAAAAATGAAATTCTTTGTTTTCTGTACCCCCGAACAAAAAAACACTGGTATGAAGAAAGAGAGTCCGGGTTGTATGAAAAAAAATTCCGTCAAATCCGGTTATTCCGGAGCAAAAACGATCTATATCCGAAAACTTCGGTTCGAAGAAGCTCGGGAAAAATTAGATCGGGAAATCCAGGAAGCGTTTTTAGCCGGGGAAACTTTCATCGAAATCATCCACGGGATCGGAGAAGGCGTTCTTAAAAAACTGACCGTCGATACGGTAAAATCCCATGATTTTTTAAAGGAAGTCGATTATTCCAATTATGGAATTTCCAATCCCGGATCGACACTCGTCGAAATATTAGGTCCCGATAAGGACACTCTCAAAAGGTATCTCGGATGACAAAAACAGAAACAAAATTGGAAATTTTAGACGTAACCCTGAGAGACGGAGAACAAACCAGAGGAGTCAGTTTTTCCACTTCCGAAAAACTGAATATCGCAAAATTCTTATTACAAAAATTAAATATAGATCGGGTCGAAATCGCTTCCGCAAGAGTTTCCAAAGGAGAATTTGAAACGGTTCAAAAAATCATAGAATGGGCCGAGACCGAAAATTTGACTCACAGAATCGAACTCCTCGGATTCGTGGACGGGAACAGAACCGTGGACTGGATTCGGGACAGCGGAGCAAAGGTTTTAAACCTACTCACCAAAGGCTCGCTCCACCATTTGGAAAAACAGTTAAACAAAACTCCGAAAGAATTTTTTACGGATGTTTCTTTTGTCATCGAATACGCGAGAAAGAACGGAATCCGGGTCAACGTTTATCTGGAAGACTGGTCCAACGGCTTTAGAAATAGTCCAGATTATGTATTGTCTCTCGTGGAACACTTAAGCAAAGAAAATATAGAAAGAATCTTTCTACCGGATACGTTAGGCGTTCTTTCCCCCTCGGAAACCTACCGCGGCGTGAACACTCTCGTTCAAAAATATCCGAGTCTTCATTTCGAATTTCACGGTCACAACGACTACGATCTTTCCGTAGCGAACAGTCTGGAAGCGATCCGAGCAGGGGCTAAGGGATTGCACGCATCCGTAAACGGGCTCGGAGAAAGAGCCGGAAACACTCCGCTCGAAGCATTGATCACGACGATTCATGATAAGACCGATTTTAAAACTTCCGTAAGCGAGATCGCAATCACGGAAGCAAGCAGACTCGTGGAAGTATTCAGCGGAAAACGAATTTCCGCAAACAGACCGATCGTAGGAGAGGACGTTTTTACACAGACGGCGGGAGTTCACGCAGACGGGGATAAAAAAGGAAATCTCTACGCAAATCCGATTTTACCCGAACGATTTGGAAGAAAGAGAAGTTACGCGTTAGGCAAACTTGCAGGAAAGGCTAGCATCTCCGAAAACGTGAAACAGTTGGGGATGGTTTTGAGCGACACGATTCTCCAAAAAGTTTTGGAACGAGTGATCGAACTCGGAGACCAGAATAAACTTGTAACCCCCGAAGACCTTCCGTTTATCATCGCGGACGTTTCGGGAAGAACCGGCGAAAAGGTAATCACAATCAAATCTTGTAATATTCATTCCGGGATCGGACTCAGACCACACGCTCAGATCGAATTGGAATACGAGGGAAAAATTCACAAAGAAATTTCGGAAGGGGACGGCGGTTACGACGCGTTTATGAACGCTCTCACAAAAATCACGAACCGACTCGGAATCACGATTCCCAAATTGATCGATTATGAAGTCAGAATCCCTCCCGGCGGAAAAACGGACGCGCTCGTGGAAACCATGATCACTTGGAACAAGTCTCCGGACTTGGAAGAAGACCTTACCTTTAAAACGATGGGAGTTCATCCGGATCAAACGATTGCAGCGGTTCACGCAACCGAAAAAATGCTCAATCAGATCCTGCAACCATGGCAAACTTAAAACTGTTACTCGTAGGAATCGGAAATCCCGGTCAAAAATATGCAAATCATCGGCATAACATCGGTTTTGTGATCCTGGACGCATTCCTGGATTCTTCCTCCGGTAGTGGCAGTTATCAGGAGAATTCCAAGTATTCCCTTGCTCGTACCGATGAGAATGGAATCACCCTCTTTTACTTAAAACCTCTGGAATTTATGAATCTTTCCGGGAAGGCAGTCGCCGAAATCGCAAGGAAGAACGGGATTCCTGCCGAAAATATTTTAGTCATTCACGACGAGATCGATTTCGAGTTTGGAAAACTAAAACTGAAAGGCGGAGGTGGTCACGCAGGACACAACGGACTCCGAGATATCGTAGAAAAACTGGGATCCAATGCATTCTATCGTCTTCGTTTTGGAGTCGGAAAACCCGTGGATTCTTCCGAGGTTCCCGATCACGTGCTTTCCAACTTTAAACCGGAAGAAAAGGAAAAAATCCCGGAACTCGTCAAAGCCTCTTTGCAAAAAATCTCCGATTGGATCCGAGAAAGAAAAAACGGATTTCAGAAAAACTCCGATACTCAATAGGACAAGCGACGCGAAAATTCTCATTTTAGAATGAGAATTTCATTCTTTCTTGTCTTTGTAAGAATTTGAAATGGAACAGACGGCTTGCGTTCGATTTATTTCATTTTTTGATTTATAAACTACGGAGACTTCCATTGGGCGACTATCCTTTCCGACTTCCGCAATTTGCATCCGCTTCCCAAAACGTAGCGGCTGAAAAATTCTTAACCTACTTACGAATTGAAAAAAATTATTCTCAAAATACACTCAATGCATACAGTATCGATCTCAAATTCTTTTTTGATTTTTGCGAAAAAGAACAACTCGAAATTTTTCAAATCGAACCTGTGGACATACGATCTTATTTTGCTTATCTCGCAAAAAATCACGGATTAGATAAAAGATCGCAGAGCAGAAAACTTTCCTCTTTGCGAACGTTTTATAAGGTGCTTTTGAGAGACGATCTTGTAGTTTCCAACCCCGCGACGCAGCTCAGTTTTCCGAGAGTTCGCAGAGACATTCCTAAAAATTTTAGAATCGGAGAAACGGAGGAGATCCTGGACTTCGAACCCGAAAAAACCGCGGAAATTTTGGATATTAGAGACAGAGCGATGATCGAAGTCTTGTATTCTTCCGGACTTCGGGTATTCGAACTCGTAAATGCAAAAATTTCCGCTCTTTCCAGAGATTTCACCATTCTCAAAGTTTTGGGAAAAGGTCAAAAGGAAAGATATGTATATTTTGGAAAAGAAGCGGTTCATTCTCTGAAACAATATTTAGAATTTAGAAAGACTTTTTTTCCGGAAGCGGAGGAAATTTTTCTGAACCAAAAAGGAAAGAAACTGACGACCCGAGGCGTTCGTTATATTTTGAATGAAAGAAGAAAAAAAATGGGATGGGAAAAAACCATCACTCCGCATAAATTCAGACATACGTTCGCTACCGATCTCCTCGACGCGGGAGCCGATATCAGAGCGGTTCAGGAATTACTCGGACATTCTTCTCTTTCCACGACTCAGATTTATCTGAGTGTGAGTAAGGAAAAAATCAAAGAGGTCTATAGAAAAGCTCATCCCCATGCCAGAAAATAAAATTCGTTCCACCACCATTCTTTGTGTCCGGAAAAACGGAAAAGTCGCCATCGGAGGCGACGGCCAGGTTTCTATGGGAAATACGGTCATGAAACAATCCGCCAAAAAAGTCAGAAGACTTTACGACGGAAAAATTCTTTCGGGTTTTGCCGGATCCGCCGCGGACGCTTTTACACTTTTTGAACTTTTTGAAAAGAAGGTTCAAGAATTCGGAGGAAGTCTTTCCAGAAGCGCGGTCGAACTCGCGAGAGAATGGAGAATGGATCGTATGCTTCGAAGACTGGAAGCGCTGTTGATCGTAGCCGATAAGGAAGAATCGTTTCTGATTTCCGGAACCGGAGATGTGATTTCTCCGGACGAGGGTGTGATTGCGA
Source organism: Leptospira sp. WS92.C1 (assembly GCF_040833975.1). Classification (NCBI taxonomy): domain Bacteria; kingdom Pseudomonadati; phylum Spirochaetota; class Leptospiria; order Leptospirales; family Leptospiraceae; genus Leptospira; species Leptospira gorisiae. Next base: position 2,169,135 of record NZ_CP162130.1, read on the forward strand.
TCGGTTCCGGTGGAAATTACGCGTTAGCAGCAGCGCAGGCGCTCTACAATCATACGGATTTATCCGCAAAAGAAATCGTGGAATCTTCGATGAAGATCGCCGCGAACATTTGTATCTATACGAACGATCATATCACCATAGAAGAAATTCTTTAACCTATAAAAAAATGACAGATTATCTCAAAGACCAGGAACTCATTTTACCTCTCGATGAAGAACTCACACCTCGGGAGATCGTCACCAAGTTAGACGAACATATCATCGGACAAAAAAACGCGAAGAAAGCGGTCGCGATCGCTCTTAGAAACAGAACCAGACGCAAAAAACTGGATCCGGAAATGAGAGAGGAAATTTATCCGAAGAACATCATTATGATCGGACCTACCGGCGTGGGAAAGACGGAGATCGCAAGACGACTTTCCAAACTCTGCGGGGCTCCATTTTTAAAAGTAGAAGCTACAAAATACACCGAAGTAGGCTATGTTGGACGCGATGTGGAATCCATGATTCGCGATCTTGCGGTCATCTCCATGAATCTTGTAAAACAAGAATTTCGCATCCGGGTCGAAAAAACCGCAAAACAAAAAGCGGAAGAAGCGTTACTCGATATTCTGCTTCCATTTCCTGGAAACGAACCTAAGAATTCTCAAGGTAATATTACTGGTTTTGCAACTTCTCCATTACCGGATGAGGAAGAAAGAAAAACGCATTTTCTCGAAACCAGAGAGTTTATGAGAAAAAAATTGAAAAACGGAAAACTAGACGATCAGGAAGTGGAATTGGATCTTCCCAACCCGAGTTCCCCGCAGATTCCGATGCTCCAGGTATTCGGCGCCGGAAACTTTGACGACTTAGACAATCAATTGCAGAATGTTTTGGGAGATATGCTTCCCAAAAAAAATAAAAAGAGAAAGTTAAAAATTCAAGAAGCATTGAAGGCTTTGGAAGAATTCGAAGCAGAAAAATTATTGGATCCAGATAAGGTTCAAAGAGAAGCCCTCAGAAGGGTCGAGGAAATGGGAATCATCTTTTTGGACGAGATCGATAAGATCGCAGGTAGAGAAGGAAAATCGGGCGCTGACGTTTCCAGAGAAGGCGTTCAGAGAGATCTTCTTCCGATCGTTGAAGGCGCGACGGTCAACACAAAGATCGGCCCTGTCAGAACGGATCATATTCTATTTATCGCGGCGGGTGCGTTTCACATGTCCAAACCTTCCGATCTGATTCCCGAGCTTCAGGGACGATTTCCGATCCGCGTGGAATTGGAAAAATTATCCAGAGACGACTTTGAAAAAATTCTGACCGCTCCTCGCTCTTCTTTGACAAGACAATACCAAGCGTTACTCGCCACCGATTCCATTCAGGTGGAATTTACTTTGGATGGGATTCAGGAGATCGCAAGAATCGCCTACGATATGAACGAGAAACACGAAAATATCGGAGCCAGAAGACTCAATACGATCTTAGAACGTCTTCTCGAAGAGGTCAGCTTTGAAGGACCCGATCTCCCGAAAGAAAAAAGAAACATCCGTATCGACGGAAAGTATGTTTTGGATCGTCTTCAAGGCGTAATTCAAGATAAGGATCTGAGTCAGTATATCCTCTAAAATAAAAACCAAAACCGGTGTTATCATTTCAAAAATTATTTTTTGATTCTTTGAACTGAATCTGTTTGACGTAGATTCAAAAAAGATGATAAACTACCGGTTATGCTTTTCTCTTCTTCTAAAAAAAGTCTTATCTGTATCCTATTTTGTAACGTTTTGATCTTTACAAACGGTTGCGAATGGATCCAGAAAACACTCATCGAAGTCCTGGGCGCTCCGGATTCGTATAAGGCGGAAGGAGATCCTAAACTTTTACAACCGAACTTCTCCGGAAAAGACAAAAATCGGAAAAAAATCCAAATCTCTCTTACCGAAGTCTCTGCAGGTTTCAACCAACCCACGGATCTTCAATTTCCTCCCGGAGAATCGGAAACCTTTCTCCTAACAGAACAAAAAGGAAAGATTCGCTGGGGAAAGGTTCGAAAGAATGAATCCGGAACATTATTGACTTTGAATGTATTGTCCGAAGCAGAGCAAGGACTATTGGGTCTGACGTTTCATCCCGACTTTGCGAAGAACGGAAAAATTTATCTCAACTATGTTTTAAAAATCGGCGGCAAAGACACGAGTCGAATCGGAGAATGGACCGTATCTTCACCTAAGGATTTGCCGAATTCTAAAATCACTTCCGAAAGAATCATATTAGAAGTCGTGCAACCGTATCCGAATCACAACGCGGGACAGCTCGCATTTGGACAAGACGGATTTTTATACGTAGGTTGGGGAGACGGCGGTTGGAAAGACGATCCCAAAAAAAACGGACAAAATCCGAAAACACTTTTGGGAAGTATGCTTCGTCTGGATGTGAATTCTTCTGAAAACGGAAAACAATATAAAATTCCCGTGGACAATCCGTTTATCAACGACGCTTGTTGCGCTCCGGAAACGTTCGCTTACGGTTTTAGAAATCCTTGGAGATATAGCTTTGATCCCCAAGGCAGGTTGATCGTCGCGGACGTGGGACAGGATCTTTGGGAAGAAGTAGATATCGTAGAAAAAGGTCTGAACTACGGCTGGAACATTAAAGAAGCCGCACATTGTTTTGATCCTAAGAAAAATTGTGACAGCAAAGGTTTAAAAGATCCGATTTACGAATACGGAAGAGAAGAGGGACAATCGATCACCGGCGGTTACGTGTATTCAAACCGAGCGATCGGAGATCTGAACGGTAAATACGTTTTTGCGGATTTTATTTCGGGAAGAATTTGGGCCTTGATTCTGCCAGACACAACGGAGCAATCTGTAAAAGAAATCTACAGCTTAGGCAAGTGGCCAATTCTCATTTCCACGTTTGGAAGGGACGCGGCCGGTAAGGTCTACCTGGCTGATTTCGGATCAGGTAAGATTTATAGAATCGATCCTAAGTAATTCATCACGAAATTGTTAAGCAACGCTCGATATTTCATTTGTGTCGTTTAACAATTTCCAAAAAGGAACGTTCGAACTGAGTTTTACTTACATTACAATTCATAAAAATCATATATATGTAAAATCACTCTTTTCTTCGCTCTCTCGTTTTTTAAATTTATACTTGGTCCGACAAACAATCTCACTGAAAATTTGATTGCACGGGACTTAAAGTCCGATTTCGAGTATAACGGGAGATATCTCTTTCAAAAAAGAATCAATTCAGAAACAAAATATTTCTTCCGACAAACGATCTCACTGAAATTTTGATTGCACGGGACTTAAAGTCCGGCCCTAAAGTATAACGGAAATTCTATCTTAAAAATCCATCTTGAGACCGGAAATCGGATATTTCATATATACGGTTGTCGTTCTTGCACCGGATGTAATTGTAAGTAGATCTAAAGGGTTGAGCCCGATACTGTAAAATCCTTCGTCGATCATGGCAATCCCAAAACCAGCACTTTCTTTCTCGTTTAAGAATTCTGGACGAAAGAAATCCGCAGAATTTCCTTGATCATAGAGTTCTTTGTGTTTGAGTCTGGATTCCTGAATTCTTTCAAAGTCCAAGTGGTGTATCGGAGAATCGTTTCGAATTCGAAAGCTCAATTCTTCCTTTGTGATCCTGATCTTCAGAGAGATATTCATGTTGTATTTTTCGATTTTACCGCGAACATCCGAGAGAAATACTTTTTCCTCTTCCGTTAAAACCTTTTTCTTCGTCCGAATCTTATCTTCTAAGGATAAAACGGTCTGCACTTGTTTTTTGACCTTATCAGGAACGATATAACGATGCATCGCATCCCGCAATAGGGAAGTCTCCATGATGATTTCCAGAAGTTCTTCCGCATCTCTGCGACTGGATTCGCCTTGTTCCAATTTTTTTAAGAGTTCGTCTCTAAAAATGATATGCCGAATGTTTGCTTTGATCGCATTGAGCAGCGCTTCCATAAGACCGCTGAAAAGATGAAAGCCGGCTAACGGATTGGCTCCGATTTCTTCCAAGATGCCGTTTACGAGTTCGGAAAGAATATCTCTGGTAGGTTTTGTCAGACCTTTGAGCTCAAGGTGAAAAAATTTTCTCTTTTTGAGATCCTCGATATTTTTCAGGATCTCGCTACCTCTAAGCGCTGTTTTCTGGTTTGCCATATATCCCCACCGAGTTTTTTAGGTATCATTGGTGCGCAAAGTCTTTTACGCAAGTTTGTTTTAAATCATGAAACCAAAATCCGGCATTTTTGAACTCATTACACCGGACCTCGGAGATACCGATAGGATCGAACTAGTTCATTGGAATTTGAAACTAGGGGACTTAGTATTACCCGGTCAAGAAGTGTTAGAATTAGTCACCGACAAGGCGTGCTTTCCAATCGAGTCCCCAGTCCAAGGAAAACTAACGCAAATTATAAAAGAGAAAGGTTCCGTCGTTCAAAAAGGCGACATACTCGGAATCTTAGAACTTTTTGAGTCCGAATGAAAATTCTTCACCTATCAGACCTTCACTTTCCGACTCCGATTCCTTTACATCAATTGAAAGGAAAAATGATTATAGGATATTTAAACTATTCCCTTCGAAGAAAGAAAAAATATCCGCTAAAAATCTGGAATTCGATCCTGCAGTCGATCCAAACGATCGGCCCCGATATCATCGTAGTGTCCGGCGATATCACTAACGTATCCCACGAAACCGAATTTCGAGAAGCAGAAAAAATATTAAGCGAACTTCCTCAAGATAAGGTCTTTTATATTCCCGGAAACCACGACCGTTATACGAAACAGGCGGTAGGCGAGAACGCATTTTATGAAAAGTATTTTTCCAATCTTTCCGGAGAAGCCATCGCGCAAAACTCGGATTATATCCGAGTTAAAAAAATACACGATCTTTACTTTGTAGGTTGGGATTCCAGTTTCCCTCTTTCGATTCTGGATGCGTATGGAAGAGTCCGACCGCAAATCGTCACTCGCACTTTGCAGATTTTAAAGGAAAAAAAAATCCGGAATTACGTTTTGGTCTGTCATCATCCGATTTGGAATCCACAACACAGACAGGAAACCTCTCATCACAAATTGCTCAATCGGGAAGAAGTGGCTTCTCTTTTAAAGGAAAAACCTCCTCTTGCTTTTTTACACGGTCACGTACACACCAACTGGGTAAAATTCCCCGGAAAAGAACTTCCGTATCATGTGATCAATTCGGCTTCTAGCACGAGAATTCCAGATTCAAAACATGAGAGCGGATTTCATGTGATCGAAATCCAAAAACAAAACCTTTCGATTCAAAGATATACTTACAATTCAGAACAGTCTAAATTTACGAAAGCTCCCTTAATTTCGTATTCGGAAAAGGAATAGAATGGCCACCATCGAAGCAGTCAAGATTCAAAGAGAACTTACAAAAATCAAACATCCGGAACTCAAAAAGGATATCGTATCCTTGGGAATGGTCGGATCCTTAGATATCCAAGAAGGCGAAACGAGCATTCTTCTCAAAACCCCGAGTCAGGATCGAAGAATTCAGATCGGTCTGGAAGCGCAGATTCGCCAAACCCTTACCAAACTCGAAGGAGTGGGTAAGGTAAAGATCAAATTCGAAGTGGATCCAAAACTCGTTTTGGATGATTCGAACAAAATTCCAGGAGTCAAAAATGTGATCGCGATCGGATCCGGAAAGGGCGGAGTCGGAAAATCCACCGTAACTGTAAACCTCGCGGCGATGGCGGTATCCCTTGGTTATAAGGTCGGGGTTTTGGACGCGGACATTTATGGTCCGTCCGTCGGAAAGATGTTCGGGGTCAACGGAAGAGTAGCGCTCAAAGCGGAAGAAGATAAGATCTATCCTCTGGAAAAAGACGGACTCAAACTGATTTCATTTTCATTTCTGATCGATGAAAAACAACCGGTAGTCTGGAGAGGACCGATGCTTGGAAAGGCGATCGAACAATTTTTATACGATATCGTATGGGATGATCTCGATTATCTTTTTATAGATCTTCCGCCGGGAACCGGAGACGTTCAACTCTCACTCGCGCAATTGATCGATTTGGATGGCGCGGTAATTGTAACTACTCCACAATCCGTAGCTCTTTTAGACGCAAGTCGTGCGTCCGCGATGTTTGCTCAGGTAAAGGTTCCGATTTTAGGGATCGTAGAAAACATGAGTGAATTTATTTGTCCAAAATGCGGACATGCTTCTGCCATATTTAGCAAAGGAGGAGGCGAGAAGTTGGCCGATTCTTCGGAAGCAAGGTTCTTGGGTGGCATTCCGTTGACAATAGAGATCATGAATTCGGGGGAAGACGGAAAACCTGCGATTCTCAAAGATAAAAACGGCCCAATCTATCAAGCTTACAAAACTATATTCGATCATCTCAATGAAGAAATAAAAAAGTGGGAATAATACGAGGATTTCAGTCTGTTGTACTAAGAGATGGGAGGTAAACCTTGAAATTTGAAAAGGGATCCGAAAAAAACCCTACGGGCAATTTGATAGTCTATTGCAACGTATTTGGTGAAAACCCTCTCAGCCCCGGAGGAAAGATCATCGCGTCTAACGTAGTGGTTAGCTTTCTAAAAATCGGCGAAAATTTTCCCGTAGTCACATTTCCTCCAGTTTCTCTGGAAAGTTACGAGGAGCTCAAACGAGTCATCTCGGAAAATATAGAGAAATATGACGTTATCAAAATCCGCGATTTTGAAATGCCTTCTTCCAAAGATGCGTCCAACGATTACATTCAAGAAAGAATGGATCAGTTCAACAGTGTCGTGATCAAATATGTGGAAATCTGTAAAAACAGGGAAGTCGGCGGCGGACAGGTCCATTTCCCGGAGGAAGAAAGCGGAGTCAGAGAATATCTGGACGCGCTCGCAAATCTTTCTCTCAAAATTCGCAGATCCACAGGAATTGCAAGAGAAGCGTCTCTGATCAAAATGGATCAGCTTGTGGAAAATTTTTCCACAAAACATCCCGAGTTTGATCTGGAGAATTTCAAAAAAGCTCTTTCCTTACCCGGACAAACCGGTGAAGAATTGATCGGTCTCTATCTTCAAAAGTTCAATGCGATTTCGAAAGAAAATTACGAAGACGCTTCGACTTTGAAGAAAAAAATTCACGATATCGAATACTTCGCTTAACGATCATTCCTCGTGATTACGCGGATTCCATCTTGGGTATAGATCCAATTCTACACCCAAGAGTCTAAAAATCCGTTCGCTGATAAAATCCGCCAAATCATCCAAGGTTTTCGGCATCTGATAAAAGCCCGGAGAGGCCGGAAGAATCGTTCCGCCTGCGTCGTGAAGTTCCAGCATATTCTTTAAATGAATCCGATTGTAAGGAGCTTCCCTCGGCACTAAAACCAGGGTTCTTCTTTCTTTTAAGGTCACGTCGGCCGCCCTTTCGATCAGGTTTTCCGTCAAACCCGCGTTTATCGCAGCGATCGTCTTCATCGAACAAGGCAATACCACCATCGATTTCCAGGAATTGGAACCGGAAGCGATATCGGCTCCTATATCTAAAAAATTGCGAATCTGAAATTGATGAGGAGGATTGTGAATCTTGTATTTAGTAACGATAAATTCTAAAAGTTCACTTGCAGAGGAAACGGTACAATTCATCTCCTCCCGAAAAACACGGAGAGAAGCGGGGCTGCAGATGAGATAAGTGGTTCCTTCGATCGTGGACAAGGCCTTGATAAAACGTTCCGCATAGATGGAACCGCTCGCGCCCGCCATTCCTAAAACAAGTTTCATAGAATTACCAGAAAAAAGATTCGATCGATCAAAAGTCCGCCGAAAAGAATCAGAGAAATATACGAATGAATTTGATAAAACTTCGGAGGAAAAAAAACTTCACCTGCCGCCCTCGCGATCTTATGTTCTTGAAAAAGATAGAATGCGGTGATACTGACAAAGATCAAAAATACGGGCCCCAGTCCGGAAACAATTCCCGCAAAAAATAAAAACAGAATACAAAGAACATGACTTATCATCGCAATGATCAAAGAATTTTTTCTTCCGAATTTTGCGGGGATCGAATGCAAACCCTCTTTGGAATCGAACTCCCGATCCTGAAGTGCGTAGAGAATATCAAATCCTGCGAGGTTGAACGCGAGACCGATCGTCCAAAGAACAGGCTCCAAAACAATCTCTTCCCGAATCGCAACCCAGGTAGCGAGCGGGGCCAAACCGATCGAAAAACCCAGAATATAATGACAGAGCCAAGTGAATCGTTTTGCGAGAGAATATCCGAGAAGAATCAAGAGAGTCGGAAACGAAAGAACAAACGCAAGAGGATTGATCCACCAACTGACCACAAAAAATCCCAAAGAAGATAAGACCACAAACAAGATCGCGGAACGAAGCGAAATCTTTCCGGCGGGAATTTCACGATCCGCAGTTCTTTGATTTTTTGCGTCGATATCCCGATCCACGATCCGATTAAAACCCATCGCCGCGGATCGCGCCAAAACCATGGAGATCAAAATCAAAATGGAAAGAACCACCCAGTCCGTAACGGATCTTTCGTGAGTTTTTAAAAACGCGAGAACATAGGCGATCCCCGCAAACGGGAGGGCAAAGAGGGTATGGGAGAATTTGATGAGACTTCCATACTGCTTTAGGGATGTTAGGCTAAAATTCATAAATTGGATCGGACTCTTATAGGATTTTGATTTTGAAACAGAGTGGTTCTTTTTCATACAGAAATTCGGAAAGAAAGGTTAAAAATCGATGATTTTTTCCGCACTCAAAAAAGGATACGTTTATGACTCCCGCAACTATTACGTATCCGATTTCTACGGACGCGATTCGATCTTTTTTAAAAAAAATCATACAAGATTCTAAGATTCATTCCCGCTGGTTGAATACGATTTCCTTTCTGGAACACATGGGTTCCAGAAAAATTCTCGCGACCCAGAGCGGTTTTGAAATGGGAGAAATGATTCTCAGACACGCGTCCGAGGAAGCAAGACACGCTCATTTTTTTAAACGGATGAGCGATCGAGTTTCTCCAGGAACTTGTCCGGATTACAAACAGGAAAATCTTCACTGCGGTTATCCAGCATTTTTATACTTTCAAAGACTGGACGGAATGGTTTTAAAAAACCTAAAACAATCCGGAATCAAAGGTCAAAAACAATCCTTTTTATCCTATCTTTATGTGACTCATCTCATCGAAGAAAGAGCCGATTTTCTCTATAACGAATACGATCAGATCTTAGAGGAGAATGGAATTTCCGTAAGCTTAAAAGCGATCATCAAGGAAGAAGAATCTCATCTTTCCGAGATGCAAAATTCTCTTGCTGCCGAAGACTCGGATTACAAAACACGTTATGCGTTCTTTCAGGAAAAAGAAAAAAAGAATTATCTGAAATTCGAAAAATCTCTTTTGAAATCGGTCGGGCTTTAATTTTTTTATGTTCAAAACCGTTTTTAAACAAGGCCTGTTGTCGATTTTGCTCATCCTTGGTTTCTGTTTCCAAACTCTTTTTTCGGAAACGGGAGGGTTGTTCGATCGTCCCGTAAGCATCGTTCTTGTTTGCGAACCTCCCGCAAAAACGGACAAAACCCGGTATTACAAATCAACTTCCTTGTTTTTTAAACGACTCAAGGCAAAACGAACTCAGGAGAATGGAACCGCGTTCTTAATCGGCTACGGAGCGTATAACGGGGAAGTTCCCGTGGAACAGCTTGTACAGGCGTCTCAAAACGGATACGACCTTTATATTTTTCCAAAAAGCTCTATGGAGAATCTTCCGTCTTCCGGAACAAATCCGGTCCTACCCTGGATTTCCTTTCTCGCAGAAAAAAAAGAAATCGTAACACCCAAAAAAGATCCAAAGTCCTTTATCAAAAAAAGATCCAAACGGAAATCCAAACGTTTAAAATCTAAAAAAGAAAAACAGCCTTCTTTTGAGATAGAAAATAAAAATGTAGGAGCTCCTTCGAAATCGCAAACATCCGAAGGAAGTTCCGAAAATTCATCCCAACCTCAAAAGGAAGAATCCGTTTCTCAAAACACCTCCGAAACAAAAAATCAAACGTCGACTGCGGATGTTTCCTCTGGCAAAAAAGAAATTACGGAGCCGAAAGTAAAATCTTCCAAACTTTTTTTAAGAAAAAAGAAAACAAAAAAAGAGAAATCCAAAAATTCTAAAAAAGAAAGTTCGAACAAAAAAACGAAATCGACTTCGACCATAAAAAATTCGGAAAAGAAAGGAGAATCGTCTACTGCGCCTGGATCGTCGCAAACGCAAACGTCTTCTGTATCCGTCGGAAACGCTTCTTTCGAACTGAGTTTTGATTCTTTAAAATTTTGGTTTTCCACTCTCGTCGATCCCAAAGAGATTCCTTTAGACACCGATAAGATTCTCTTTCTCGCCGGAGAAAAATCGGGGGAAGAATGGGCTTCACTTTTGTCCGAAAAAACGGAAACAAATACCTGGATCCAACTTTGGGATCAACCGCAAGACCTCCGATTCAACGAAGGAATTTATTATACCGGCTGTGCTGCGTCTTCCATTCCCAACGGAATTTCAGTTCTAAACTTTTTCTTCCGTGGAAATCGACTGATTCGATTGAAACAGGAAAGTTTTTCCCTCAATAGCGACGGTTCCGGAAAATCCTGGGAACTCGAATAGTCGCGATTTTACTTTTCGAGGGACCCTAGTCCGGAAAATCTGGACTCCATGAGTCTGAATTGCGGCATCGTCGGCCTTCCCAACGTAGGTAAATCCACTATTTTTAACGCGCTAACAAAAGCGGGCGCTCAGATGGAGAACTATCCATTCTGCACCATCGAACCGAACAAAGGAATCGTTGAAGTTCCGGATTTTCGACTGGAACGTCTCGCCGAAATTGCAAAACCTCAAAAGATCGTTCCCGCAATCATCGAATTCGTTGACATCGCAGGCCTTGTCAAAGGCGCGAGCCAGGGTGAAGGCCTCGGAAATAAATTTCTTTCGCATATCCGGGAAGTCGACGCGATCTGTCACGTTGTGCGCGCTTTCGAAGATGAGAATGTAACCCACGTCCACGGAAAGGTAAATCCTGTCGACGACGCAGCGGTCGTAAACATGGAATTGATCTTTGCGGATCTGGACAGCGCCGACAAACAATACCAGAGAGCCGCAAAAAATGCGAAGAATGGAAACAAAGAGGCACAGGAAACCGCGGCTGTGTTAGAAAAAATTCTGGATCTTCTCAAAGCAGGAAAACCCGCTCGTCTTGCAGACTTGAAAGAAGAGGAAAGAAAACTCGCAAAATCATTTCAACTGATCACCTACAAACCGGTGATGTATGTGGCAAACATCGCAGATAAGGACGCGGCTAAAAAAGACACTCCTTTGCTCCAACAGATTCGACAGATGGCAAAAGAAGAAAACGCGGAACTAGTGATTCTCTGCGGCCGATTTGAAGAAGAAATCTCCGGTTTGGATCGAAACGAACAACTCGACTTCTTAAAAGAAATCGGCGAAACGGAAAGCGGCCTGGATCGAATGATCAAAACCGCATATAAACTTCTTGGGCTCGTCACCTTTTTTACCGCAGGCGAAGTCGAAGTCAGGGCATGGACGACTCCGGTAAACAGTACCGGTCCGAAAGCCGCGGCGGTGATCCATTCCGATTTTGAAAAAGGATTTATTCGAGCCGAAGTGATGAGTTACGAAGACTTGGATAGAGCCGGAAATCAAACAAAGGTAAAGGAAGAGGGTAAACTCAGAATCGAAGGAAAAGAATATATCGTTTTAGACGGAGACGTCATTTACTTTAGAATCAATGGATAAAATCTTATATAAAACGGTTCGATTTTTATTCGGCATTTTTATAGGAATCGTATTCCATTTTTGCGCTCAGACGATCCATATTCGATTGCCGGATGGGATCGAAGTTGAACAAGGACAATCCAAAAGAAAATTTGGATCCGAATCCGTATTTTATAAAAGATTAGAGCAGAATTCTCTTCCAATGTCGTACAAATTGGATTTCCCTTTATTATACTGTTCCATCCGATCCCGGTTTTATTCTTGAAGCCGATTCTTTCAGATTACTAATTTTTCCATCCTCAATCTCTTTGTATGATAACGTCCTCAATCTTTCGCACATTTAAGAATCAAAGAGAAGGCTCTCCTTGCCGATTGAGTTTGTAATGAGCAAATTCAAGAAAAAGGAGAACCCCCCAATGAGGGCAGAAGAAGAAAAAGCACACTTGAAAGTAATCCAAGTGGATGAGACCCAGCTCAAGAAAGACTTGAGCGAACTCGTAAGAGGTTCAGTGGAAGAAACGCTGAACGCTCTCTTAGATGAGGAAGCGGATAAACTCTGCAAAGCCTCGAGGTATGAGAGAAGCCCGGATCGAGTAGATACAAGAGCGGGTTCGTATAATAGAAACTTCGAAACAAAAGCGGGAAAAGTAAAGTTAAAAGTTCCCAAACTAAGAACAATTCCGTTTGAGTCGGCGATCATCGATCGATACAAGCGACGGGAGAGTTCGGTAGAAGAAGCTCTCATGGAGATGTATCTCGCGGGAGTTTCAGTTCGGAGAGTCGAGGACATTACCGAAAGCCTCTGGGGAACCAAGGTCTCACCTTCAACGATCAGCAAACTCAACCAAAAAGTTTTTGTTCAAATCGACGAATGGAGAATCCGTCCGCTTACTGACGAATATCCTTACGTTTACCTGGACGGACTTTACTTGAAGAAGTCTTGGGGTGGAGAAGTTCGTAACGTAGCGATTCTCGTAGCCATAGGGGTTAATTCAGAAGGTTACAGAGAAGTTCTTGGTTCGATGGAAGGAGCCAGAGAAGACAAAGAGAGTTGGCAAGCGTTCCTAAAACATCTTAAGGACCGGGGACTCAGAGGAGTGAACTTAATTATCTCAGACAAATGTTTAGGCTTAGTGGAATCGATTCCTTACTTCTTTCCAGAATCGAAATGGCAGAGGTGTATCGTTCATTTCTACAGGAATGTATTTGGAAAGGCTCCAAGAAGTTCCTTTAAAGTGATTTCACAAATGTTGAAAGCGATTCATTCTCAGGAAAACAAAGAAGAAGCTTTGAAGAAAGCCAACTTTGTCGCCGAGCGCTTGACTGAAATGAAATTGAAGGAAGCAGCTAAAGTCATCTCCGATGGAATCGAAGAAACTCTCTCTTATATGGATTTTCCTTCCGAGCATTGGAGAAAGATCCGAACCAACAATCCATTAGAAAGAATCATCAAAGAGATCAAGAGAAGAACAAAAGTCGTAGGAGCCTTTCCTGATGGGAAGTCCGCTCTCATGTTAGCCACTGCTCGCCTCAGGCATGTTGCATCAACTAAGTGGGGAACAAAAAAGTATGTTGACATGGAGAAGTTAAA